>NZ_JBWKNG010000002.1:320409-335423 GCF_059415465.1 Pseudomonas sp. GW821-FHT10C09
TTCAACCCTGCACACCCGCGTCTGACACTCCGCATACCAGGTCGACCGCCCACGCTCACGAATCTCACTGTGCTCGGGATGATGTTTCCACGCCAGAATCGCCGCTTCACTGGCCCAATACGAAACCGTAATCCCGAGCCCATCCTCACCCCGAGCCGACTCTACGCCGAGAAACCCCGGCTGCTCACGGGCCAGTGCCACCATGCGTTCAGCCGCCTCGGCGTATCCCTGATCACCTTCAGTGCGCCGGGAGGTGAAAATTACCGCGTAGTAAGGCGTCGTCATGGTTTCTACCTCACACAAGCCTTGATGAAAGCGCGCACCAGCGGCGGTAGAACACCCTTCAGCGCGGCACGTTCCGGCTGGAACAGCGTGGCAACAAAGAACGGATGCGCCCTGAGCTCAACGGCCCGCAAATCCCCCTGCGAATCATGGCCAACGGCGTGAAGTTGCTGGATCAATAGTTCACGTTCGAACTCAGGATTCACACCGAAGCGGCAGTGATATCCCTCGCGTATTTCAGTCGTTTCGTACGCGTTGGCGATCAACGAACCTTCAACCAGATGAATGCTGTCCACCGCTTCCACCAGCGAGCAGGTCAGTGGCGTCAGAAGCGCCCGCGCGGCATCAGGGTGCGTCTCGCCATGTTCGGCATCTTCCCAACCCAGCACATGACGGGCGTACTCCAACACCGCATGTTGAAACCCGCCACAGGTGCCGAGGAACGGTCGCTGCTGCTCCCGGGCAAACCGGATCGCCCGTAACGCCCCGTCCATGTCTCGATAAGGACTACCAGGTACGCACCAGAAACCGTCGAAATCTTGCAGCGGTGTGTTGGCGCTGATCTGGTCGGTGGCCAACCACCGGAATTGCACGTCCAGCTGCAACGCTTCGGCGGCCATGCCAAGGGCAATGGGAATGGCTTGGTGGGCGGTGACTTGAAGGTCGTAGTCCCCGATCAGGGCGATGCGGGTTAAGGTGGTTTCCATGAGTGCTCTCTCGGCTTGTTGATTCCTGGTACCCACTATAGATTGGCGTTCACGCACTCAATATTGGCGTTATCCCAAGTGATCAATGCAGCGACGCACTATCGACTGGACTATCCCGACCTGGCACTGATCCTTGCCCTGGTGCGCGGCGGCTCTCTGGCGCGGGCCTCGAGCTTGTTGAAGGTCGACGTTTCGACAGTGTTTCGCGCCGTCCGCCGATTGGAGGCGGCATTGGGGCAACAACTGTTCGAAAAGAGCCGCGCCGGATATTTGCCAACCACACTCGCGCAAACCCTGGCCGAGCAGGCTGAGCGAGCGGAACATGCGTTGGACGCGGCGCGAATTGGTGTGGAGCAGGGCGGGGAAGTCATCAGCGGCACCGTGCGTCTGACGTGCACCGATTCGGTTCTGCAAGGTTTGCTGCTGCCGGCGCTGGCGCAGTTCATGCCGTCCTACCCGGCATTGACCATTGAGTTGAGCACCTCCAACGACTTCGCCAACCTCAGTCGTCGAGATGCTGACATCGCTTTGCGCCTGACGCGTACACCGCCCGAGCATTTGGTCGGTCGACGTCTGGCGGATATTTCCTACCGGGTGTGTGCCAGTCAGCGGTACCTGAAGTCTGTCGACCCTGAAGACCTGGCCTCGCTGACCTGGATCGCGCCTGATGATTTCCTGCCTGACCATCCCACCGTTGCCTGGCGGCGTCAGCACCTGCCCGGCGTCACGCCGGCCTATCGCTGCAGCAGCATGTTGTCGGTGACCGAACTGGTACGGGCCGACTTAGGTGTCGCGGCATTACCGGACTTTTTGATCGGCGACACGTTGCAGCCGCTGACCGGTCCTTTGCACGGTTACGACACCGCGCTCTGGCTGCTGACCCGCCCGGACTGCCGCGCATTGCGCTCGGTGGTGACGCTGTTTGATGAGTTGGGGCGGGCGCTGCGATTGCCTTGAGTGAGGGTTAAACCTTGGGCGGCTCTTTGCGCACGAAGTGCTGATGCATCTCCGAGGTCAGGTTTTCGATGCGTTCGGTCAGAGTCTTGGTCATCTCCGTGAGCCGGGTGTTTTGCTCAAGCAATGCCAAGAGTTGAGCAGTGTTATGCGCGGCCTGGGCCTGACGTTCGCTGTTGGCCACAGCCAAGGCTTCGCGGTGTTGCGCATCGGCGTCGGACTGCGCCTTGTCGCGCGCTGCCTGACGGGTCTGGGCCAGCAGAATCAGCGGTGCGGCGTAAGCCGATTGCAGGCTGAACGCCAGGTTGAGCAGGATGAACGGGTACAGGTCGAAGTGGGCCACGCCGAACAGGTTGAGGCACACCCACAACACCACGATCAGCGTCTGCGCCCCGAGAAAAGTCGGCGTGCCAAAGAACCGCGCAAAGGCTTCCGCACGCAGGGCAAATTTGTCGTTGCCGAAGGTTGGCGCGAGGTGCGCGTGAGGGCGGTGGAAGCGCAAATGATCGACGACGGGTTTTGTATCAGTGGTTGGGGTGGTCATGATGCTCTCTGCATGGCGCTGGGACTGACGCTCACTATAGCCCCCGCGCCAGTTTCATTCTGAAACACATAGCGCAGATTTATTTAGCACCGAGCCCTGCAGGGGAAGGGTGGAACCGTGTCATTTTTCGCAGACCTGATAACAGGCCAGGAACATGTCCAGCGCCGACTCCACCACGGTGGTCTGCATCTCCGGTGACAGCCCCGGCAACCCCATGGAAATCTGCGGCCAGAACGCAAATGACTTGAGCATTCCCTGAATCTGTTGGGCGGCAAACGCGGGGTCGACCGGTTTCAATCGACCATTGGCCTGCGCTGTGCGAATCCACACGGTCAGGTCTTCTTCACGCTCGCCCATTCTGGCGACCATGTTCTGCGCGCGTTCCGGCGAATGGATCGTGGCGGCGATGGCCACCCGTGCCAGGTCGAGAAAATTCTCATCGCCGAGCATGTGCATTTTCGCCTGCAACATCACGCGCATCTGGTCGCGCAAGGGCTGGTCAGGGCGGTAGGCCGTTTCCTGTTCGGACAGCACCCGCGTCCACAATTGATTGAGGATTTCGGCAAACAACTCTTCTTTGCTCGGGAAGTGGTTGTACACCGTGCGCTTCGACACGCCGGCAGTGGCGGCAATCTTGTCCATGCTGGTGATGTCGAAACCGTTGGCACGGAATTCGACAATCGCCGCCTGGATAATGGCTGCGCGTTTTCGGTCGGTGAGGCGCTGTGGAGCTGTCATAAGTACGCTTCGGCAGGAGGCAAAGGAAAGTTACACTCGGTAGTTTACTTGTCATCAGCTTTGATGC
Source organism: Pseudomonas sp. GW821-FHT10C09 (assembly GCF_059415465.1). NCBI lineage: Bacteria > Pseudomonadati > Pseudomonadota > Gammaproteobacteria > Pseudomonadales > Pseudomonadaceae > Pseudomonas > Pseudomonas sp. GW821-FHT10C09. The sequence continues at coordinate 323,702 of NZ_JBWKNG010000002.1, forward strand.
AACCTAGAAACTACACTGTGCAGTGTAACGTTTCGTTAATCCTGCCCAGCGAAAAATAGATCGTCCGGCTGATGCGTGCGTGCTTTGGCCATTTATCGTCCCACCGTGAAGAACTGCAATCTTGCGGTTTTTCTGGAGTCACTCAGTCATGGCCACTTCTACTTCCCCTGCGGATAACGCCCCTACGCCTGAAGCTTCCCGTCAGGCAGAAGGACTCTTTCGAAACCATGCACCCGTGCAACGCGAAGGCGTTCGCAAAATGCTGCGCATCATGTGGAATATGATCTTCCACAAACCGCGCAACACCCGCCCGGCGGCCCCGGTGCCGGTGCAAACCCTGACCCAGGCGGCGTTGATCGCAGCACCCAACCACAGCGTCTACCGCCTCGGCCACTCCACCGTACTGCTGAAACTGCGGGACAAATTCTGGATCACCGACCCGGTCTTCGCCGAGCGCGCTTCACCCGTGCAATGGGCTGGCCCCAAGCGTTTCCACCAGCCACCGATCAGCCTGGAAGAATTGCCACCGATTGAAGCGGTGATCCTGTCCCACGACCACTACGACCACCTCGACTATCACGCGGTGCTCAAACTGGCGGACAAGGCCAACTACTTCCTCACCCCGCTAGGCGTCGGCGACACGCTGATCAAGTGGGGCGTGGACGCCAGCAAAGTGCGCCAACTCGATTGGTGGCAGGGCACCGAAGTGGACGGCATCCAGTTCATCGCCACCCCGTCGCAACACTTTTCCGGCCGTGGTTTGTTTGATGGCAACAGCACGCTCTGGGCTTCGTGGGTGATGATCGACGGCGACACGCGGATCTTCTTCAGCGGCGACAGCGGCTACTTCGAAGGCTTCAAACGCATCGGCGAACAGCACGGCCCGTTCGACCTGACACTGATGGAAACCGGCGCCTACAACGTCGAGTGGCCGCACGTGCACATGCAGCCAGAGCAAACCCTGCAAGCGCACATCGACCTCAAAGGACGCTGGTTACTGCCGATCCACAACGGCACTTTCGATCTGTCGATGCACGCCTGGTTCGAGCCCTTTGACCGGATTTTGGCACTGGCCTGGGAGCGCAATGTGTCCATCACCACGCCGCAAATGGGCGAGGCGTTTAACGTGAAGTATCCGCAGCGGGGGAGTGCGTGGTGGTTCGGGACGGAAAGTGAACGCGATCAGGTCACAGCGCAGAACGCATAACAACGGGCTTACACCACTCAGGCGAAAATCACTTCAATCCGGCCCTCTTTTCTCGAACGGGGGGCCGATTTAATAACGATTTGCACATCACGTCCTAGCAGGGAAAGACATTCCATCATCTTGGCCTCACTGATACCGCGAAACTTACCGCGCAACATCTCAGAAAGCTTGGGTTGCGATAGGCCCAAAATTTGTGAAGCCTGAACTTGAGTTAAATGACGAGCCTTGATGATCTCGCCGATTTTTGCAGCTAGCTGAGATTTGACTCGCATTTCATTGGCATTGGGCGTCCCTAGGTCTTCATAGACGTTCCCACTGCTTTCTTCGATTTCAATCATGTTTTAGATCCTTTTGCAATGTTCCTGTGCTGCTTGGAGTCGGATTCTGATCAACTCGATATCGCGCTGTGCGGTTTTGACGCCTGAAGTCGATTTTTTCTGAAAGCAGTGCAAAACATAAACTGCGTTATCAAAGCGAACGGTATAAACGGCACGGTAAGTGTTCGTATCGAAGTCCTCGACCACCTCAAGTACACCAGCACCTCCAAAGCCCTTCAGAGGCTTTACTTCGGGATGCTTTAAGCCGCGTTCCGCCAAATCTAGAGCGTGACCAAAAACGTCTTGTACATCTGCGGGCATTTGCTTGAGATCTTTTGTACTGCTGCAAACCCACAGGAGTGACTTCCTTGTACTCATGCAAAAATATGCCTATATGGGGATAATCGTCAATCGATGATTCTCTTACTCAACCATCGCATAATCCGCCCGCCCGACCGGGTTCGGCGTAGACCCTTTCACATTCATCCCTCGACCCGGCGCAAACCCTGGGAAAAACACCAACCCCTGCGCCTCAAAGCAATACGCCAACGCCAGCCGGGTAACGTCCAGCACATCGCGTCTGGCCTCAAACCGCTCGATGGCCTCTACCGAAACTGAGGATTCCCGAGCCAGCTCATTAACACTCCAACCCAGCATCGCTCGGGCCTGGGCGCAGTGGGCCGGGGTGAATTGGAAGAGGGCGATACGTTCCAGGGTGATTTTCATCGCATGAGAGGCCATGGTGTTCTCCGGGCTCGAGAGTGCTGATTTAAAATGTACTGTGTTTTTGTACAGTTGTTTTGCGCCCGGATCAAACTCATTTTTTGATTTGTGCTATTTCGAGGGTTCCATCCAGACGGACGGTGGCTGCCCCAGTACGCGACGAAACATGGTCGAGAACGCGGCCGGGCTGTCATAACCGAAATCCAGCGCGATGCGCGTGACCGCCGTCCCCGAGGCCAACCGCGCCAGGGCCAATACCACGCAGGCTCGCTGCCGCCATTGGCTGAAACTCAGGTCGGTCTGTTGTCGAAACAATCGATTAAACGTCCGCAGGCTGATGTGCAATTGATCGGCCCATTGCTGCGGCGACTGGTGAACATTCGGCTGCCGCAGAAACGCCTGACACAACCCCAGCAATCGCTCATCGACGGGCAGGGGAATGTGCAACGGCAGGTGAGCGCTGCGCGCCAGTTCGTGGAGCAGCAAGCCGATCAGTGCTCCGTCACGCCCGGCCTCGTCATACGTCAGCGGGATCTCCACCGCCTCCATCAATAAATGCCGCATCAACGGCGACACACTGATCACCTGGCAGCGATTTCCCAGATCAACCGCCGCCGGTTCGATATACACACTGCGTGTACTCACCCCGAGCATCAGCACCTCATGCGCCACGCCCGGCGGAATCCATACCGCCCGCTGTGGCGGCACGACCCAATTGCCGTCATGGGTGCTGACCTGCATCACCCCGGTGGCGCCATACAACAACTGCCCCCGCCGGTGTGTATGACGAGGCAGCACATGGCCGTGGGAATAATCCGTGCCGATCGCCACCACCGAGCGAGGCGTGTCATCCAATAGATCAATCGAAACATTGCGCATCGAGCGGCTTCCAGCAGTTGGCGTAAACGCGAACATTATTGGCTGACTTGCTGAAGCAGGCCAAGGCGCATCGCTCTATCGTCGACCGCTCCCAACCAACGGACGACGCGCCATGTTCTATCTCCTGCTAACACTCTTCGGCTGCATGACCGGCATCACGGCGGTGCTGTTCGGCTTCGGCGGCGGCTTCGTCGTCGTGCCATTGCTCTACCGCCTGCTCACCGCCAGCCATGGCGCCGACGAACCCGTAGGCCAATCGGCGATGCACATTGCCGTGGCGACGTCGACCTGCGTGATGATCGTCAACGCACTAATCGCCACAGGCAAACACCGGCGCGCCGGTAACCTCATTCGCCATTATCTGTGGCCATTAGGCGGGTTCATTGGTTTGGGCGCGGTGGTTGGCGCGGTCGCCGCGATGTGGGTCAGTGGCGAGGTGATTCGTTATGCGTTCATCGCGTACTTGGGCGTGACTATTGTGGATTGCTTGGTTAGACGCGGATTTCTTACACGCACCGATAACTCAATCCCACGACGATTGGGCAGGGCAGAAGTGTCCGGCGGTGGTTTAGGCATTGGCGCCATCGCGACGTTTCTCGGAGTGGGCGGCAGTGTCATGACCGTGCCGTTGTTGCGACGCTGTGGGTTGAGCATGAGTCAGGCGACATCCATGGCCAATCCGTTGAGCCTGCCGGTCGCGGTGGCCGGGACGGTGACTTACATGGCCATGGCGGGGGTCAGCGAGTTTGACTTGGGATCGTGGTTTATCGGGTATGTGGATCTGCTGGCGTTTGCGGTGTTGACGATGGGATCGTTGCTGGGGATTCGATTGGCCACACCGTGGATCGGGCGGATAGCGGATAGAACCCATGCGCAGGTGTATATCGGTTTGCTGATGCTGGTGATGATCAGCATGTGCCTGAGTTGAATGTTATCGGCGTGTAGCTTTTCATCGATTCTCGAACGATGCTTCGCCATAATCCGCGGCTCTTTACCGCGAGCCGACGCTCGTTTCATTCAAGGATGATGTGATGTTCAAAGGACTGTTTCGTCTGACCGGCGTTGTCGTGCTGGTGTGCACAACATTTTCTACCGCGCTGTGGGCTGAAAACGGTACTCGGGTCTACACCGGAACCGTGGGCAAAACGCCGATTGTGCTGGAGGTGAACGCCAACGGCGGTGAGGGCCGCTACTTCTACCAAAAGTACCGCGGTGATCTAGTGCTCACCGGCAAAAAAGAAGGTGAAACCCTGTTACTCGACGAGGGTAACTCGCCTGACGAAGAGGGTAAGCCTCTCCCGCAATTTCGCTTGCATCCCAAGCCCGACGGTTGGTCCGGCGAATGGACCAGCTCCCAAGGCAAAGTCCTCAAGGTCGAGTTGCTGCAAGCCAAACTCCTGCCGGTGTCCGCCGATTCGTTGCCCTACCTCGTCAGACTCCATGATAAGGCGCCGTACGTATTCCTACGTCTGCAAGGCCTGAAACTCAAACAAGGACGGACCGAAACCTTCATGGGTTACACGCTGCAATGGTGGAGCGAGCCACAGACTAAAACAGAAGGGTTTGAAGTGGTGTCGGGTTACACCGCTGAGGCGCGACAGCGCATCAATCAGCAGTTGATGGCGCGGTTGTGGCAGGGTGTGGAGGGGCATTTCGGGTGCTACGTCGATGGCCGTGAGAGCTATTACAATCAGACGATGCAGCCGTCGTGGATGACGCCCTCCGTGATGAGCACGACGCTCTCATTCGAGTACTACTGCGGTGGCGCTTACCCGGATCAGTACAACGAGGCGCTCAATCTTGATACCCGCACCGGCAAAGCCCTGACGCTTGATGACGTGCTGTGGGTGGGGCAGGGCAAGCCACTGCATTTCGAGCAATCCTACGACTACGATGAACCTTCATCCGAGTCTTCCGATGCCTATTTCGACTACCGTTCCAAGGAGTTGGCGCCTTGGCTAGTAGCGCAATTGCTTAAGCTCTATCCCAAGGAAATGACGACAACGCCAGAGGGGGAGAACGACTGCGGCTACAACGATGATTACCCTTGGCACTATCCAGATTGGTACTTCACCGAAAAAGGTATCCGGTTAGAGCCTTCCTTCCCTCACGTGGCTGCCGTGTGCCGAAACATAGGCTGGAGCGTTCTGCCCTACAGCCTCGTCAAACAGCACCCCGGCGGCGTAGCACTGCAACTACCCTAGGCTCTATACGGAAACATCTACCCAAGGATGATTTTGATGTTCAAAGGATTGTGTCGTTTGACCGGCGTTGTCGTGCTGGTGTGCTCAACTGTTTCTACTGCGCTGGGCGCCGACAGTGGCAAGCAGGTCTACACCGGAACGTTAGGCAATTCGCCGATTGTGTTGGAGGTGAACTTCGATAATGGCAAGAACTTGAGCGGGCGTTACTTCTACCAGAAGTACCGCAAGGATTTAATAATCAGTGGCGCAAAGGACGGTGAGGCGCTGAGGTTTGAGGAGGGCAACTACCGCGATAACGAAGGTGAACCGCGCCCGAACATTCGTCTTCAGCCCACCCCCAACGGCTTGTCCGGGGAATGGACCAGCCCCCAAGGTAAACTCCTGAAGATAGAACTGCTGCGAGCCAAACTACCACCTGTTCCTGTTGGTACTTTGCCTTTTCTCGCTACGCTCCATGACGTGGCGCCTTATGAATACCTGCGCCTGCAAGGTATGAAACTCAAACAAGGCAAAACCGAAACCTTCATGGGCTACACGCTGCAATGGTGGAGCGAACCGCAATCCGGGATGTCGTTGTTTGAAGTGGTTTCGGGTTACACCGCCGAAGAACGGCAACGCATCAATCAGCAGTTGATGGGGCGATTGTGGCAGCAAGTCGTCAGCTTTCACGACTGCCTCACCCAGCCCGGCACGTACGTCTACAGCCAAACGGCCGATCCGTTATGGATGTCACCCTCGGTGATTAGCGTGAACATCATGGCTGAGGACAACTGTGGTGGGTCTTACTCGGATGAGAGGGACATGCCGTTCAATCTCGATACCAAGACCGGCAAGACCCTGGCGCTGGAAGATGTGCTTTGGATAGGACTGGGCGAACCGCAGCACTACGAACTAAGCCAGCTCGACGACAAGGCATCCAATGATGCTTATCGCGCCTATTCCGAATACCGCACCAAAGAACTGGCACCGTGGCTGGTAGGTCAATTGCGTTCGCTCTATCCCGAGGAAGTCACCACCACGACTGAACGCAATGATGGCTGCGTCTACGGTGAAGAACAGTCGTGGATCTTCCCCTCCTGGTACTTCACCGACCAAGGCATCAAGTTGCTGCCTTCCTTTGCTCACAACGAAGCCATGTGTCGAAGCGTGGAATGGAGCGTCCTGCCGTACAACCTGGTCAAACAACACCCCGGTCACGTAGCATTGAAGTTGCCCTGACGCTGAATTACTTATCCGCCAACCCCGGCGCTTCCCGAATAATGAAGTGATCCAGGTTCTCAATATTCGCACTGAACACCCCGAACGTCTGCTCGGGGTTTTTCTTGCTCGGCACCTGCTTCAACTCCGGCGTCACGCCATAAAAGAAGCAATACAAATCCTTCGTGCTCTCGATGGCGTGCTTGATCTCTTCCAGAAACGCTTTGCGCTTGCGGTAGTTGTCGATCAGCTTCTTGCTCAAGTAAACATTGACCGAATAAGGCTTCTTCTTCCCCTCATCCGCCTGCTTGAACCAGACCTTCTGTTCGAAATCGATGCGAAAGCTCTGGGTGTAATCCTTGATCTCCTTGATCTTGCCCCAGTAAATCAGCCCCTTGTTGTCCGTCAGGTATTCGATCTTCTTGAAGAACGAGCCGTACGGCGCCGTGTGCTCGCCAATTTTCAGCGGCATGCGCTTTAGCAGCTCCTTGTCCTCGAAGTTCGACACAAAACACTCTACCGGGTGGGCGAAGACACTGGTTTTGTCCGGCGCTGTTTCGCGGGTCGGGTGCTCTGAGTGACTGTCCGCCGAAACGGTTTTCGGGATGTCCTGGACCTCATCCGCCGCGCCCGCTGGGTTCGACGGCTGACGCATATACTGACGTCGAGTCAGTAATAATTCCGACGGGAAATGCTCCTCGCGACTGTCATCTGTTTCCGCACCGTCCGCGTCCACACCGGTTGCCGTCGCCTTGAGGCTGACATAAGGACAGGCCGCCACATGCTGGGTGCTGGGGGTGTTTTTGAAGTGTGGGGTGCGGATGTAATTCACGTTTTTGGCGTTGAAGGTTGTCAGCACGTTGGCTGTATCGAACACCGCCCTGCATTTATCGTTGGGGCATTGGAAGTGCTCTTTGGCGGAGTCGAACTCCATGGTTTCGTCGAAGTTCAGATCGCGCACGTCATAGATCGACAGCTTGTCGTCGAGGCTGAGGCAGTAGGCGAGGTCGAATTTCATGGCCGGGCTCGGATCCTTGAGTGGGGAAGGGTATTAATAGCGGGAGCCGGGGCGGGTTGCACTGACTGTTTTCAGCACACCGCACAATCTGCGAAAACACACCATCCTCTGTAGAACTGAAGCTTGCTCCCGAAAAACCCAAGGGCGCCACGCATTATCGTTCATAACCTTCAACGGAAAGCAGGATCGCCACGGCTATCGAAATTCTCAGGCTTCAGCTAGCGTGGCTAAATCTATGGAGGTGCCATATGACTGATCGGCTACAAGTAAATATGCACGAAGCACAGTCCCAACTCTTTCAACTCGCTGAGCGTGCCTGGCGTGGCGATACGGTTGTTATCGTCAAGGACGGGAAACCTTATCTAAATCTGCTACCTCATGTCGAAATGTCTCAGGCGCGTAAACCTGGACGATTGAAGGGCAAAATTCGAATGTCTGCGGATTTTACAAAGACTCCCGAAGACATCATTGATGGGTTTGACGACAGTTGGTGACGGTCCGATGATCCAGCACCGGGAGCAGATCCTGCCGCAGATTTCCTTGTGGGCGAGATCACTCGCGATTCGTAACATCACCGCATTCTCTCGAAACGACCACTAGCTGTGCGAGGCCGCTTGCCCTTGTTGGTCTTCGTAGTAGTCCGGGATCCCGCAAACATGAGCTGACGAGTCGCGTGTCGCACTATGTGAAGAAACGAGTAAACAAAACCCGATCAGGAGGATAGTCGGTTTTTTTGTGTTGAATTTTTCAGTCCATCTATCACTTCGATTGCCACTTGTCTCGATAGACGAACGCAACTTGGTAGTCATAGGAGAGCAACTGAATGGTATGGTGGAAATGGGGCTGAAGAGTACTGACCCAGTCGGGAGATACGTTGAAACCGCCATTGTTCACGTTGTTTTCAATGGGTATGCCTAGTGCTTCGATAACAGAACCATCATCGCCAAAGTCTTTCGATAACTCCTCCCCTTCGCCCATCTCGGTCCGTTTGTCATACCATTCCAGCCTGATTTTCAGTCCCATAACGTCCTCATAGATATTTTTTGATGCTTCGATTTTTCTTCGGTGGGTCCAGCTGATCGCCAGTCTGATAGTCGAAAGAACCTAAGTGGCTGCCATCACTTGAACGATAGGCTTCGAGTTCACCATGTAAAAAATCCCACTCGTAAATTGTTCTACCCTTCGCATCAGTCCAGCGATCCCGAAGTCCTCCCGCGTATGGGGTTTTCTTCTTTGTTCTTCTCAATCCAGGAAATGCAGTAATGTCTGCGGTTTCGGGGGCTGGGTGATAGGTGTGGCCCGCTTCGGCTGTGCCTTTGCCCCTAGCACTCACCACAATATAAACCGGTCTTACTCCCGATCCCGCCGGGAACACCAGAATGAAATCCTTGTACTCAGGCGGATACATCGGATTCACAATGATGCTGGCCGCCGCCGGCGTCGGCGGATACACCCAAATATGCGGCGCCTGCGGTGCAGCCTCCAGCGCTGGAATGCCGAGGATGTCCGAACCATCCACTGCTGGCGTCCAGATCAGCTCAACACCCTCCCCGAGATCTGCCACCTGCTGGCTGCCGCGCAGTGTGAACTGCACGACATCGACCATTTCCCAATCGCGATTCTTGCCGGTATAGAACCCGTAGCCCTTGAGACTGCCATCAGCCTGTTGTTCGACCTGCAACCGAACGCGGGTTCTGGCCTGTTTCAGCGCACGCAGTTGGTCTTCGGTATAGAGCGCGCTATCACCGAGGCTCGGCGTCCAGAACAAGGCGACGACACCCGCCAGCACTGCGGCTCCCGCAGCACCAAGCGACAATGCTGGAGCAACGAGAGTCGGAACGCTAAGCGCAAGACGGCCAATGCCGAGCGAAACGGTACTGCCGCTGAAGGTTTCGAGATTCAGCAGCCCGGCATCGTCTGCATCACGAGCACCGAGCCAGGCAATTTCGCCGTAATTCTTGAGGCTGTCGGTCGGCACCACACCCGAAGGATTCGAGTAATCGATGATGGCGTCCGGCAGGTTGCAGGACTTGGCAAAGACACATCCGACTTGAGCCGGCCTTTGCTTTTCCGCTATGACCTGACGGCTGCGCTCGAAGGCGTCTTGCCTGCCCAGCATGGCCTCGTAGGCTTTTTGTCTGGCGTCTCGCTCGGCCAATTCGGTGGCGGTCATGAAGCGGTGAGTGACGTGATGCCCATCACCGGAGGGCGGATTCTTAATCCGCGGAATGTCCTTGTTGCCAGCCACTGATCATCCTTTCGTTCATCCATCGGCATCCCCGGAAAAGGGGCTGCGCGACGTTAACGAAGGTGGCTGATCGTGGCTGTAGGACGAGTCCTTGATGACCCTAAGCGTTTTCTCTTTTTATCGGGAGGGCAGCGCAATTCTTACGACTCGCCGTTTTCGTGCACATGTGCCGATGAAGTTTTACAGGCTCAATCACTCAAGCTTCAGCCGTTCCACCTTCTGAAACAGTGAGGCTGTGAACTCATCCCTGTCACTCGAATGGTGACAACGTCGATGACAGTTCGGGCACAGCGCTACAGCATTGCTCGGACGATCCGAACCTTCCTGCGCCAAATGCTTAACGTGATGAACCTCAAGAAACGGCTTGCCATCCTTTTCAAACGGAGCGGGCTCGCCGCAGCCTTCGCATCTACCGTTAGCTTGTTGGCGAACCCAAGCTCTCACCTCGGGATCGCGAACAAAAGATTTGCCGCTGGACTGAGTTTGCTCGGGGCGCTCAATCCCCGTTGGCACGCCTTTAATCGGCTGCTTCTCAAGTTTGGCAGCTCGTTTCTCCAGTGTTTCTTCATCCGCCGTCGGGGAAAAATCCTCAGGCGTCAAAGTACTTGGAGCGTTGAGTGCTTCTCGGATGCTTCGCGCCACATTCGCGCCGACATTCTTTGCGGGTTTGTATCCCGCAATGCGAGCTCGACCCAGCTCCACCAGCACGGTAGAGATGTTCTGCATTCGAAACTCAACCGACCCTTTGGTCCTACCGGCTAAGGCTCCCTCGCGCAGGATGCGATTCTCCTCAGTCTTAACGACTTTCTGACCACTCTGTTCGCGGGACAACATGCTGAGATAGGCGTCTACCGCAGCCTGAATCTCAATGTCAGTCCAATCGCTGTTGCTCTTTTCCGTGTCCATAAGATCGCCGAGGGCTGAAAACCCTCGGACGATACTGAGTGGCCATTACGGCTGTCTACGAAAATTCCTACAGAAAATAGCGACGGATCTCGCGTAATCCTACAAACACATCTCTAACCCATCGAGTGCTTCGAAGGCTGGAACACCTGCGCCACCTTCCTCCACCAAGGCTTCGCCACCGTAGCCCGCCGTTGGGTCTGATCGTTTAACAGGTAGGGCATATCCCGAAGCCGAATCCAACCTTCATCCTGCCAGTGCAGCAAGCTCAACGACATTTCCGGCCAATCCAACAAACTCAGCATCGGGCGATCTGAATGTCCCGAATGTTCTGCGTCGCGCAAGGCCGGCACCACCTGATGAGTCAACCACTCACGCAACAATCGATTCCCTGGGACGTAGTGATACACCAGTAGCGCGTACACGCCGGATTCGCTGAGCATCAGTTGTTTTTCGGGCTGCCGGAAATACTCAATCCACAAAACGCGACGCTGATCTTTGTCGAGTTTATTGACCATGCGCTCGCTCAGATGGATACCCATCAAGCGACCGATATCGCGAGCGCAAAACCAGGTCTGGTCTTCGAGTAGAAGGGCATGTAGAGCGAGGTTGTGACGAGAGAAGACTGTTACAGAAAAAGGATCGGACATATCCATGACCTCTACGTTTAGATTTTGGAGGGCCTGACCCCAGCGTAGAGTGGGCTTAAGAAATCCCAACGAACAAAGCCATCACATTCGAGCAACAAATCACCCAAAGGTGAATTGTGCGTCTGTGTGATTGGCGAAGCTTCTACGTTGGGCGTTTCTTAGGCACCTGCAATGGAGCTTAGAGGTGCTTTGAGCTGGCATCAATGCGGATACGGCTGTAAGTGCTGTAGGAGATTTTGCGTTGTCGCGTAGGGATGGAAAACGACTAACCATCGCCCATAAAAAAGCCCCGATCAGATCGTAATGCTGTTCACTTAAGCGGAGCAGCCTTACGGTCCACTGGAAACCGGGTCTTTGAGATCTTCACCGTCCTTGG
>NZ_JBWKNG010000003.1:0-299079 GCF_059415465.1 Pseudomonas sp. GW821-FHT10C09
TACGCGCAGCGGTAGTTCAGTCGGTTAGAATACCGGCCTGTCACGCCGGGGGTCGCGGGTTCGAGTCCCGTCCGCTGCGCCATATTCGGTAACCTGGAACGCTGAACGCCAGGTCACCACGGAAAAGCCCGCTAACGCGGGTTTTTTTCTGTCTGTAGATTGTCCGTTGTTCCTGCAGGTTGCATCGTTTCACCGGTTTTTAGATTTATTTGAAAAAATATTCAATTAAATCAACACTTTATAAAAACCTGTGGCATAATGTGCCCCGCAACGAAGGTAAAGGGTGATTAGCTCAGCTGGGAGAGCGTCTGCCTTACAAGCAGAATGTCGGCGGTTCGATCCCGTCATCACCCACCACTTTCAACGCTACGCGCAGCGGTAGTTCAGTCGGTTAGAATACCGGCCTGTCACGCCGGGGGTCGCGGGTTCGAGTCCCGTCCGCTGCGCCATATTCGGTAACCTGGAACGCTGAACGCCAGGTACCACACAGAAAGCCCGCTTAACGCGGGCTTTTTGCTGTCTGGGATTTGGTAATTCCGCGCGGCTGGCGCTGTATATATCTATGTAGTGCCTGGCGGGCACGCTGCTTTCGGACAATAGGCAATCGTTTCCATGACCGTCATGGAGTGCCTACCGAGAAAGCAAGCATGAGTTCCATTCCTTCCGAAGTTGTTGTTTCATCGCCCTTTACCGATGCGGATCCCCGTCCGCCCCTTGCGCTGAATCCGGGTTTTATGACCTGTGATGACGCCGCAGTCTTTTTGCATAAGTCATTCAAAAGCTACCGTGGTACTGAATTCACCGGGTTTATCCTCAAAAACCAGGAGGGGTGGTTTTTTTGTGCCATAGCGGCGACGTCTGCCGATGAAAGTGCGGATGTGCAGAAATCCCCAAATTTCCCGTTAGTCGTAACGAAGAGTTTAGAGGGTGAATGGGGCGTTCCAAGCGGGTATACGCTCGAGGCCCGCGTGTTTTCCCATGTTGGAAAAATCAAAGGCATCGAAGAAAGCCCCGTAGAGTGGGGCCAGCGACAGCTGTTCTTTTCGGTTGCCGACCTGTTTGAAGTGATGACCTGGCGCCGACAATTTTCCAGGGGTTATCTGTCGGTCAGTGATGGCGCACTCATCTCTTACTCCTCAATGGATTCAGAGTTCGAGCAGGAGTTGTCACCGCGGTTTGGACGAAAGCCCAATGGCGACGTTCAAACGTTCGAGAGCCTTTATGAATCAGGTGCAATGCCCAGCAGCATTCTGATTTTGTTGGCGGTGGCAGCAGGTGTAGTGACCACCGTGGTCCCCGGGAGTCTTTGGAGGCAAAGAGGGCACCTAAGAGCGAGCTGGCGCAAGGACATCCTACAGCAGACCCCACCGATAGAGCTGATGCCAGTCTGCGGTCCGGCTCTCGGGAATGCTGGCGAAGTGGCGGGCTATCTTCATATGCAAATGCTGGCACTATCGCCCGCGCAGCAGCATGTCGGCATCGTTCTCAAGCATAAAACACAGAACATCTTTGTCGTTACCGCTTCGGTGCGAAGCGATTACGCCACATTCGACAGGCAGGTACTCTTTCCCAAGGACCTCCATGGAAATTTTCGACTCCCGGCAGAATTTCGTGTTCATGGTTTCTACCATTCGATGAGCCCGATCTCCAATCACCGATTACCCTCTACGCAAGTCGAGAAATATAAAAATTTCTTTTCTATCGAAGACCTGCGAGTCGGCCTGGGGCGGGTAAACGTTGCGCCTCATCATCGCTTGTTTTTTTGTGCACCGGATGGGGCAGTCTTGCGTTTTGCCAGGCCGGATTCGGAAAAGGTGGTGCAGCTGATGGCGCAGCTGGATCCCCAAAGTAATGATTATCAAGACATTGAGCAAAAAATACTGAGCAATAAAATGCCTCCGCAGGTGTTCATCGATCTAGTAGCGGCAGCCGGGAACTTGAGTGTTCTTTACCCCAGCAGTGTCTGGCCGAAGGGGCGGGTGTCATCGTCAATTTCGGGTTAGTGCAGTGATGTCTCATCGTTCCGACTGTGTCGGTAGTCGCTTACGGCTTCATACACCGCTTTGCGAAGTCGATTGATGCCGCCAATCGGCCGATGAGCCTCCAGACCAAACCATGGATTGAACGACAGGTTGTCGCATTGGATATTCAATGCCGGCGTGTCGAAATCTTGCGCGGGTACTTTGATGCGCGCCACGGTCTCGAACGGCGCCGCGTTTTCACTCCATTCGATACTGGTGTCTTCAATGGGCATGTAGTGGCTTGGGTCCTGACGCTGAATCTGCAGGACGAAGCAGGCCGGCACTCGGTCCGTCGACAATTGCTGGTTCAGCGCATTGCGCAGGAAGTTTGGCAACTTCTTGTTCTGCGCGGGCAGGGTGTAGGCCGGGCAGCTATCCGGGTCCGGCATCACACGGAATTTGGCATTGGCTTCACCAAACTTGTAGGGCGAAACCGAAAAGTAAGTCGTCTGCGTCGGACTTTCCGGGGCGGGCGACAAGGTTGCCAAGGCGATAAACAGGTGCCGAACCTGCCAGGTCCGCGGGTCCCAGCCAGGAAAAAACGCCATCAGCTTTTTGCCGTCAGCTTGGGCCGCCACATTCTGACGGTACTCAGCGACATCGCTGACGAAGAAGTTCGGGTGGCTGAACATCACAAAGTCCTGTTCGCCACGAGGCTGTTGATCGGCGAGCAATTGTTTGCCGGGCACATCCTGCAGTTTGATCGCCATGCCTCGGGCATCTCGAATGCTGTCGAACTGTGGATACGCGTTGCCATTGGACAGGCGCATCGTCGCTTGCCAGGTTTTGCCAGGTTCGCTGAATACGCCTTGGCGCAGTTCCGTGGTCAGATCCGGCAGCACTTGAACCTCGGCTTTCACGCAGCCGTGGGCCTTGGCATGCGCATCGCGCAGGTAGCGGGTGCTTTCACGGTGTTGATCGACGATACGCACCGCGGTTTGAATGATGTCCTGAGCCATGGCGGCTTCGCCATCCGGTATCACTTCTTGCGCTGAAACGGGTCCGCTGTGCTGCCAGGCGAACCACGCCATGGCCAGCGCATAACCGAGCACACCAAGGCCGAGCAACCACAGAAGGGTCTTGCCGAGAAAAGCGCCAAAGCGCATCCAGAGTCTGCTCATGGCAATTGCGCCTCCAACGGGCCGCCCAACACCTTCAGGTATTCCAGCAGCGCCCAGCGCTCCTGCGGTTGCAGCAAGCGGCCAATCACGCCGTTGCCGCGCTGGCCGGCACGGAACTCGTGGCCGCTGTTGTGATTGCCGGTGATGCGCGTGTCGAATACGAAGCCATTGGTGAAGGCCTCGGTACGATAACCAAGATGTTGTGGGTCGTACTCGAACGTACCTTTATAAAAGGTCGTTGCGCGTTCATCTTGGGGCGAGAGCAGTTGGTAAATGCTCGGTACCGAACCGTTGTGCAGAAACGGCGCCGTGGCCCAGATGCCTGCCAGTGGCCGTGCCTTATAGGCGCGCAACTCGCGTACGCCAATCGGCAGGCCGAAGCCGTTCATGGCGGGTTGTTCAGCGGCAGGAATGTTCGCGTCAACGTAGGCGCGGTTTCCGACGAAAGCAGTGATGTAGGCCAGACCCTTGGCCGATGATAGGCGGCTCAAGTCCAACGGTTCAGTGGGTGTTGGCTGCAAGTGCACGTCCAGCTGCTTGAGTTCCGCCAGGTCCCATTGCAAGGCGGAGAGGTCGAAGCGATGGTCGGCAATGTTGTTGGCGGCGCCCGGGTCGGTGCCAATGAAATCCACCGGCAGCATTTTCAGGTGTTGCACCCAGCGTCCGTCACTTTCGACAGTGCGTGGCAAATGGCAACCGGCGCAGTTTTCGCCGAACAACTCGCGACCTTTGGCTGCCAACGGCTTGTCGACAGCGCCAAGTAACGCTTCAGGCCAGGCGGGTGGTTTGAGCCGTTGCAGGGTTTCTTCGATCTGGTGCAAGTCGCGTAACCGCACACTCGACGGATAGCGTCCGTCGCCTTTGAGTGGTTGGCCGTTGGCGTCGAAGAAACTCAGTGTGGCGCCCACACCCAGGGATTCGCCAATGTTGCGAGCCATGGGCTGTTGCGCCGAACCGTTCCACTGCACCCAGTCGAACGTCCACATGTCCCACAACTGCGGGTAATCCACCGGGGCGTTGGCCACGCGGTAGTTGTCGGCTGAAATCGCATCGCCGAACGTGGCGTTGGCAATGCGCCCGAAGGCGTCGGTCCGGCCCGGTCCTTCCTCGGTAGGGTAGAGTCCGCGATGGGTATCGTTCCAGGCAACTTTGACGAAGGTAACGAGGGACGCTTTGAAGTCTTCGCGCAATTGTTGGTGCCGGGCGTCGTAGTCCTCGCCCAGCACGTTGCGGGCGAAGCGTTCGAATTTCCACGGGTTGAGGTAAGTCGAGGTCAGACTGGCGACCATCGCTTGTCCGAAACTGCCACCTTTCAACGTAGGCACACTGGAGGGCAGGACATGCTGCGCCGAGCCGCCGTCAATGCGGATCGCCTGACCGTTGAAGCGCAACTCACCGGTGTGGCAAGCGGCGCAGGTGATGTCGAGAAATTCGTCCTGACTGCCGGGGTTTTGGTGTCGGGCAAAACCTACCGGTAAATTCCCCGGGTTGTCTGGCGTGGCTTTCTGCCCGGGATCGATCAGGAAACCAAAGCGGGCGAGATACTCGGGCGAAGCGAATCGTTGCTGCGAGAAGGGCAGTTCGAGGGCGTTGAACCAGTCATAGCGCAAGCCTTTGACCTGGGTTCCCTGAGGCGTGAAGTAATAGGCCTGCCGGTCTTCGGCGCTCCATTGTTCCAGGTAATGCACCTGTTGCGCGGGCGACCAGGTGGGCAGTTTCGGGTTGGCGACGTAATACAGAACCACGGCCAGGCCGAGTCCCGACAGCACAGCCACCAGCATCAGCAGGCGAGATAAGAGGCGCAAGATAAACATCCTTGTCGAGTTGTAGCGCTCTTATGCCTCAGGGGGCGGGGTGCGGCAAGTGGCCATTACGCCAGATGCTGGGGGATACGCGATCAGCTGCTGTAGGTGCCAGATGACAGAAGCTTCATGATGCCAATCCTGAAATGCGTTAAAACACCTGAACTTATCAGAAGTTTCCAGCTCTCATGCCGGTAGCCATTGGTCGTGGCCGCCTGATAAGCTCGCGGCTTTACTCGATTGCCCTTTAGGCGCATGAACAAGGAAATAGCATGAAACAGCATCGGTTGGCGGCGGCGGTAGCCCTGGTTAGCCTGGTACTTGCGGGTTGTGATTCGCAGACCAGTGTAGAGCTGAAAACTCCGGCGCAAAAAGCTTCCTACGGCATTGGCCTGAACATGGGCAAAAGCCTGGCTCAGGAAGGCATGGATGACCTGGATTCCAAAGCCGTAGCCCAGGGCATCGAAGATGCCGTCGGCAAGAAAGAGCAGAAGCTCAAAGACGAGGATCTGGTCGAAGCCTTCGCCGCACTGCAGAAGCGTGCGGAAGAGCGTATGGCCAAGATGAGCGAAGAGTCGGCTGCTGCCGGCAAGAAGTTCCTCGAAGAAAACGCCAAGAAAGCTGGCGTAGTGACCACCGCTTCGGGCTTGCAATACGAAGTGGAAAAGAAAGCCGATGGCCCACAGCCTAAGCCGACCGACGTAGTGACTGTTCACTACACCGGCAAGCTGACCAACGGCACCGTCTTCGACAGCTCCGTCGAGCGCGGCAGCCCGATCGATCTGCCGGTCAGCGGTGTGATTCCGGGTTGGGTCGAAGGCCTGCAACTGATGCACGTGGGTGAGAAGTACAAGCTGTACATCCCTAGCGAACTGGCTTACGGCGCCCAAAGCCCAAGCCCGGCGATTCCAGCCAACTCGGTGCTGGTATTCGACCTGGAACTGCTGGCGATCAAAGATCCAGCCAAAGAAGACGCCGCCAAGTAATCAACGTCTGCTTTGACAACAACGCCTCGCTTATGCGGGGCGTTGTTGCATCCGGGGTTCGGTGCAGGTAAACAAAGCGAACGGTTGCTGTACGCTGGAGTCATAGCCATTGAAGACGCCCGTGCTAGCCGCGCCGGCGCGCCAAGTCAATGAAATCTTGGGTTTTTTTATGTGAGTAAAAAACGCCCGATCTGAGCCGGACCCTTATGAAACGGGGCTTTCAGCGGTGAAAAGCAGCTCTGTTCACAAGGTTATCCACAATTTGTGTGGATAACATTTCAGTGGGAGGAATGATGAAAGCACCCTGGAATTTCGCTCGATTCTTGCCCCTCGCCGGGCGCCTGCTCGCGCGTGGGCGCTTGCCGACGTTGCTGTTCGCCGTTGCCAGCAAAGGTGCCAGCCAAGGCAATCGCCTGGGCAAGGTCAAAGACGATCTGCGCCTGTTGCAGGCGCTGTGCCTGGCCTACTGGCGTGGGGAGTACCGTGCCGTCAGCCCGAAGGCGCTGGTCTCGGTGGTCGCCGGCCTGATGTATTTCCTCAGCCCGGTGGATGCCATCCCGGATTTCATTCCGGTGATCGGCATGCTCGATGACATCGCCGTACTGGCCTGGCTGATGAAAGTCCTCGACGACGAACTCAATGCCTTTCGCGCCTGGCGCAAACGTCAGGTGCCGGAGAAGTTGGCAGTGGTTGAGCGCCTGCCCGATACCCCGGAAAAACTTCAGCTTCAAGGGCCCTCAAAAAAACGCGGCGACTGAGGATCCAATTTATTGATACCCCCGCGCGACCTTGGCCGCTGTTAGGATTACACTTCTAGGGAAAAGCGCCGACTCGCAAAGTGTCGTTGTCCTACGGGGAAGTCATGGATATTCAGATAATCACACGCGAAGGCGAGCCCGAGTATGCAGTTTTACCGTGGGCTCAGTACCAGGCTCTACTGAAAGCAGCAGGCATCAACGAGCAACCGGCGCCAGACGCGCCAGTGCATCGCACGGCAACACCAGACCAGATTCTTCCAGGTCTGGATCAACTACGCAGTTTGCGCGAAGGGAAGGGCATCGCCATCGAGGCGCTCGCCCGCACGGTAGGCATCAGCCCGTCTTATCTGGCCTTGATCGAAAGTGGCGAGCGTCTACCCGACGCTGCGATTCGCCGCAGCCTGGCCTGGGAATTGACGGTGCCAGGGTGGAGGGATGAATCGTGAGCGTACGCATCAGTCGACAACATTGGGACGGGTTGCTGGGTGAACTGGATCAGGCACGTCGTCAGCGCCATCTGCTGACCTATCGAGCGTTGCTGGAGCGTTTGCAATTGCCCACGCCGGCCATGCAAACCCTCACCGCTGCGCTCGAACATCTGGCCGCGCTGGATGCCAGGGCCGAGCAACCGCTGCGCAGCTCGCTGGTGATCAGCCAGGGCGCCAGCCGTCTGCCGCGCACCGGCTTCTTCGAATGTGTCGAGCGACTGGGGCGTTTCTCCGGGCCATCCGACGGTGTCGCCGCCGCGTCCTGGCATGCTTCGGAAGTGGTGCGCGTTTTCGAATACGAATACCCCGAATCGGCCGAGGCCTGAGTGTTTTTAAAACTCAAGGCCCGGGCCGGTTACTGGCTGGCACGCCGGTTGTTTCACTGGCCCTGGTTCGTGCGCCAACCACGAGGCTGGAGCTGGCTCGAAGGCCAGTTCGCCCGCATGGCAAACCTGGGTGATGTCGGCGCTCAAAGCTTCTATGGCCACATTCTGACCTTTCGCGGCGTCGGCCTTGGGGCTCGCGAGGAGGGCGTGCGATTGCTGCGCCTGGCGGCGTTGGCGGGGGATGGCAAGGCGGCGTATCAAGTTGGGGTGATCAGTCTGGCAGGAACACCGAGCAAGGCGCCGGATCCGGCTGAAGCAGCGCGCTGGTGGGGCATGGCCGCGAAGGCCGGGCATCCGTTGGCTGAGCTCAAGCTGAAAGAGTTGGCGGCTCGGGGTGATGGGCAGTAACCCACAGGGGATTTGTGAACGACACAGATCCAATGTGGGAGCGAGCCTGCTCGCGAAGGCGTCCGACAATTCAGCGCTGCCCCTCCAGCAATGCATCCTCTTTCCCAGACACCGCCAGACTATCAATCACATGCACGCTATACCCCTGCACATTCTTCGCATGGTGCTTGGCCTGCGATGCCATCTCCGCCAACTGGCTCGCATCGAGTTGTCCACAGGCCTGTGGATGCAAGTGCACCACGCCGATCGACAATGACAACAACGGAAACTCCTGACGCACACCTTGACGGTTCGGCGCGATAAAGCAGCCGGCTTCCAGGTGTTCGCTGCGGTAGAACCGTCGGCATTGGCTATGGAAATCGTCCAGCAACTGGTTCAAACGTTTGCGCCAGTCTTCCGGGCCGAGCACCAGCAGGAAATCATCGCCGCCGATATGGCCGACGAAGTCGCGGGAAGGGTCGACACGGTCATTCAGGCATTGCGCCAGACAGAGCAGGACTTCATCCCCACGGCCGTAGCCGTAGATGTCGTTGAAGGGTTTGAAGCTGTCGATGTCGACGTAGCAGATGATCGACTCGCGCTCCTGTTGCAGCAAGCGTGTCAGGCATTGCTGGATCGGCACGTTGCCGGGTAGCAGGGTCAATGGGTTGGCGTAGCGGGCCTGCTGGATTTTCAGTTCGGTAATCAGCTTGAGCACATCGATGACCCGACCCAGTCCCAAGTAGCTGCCATTGAGGGTGATGATGAAGTCTTCTTCAATGCGTTGGCGCGCGCGGCTGGTGATCAGGCGGCTGACCTGTTGCAGCGACTGGCTCATTTCCACGGCAAGAAAGTCGTCGTTCATCAAGCGGCTGATCGGTTTGCGGGCGAACAGGTCGGTAGCAAACGGCTTCAGCAGCGCGTCCGACAGCGAATGCCGGTGAACAATGCCACAGGGATGGCCTTGATTGTCGAGCACCGCCAGGGAGTTCAGATTGGCCTGGCGACGGAACGCTTCGAGCACGGTGGCGGTCGGTGTGTCGTGTGCAACGGCCGGTTGGTCGTTGAGCAGGGGGCTGAGGTCGCTGCCTTCGTCATTCAGTGCAACGGCGGTGCTGTCGTGTTTGGGCATCAGGGTGCGAGCATCCCGGGGCGGATGCTCCTGAGGACGGCACAGCAGATAACCCTGGACCAGATCAACGCCCATCTCGGTCAGTACCGCGAGCTCTTCCTGCAATTCAATGCCTTCGGCAATCACCTGCGCTCGTGAGGCTTTGGCAATCTGCAGGATCGAACCAACAAATTCGCGCTTGAGTGCGTCCTGGTGAATGCCGTCGATGAAGTGGCGATCGATCTTCACGTAGTCCGGGCGCAACTCCGACCACAATCGCAAGCTGGAATACCCTGCGCCCAGATCATCCAGCGCAATGGAAAATCCCATCGCCCGATAATGATGCAGCGCGTTTTGCAGCAACTGGAAGTCGTCGGTCGGGGTTTGTTCGGTGAGTTCGATCACCACCTGGCTCGGCGGAATGCCGAAATCCTGCAGCAGTTGCAGGGTGCGACCGGGTTGGTGGGCCGCTTCGAGCAGGGATTCCGGGGAGACGTTGAGGAACAGTTTGCCCGGCAGTTGCTGTTCGTTGAAACGTCGGCAAGCGCTTTCGCGGCAAGCAATTTCCAGCTCGTTCAAGCGACCGGCCTGTCTGGCCACGGAGAACAATGCGACGGGGGAGTGCAACGGGCTGTTTGACGGGCCGCGGGTGAGGGCTTCATAGCCGACAATGCGTCGCTCGGAGAGGGAAATGATCGGCTGGAACAGGCTGTGCAAGCCGCTTTGAGCCAATATGGAACTCAAGGCACTCAGCTGTTCTGTCGTGGTCATGGCAATCTCGGGGCGATAAAAAAGGACTGGGAGCAGCCTCTTGTCAGAGGTGCTCCCAGTCCCTTATTTCACGACAGAATGATGACTGTTTGATGACGCTCCGGGGAGCGTCAGCATTAAATTGCCATCATGTTGCGTGTAACCGCTTAGTGCTTGGCAACCGCGGTGTTGAGTTTGAGGTAGTCCAGCAGGATCCGACCAGTCTCGCTCAGATAAGCGTCGTCTTCTGGCTTGGTCTTGTCCGGTTCGGCCGCGATGGCGTCTTCGTCTTCTTTCTTCAGCTCTTTGAGCGGCTCTTCGCCTTTGGCTTTGCGACGGATGTTTTCCATCACCAGCTGTTTGGCCTCGATGTCGGTGTGCTGCGCCCGACGGTCGGCTTCGTTGAGGCTGACGGTTTTTTCTTCCATCAGTTTTTGCGCCAGGGCCAGTTTGTCGCGGATGAACACGAACTCCGCATCCTTGGCCGAGCGCGCATCGTGCTCGGACTTGAGCTGCGTCAGGTAAGGCTTGAACGGATCTACCGCCGGCTTGATCGCCGCATGGATGGTGTCCCATGGCATGGCTTCAGGCAGGGCGCTCTCGCCGATTTCCTTGGTGTCGATGATCGACGGGTAATCGATGTCCGGCAGTACGCCCTGATGCTGGGTGCTCTGGCCGGAAACCCGGTAGAACTTGGCCAGGGTCAGTTTCAGTTCGCCATGGTTCAGCGGCTGAATGGTCTGCACGGTGCCTTTGCCGAAGGTCTGGCCGCCGATGATCAACGCACGGTGGTAGTCCTGCATGGCGCCGGCAAAAATTTCCGAAGCCGAGGCGGACAGGCGGTTGACCAGCAACGCCATCGGGCCTTTGTAGAACGCGCCCGGGTTTTCATCTTCCAGCACATCAACCCGGCCATCGGCGTTACGCACGAGAACGGTAGGGCCCTTGTCGATGAACAGGCTGGTCAGCTCGGTGGCCTCCTGCAAGGAGCCGCCGCCGTTGTTGCGCAAGTCGATGACCACGCCGTCGACCTTGTCTTTCTGCAACTCGGTCAGCAGTTTCTTGACGTCACGCGTGGTGCTCTTGTAGTCCGGATCACCGGCACGGAACGCCTTGAAGTCGAGGTAGAAGGCCGGGATCTCGATGACGCCGAGCTTGTAGTCCTTGCCATCCTGTTTCAGGTTGAGGACCGACTTCTTCACGGCCTGATCTTCAAGCTTCACCGCTTCGCGGGTAATCGGCACGATCTTGGTGGTCTGGTCGTTCGGCGCATTGCTGGCCGGAATCACTTCCAGGCGCACCACGGTGCCTTTCGGACCGCGGATCAGCTTGACCACTTCGTCCAGGCGCCAGCCGACCACGTCGACCATCTCTTTGTTGCCTTGGGCAACGCCGATGATCTTGTCGGCCGGGGCAACCTGCTTGGTCTTGTCAGCCGGGCCTGCCGGCACCAGACGTACGACTTTCACTTGGTCGTTATCGCTCTGCAACACGGCGCCGATGCCCTCCAGGGACAGGCTCATGTTGATGTCGAAGTTCTCCGCGTTATCTGGCGACAGATAGTTGGTGTGCGGGTCGTAGGACATGGCGAAGGTGTTGATGTACGCCTGGAAGATATCTTCCGCACGGGTCTGGTCCAGGCGCGCCAACTGGTTCTTGTAGCGCTTGGTCAGGGTTTCCTGAATCTGCTTGGAATCCTTGCCCGCAATCTTCTGCCGCAGCACTTCGTCCTTGACGCGTTTGCGCCACAGGTCGTCGAGTTCCGCGGTGGATTTGAGCCAAGGGGCGTCCTTGCGATCGATCAGCAAGGTTTCCTTGGTGGTGAAGTCGATCTTGTCGACGCCTTTGTTCAACTCGGCAAGGGCGAAGTCCAGACGCGCCTTGACGCGGTCCAGGTAGCGCTTGTAGATGGTGAACCCGGCGTTCAGGTCGCCGCTTTTGAGGAAGTCGTCAAACTGGGTTTTCCACTTGTCGAATTCCGCAATGTCGCTGGCCATGAAATAGCTGCGCGACGGGTCCAGCAGCTTGAGGTAGCTGTCGTAGATGATCACGGAGCGCGCGTCATCGAGCGGCGGCTTGCTGTAGTGATGACGCTTGAGCAATTCGACGACGTTCAGACTGGCGATTACTTCGTCACGATCAGGCTGAAGCTTGTCCCAGCTATTGGCTGCAAACGTATTGGTCGATATCGGTAAAAGGCCGATACCGATGAAAAGGGCTAGGGCGGTGCCAGGGAAAAAATGCTTCATGCTGATTCGACGCGGGGACAATTGATCACGCATATTAGGCCGTCTTTGAAGTCGCCGGATCCACGAGGGCCGGTCGCATAATGCAAGAAAGCCCGGCGCTACAGCTACGGGCTCAGTCCAGACTCACTATGGAGGCACTGTGAAAGCATTGCAAGGCGTTGAAGGTCAAGTGGAGTGGCTTGAAGAGCCCAGTCCTACGTGTGATGTAGGACAAGTTCGTATCCGAGTGGCGGCAGCGGGGCTCAATCGCGCCGATTTATTACAGAAAGCAGGCCTCTATCCGCCACCGCCGGGAGCCAGTCACGTACTGGGTCTTGAGTGTTCAGGGGTGATCAGCGAGGTGGGGGCTGGGTCTTCCTGGCAGGTCGGCGATCGGGTTTTCGCCTTGCTGGCCGGGGGCGGGATGGCCGAAGAGGTAGTTGTCGACGGACGGCACGTGTTGCCGGTTCCCGAAGGTTTGTCGCTGGTCGAGGCGGCAGCGTTGCCGGAAGTGTATGCGACCGTCTGGCTGAATGTGTTTCAACTCGCTGCGCTCAAACCGGGTGAGAAAGTTCTTCTGCACGCCGGAGCAAGTGGAATTGGTTCAGCTGCCATTCAGCTGTGCAAGGCGTTTGGCAACCCGTGCTGGGTCAGCGTCGGTTCCGCCGAGCGATTGGCTTACTGTGAAGCACTGGGCGCGCAGGGCGGGGTGGTGCGCAAGGGCGGCCTGGACAGTTTGAATGACCTTGGGCCGTTCGATGTGATCCTCGACCCGGTGGGTGGCAAGTACGCCGCGTTGAATCTGAAGCTGCTGGCCCCTGATGGTCGTTGGGTGCTGATCGGCTTGATGGGCGGCCGTGAGGCGCAGCTGGACCTGGCGCAGGTGCTGGCCAAGCGCGTGCAACTGCTGGGTTCGACCTTGCGCAGTCGCGACGATCAGTTCAAGGCGGATTTGTTCAGTGACTTGAGCCAGCACGTCTGGCCGCTGTTCGCTGAGGGACGTTTGAGCCCGCAACTGGCCAAAACCTTCCCGATCAAGGATGCCGAAGCGGCGTTTGCCGAGTTGGCGAGCAATACCGTGGCGGGGAAACTGGTGTTGGTGATCGACGAAACTCTGACCTGACAACGCCAAACCAACTGTGGGAGCGAGCCTGCTCGCGAAAGCGGACTTACATTCAACGCAAATGTTGAATGACACATTGCCTTCGCGAGCAGGCTCGCTCCTACAGGGGCTATCTGTTACTTCCAGAGATGGATCGGCCAGCCGGCTTTTTCGGCGTGCTCAAGCAGCACCGGATCCGGGTTCACCACGTGTGGGAAATCCACCTTCAGCAACAACGGCAAATCGTTGCGTGAGTCAGAATAAAAACTCGCTCCTTCGAGGTTTTCCTCTTCCGCATCCAGCCATTCCAGCAAACGGGTGATCTTGCCTTCGCGGTAGGTCAGGGTGCCGACGGTGTGGCCGCTGTACACCCCGTGCGCCACTTCCAGTTCGATGCCGAGAATCTCGTCGATACCCAGTCGTTCGGCAATCGGTCGCACCAGGTGCGTGCCGGACGCCGAGATCACCAGGATCCGGTCACCGGCCTTGCGGTGGGCGGCGATGGCTTTGGTGGCGTCGCTGAAAATGATCGGCTCGATGAAGTCTTCAACCCACGGGCCGACCAGATGGTCGACCTCTTCAGGTGTCCTGCCGATCATCGGCTCCAGGCTGAAGGTCATGTAGTCCTCCATCCGCAGCTTGCCGTGACTGTAGGCGTCCATCAGTTCGTTGTTCTGACGCATGAACGACTCAGGGTCGACCCAGCCCAGGCGGCCCATTTGCTCGCTCCAGAGGGTGGCGCAGTCGCCGTGGATCAGGGTTTCATCCAGATCAAAAATTGCCAGGGCCATCAGTGCAGTTCTCTCTTCAACATCAGCAAAGGCATCAGGCTACCTCACAGAGGGCCGTCGGATCGATGGAAAGCGCCAGGCGCTGACCATCGGGATGCAGGTCGGCCGCCGAGCGGTTGAGCACATCCACCACCAATTCCACGCCGCGGGCTTCGACCCGGTAGCGAATCACGTTGCCCAGCAGGCTATGGCTGCGGATTTGCGCGTCGAGTTGGCCGTTGAGACTCAGCTCGATGGCTTCCGGGCGAATCGCGATGCGGTGGCTGATCGGCCGTTGCAGCAGCTTCGAAGCGCTGTCGGCGTCCAGCAGGTTGTAGTTGCCGATGAAGCCTGCGGCAAACACATCGACTGGCGCGGTGTACAGGGTTTCGGCGTCGCCACTTTGTACGATTTTTCCCTGATTCATCAGGAAAATCCGGTCAGACATGGTCAGCGCTTCTTCCTGATCGTGTGTGACGAAGATCGTGGTCAGGCCCAGTTCACGCTGGATCTGTCGGATCTGTTCGCGCAGGTGCTTGCGAATCCGCGCATCCAGGGCCGACAACGGTTCATCCAGCAACAACAGGCGTGGCCGGGTGACCAGGGAGCGGGCGAGGGCGACACGTTGGCACTGACCGCCCGACAGTTGATGCGGATAACGCGAGGCGAAGTCGTTCAGCTCCACCAGTTTCAGTACTTCGGCGACACGTTTGTGACTGTCGTCGGCGTTGACCTTTTGCATGCGCAAACCGAAGGCGATGTTCTGCTCTACGGTCATGTTGGGGAACAGAGCATAGCTCTGGAACACCATGCCGATGCCGCGCTTTTGCGGGCTCATTGGCACCAGGTCGACACCCTCCAGCAGGATCTTGCCGCCATCGACCGAGGTCAGGCCGGCGATGCAGCGCAGCAGCGTGGATTTACCGCAACCGGACGGGCCGAGCAGGGTGACGAATTCGCCTTTCTGGATCTCGCAGTTGATGTCGCTGAATACTGTCGTACCCGCGTAATTCTTTTGCAGATGTTGGACGCTGACATAGCTCATTCGCTTTTGTCCTTGTTCAAGATATTGGCCGCCCAGGTCAGAACCAGCACAAAGAAGAAATAGGAAATCACCAGCGCACTGGTGAAGTGGCCGCTGCTGTTACGCATGTTGTTGAGGTAGACCTGCAGGGTTTCGTAGCGGGTGCCGACGAGGATGTTGGCGAATACGAACTCCCCGAACAGGAACGAGAACGACAGCAGCAACGCCACCATCAAGCCCTTGCGCAGGTTCGGCAGCACTACCAGGAATGCCGCTTGAAAGGTGCTGGCGCCGAGCAGTTGGGCGGCGTCCATCAGGTCGCGCAGGTTGATCGCTTGCAGGTTGTTGGTGATTGCCCGGTACATGAACGGCAGCGCAATGGTGAAGTAGCAACCAATCAGAATCCACGGCGTGCCGACCATCGCGAACGGCCCCGAACCGTAGAGCTGCAACAGCCCCACCGATGACACTACCGGCGGCACCGCGAAGGGCAGCAGGATCAGGATGTTCATCAGCGCGTCGAGTTTCGGGAAGTGGTAATGCACCACGAACAGCAGCGGCAGAATCAACACCACCGACAAAATCAATGCGCCGACGCAGACCAGCAGCGACTGGCCAAACGCATTGAGAAAACGCGGATCGCTCCACAGCTGGAGGTACCACTTGAAGGTAAAACCGCTGGGCAGGATGGTCGCCGACCAACTGCTGGAGATCGAGTAGATCAGCGTCCCGAGCAGCGGCAACAACAGAATGGCAAACAGCAGGTACACCACGACGCGGTGGTAGACACCGACGGGGCCCAGTTCAGCGCGAGACATGGTAGCTCCTCTTCAACAGCAGCTGATGCACGATGGTCACCAGGGTCATCAACGCCACCAGCACCACGGCCAGGGCACTGGCGAGGTTCGGGTCGAGGGAAATATCACCGGACACCATCGCCGCGATGCGGATCGGCAGCACGTTGAAGTTGCCGGTGGTCAACGCATACACCGTCGCGTAGGCGCCGAGGGCGTTGGCCAGCAGGATCACGAACGTACCGAGCAGTGCCGGTGTCAGTACCGGCAAACCGATGTGCCGCCAGAACTGCCAGCCGTTGGCGCCGAGCAGTTCGGCGGACTCGCGCCAGTCTTCGCGCAGGGCGTCGAAGGCGGGGTAGAGCAGCAACACGCCAAGCGGAATCTGGAAGTACGTATAGAGAATGATCAGCCCGGTCTTCGAGTACAGGTTGAAATCCTGAATGATCCCGGCCTGCTTGAGCATGATGGTGAAGCTGCCGTTGAAGCCCAGCAGGATGATGAAGGCGAAGGCCAGGGGCACGCCGGCGAAGTTGCTGGTCATGTTGGCGAAGGCGTTGACGAAGTTGCGCAGTTTCGAGTCGACCCTGCGCAAGGAGTAAGCGCCGAGCACCGCGATAATGATCCCGAACACGCTGGACCAGAAACTGATCTCGAGGCTGTACTGGATCGCCTGCAAGTAGAACTTCGAATTGAAAATCTTGGTGAAGTTGGAAATGCCCCAGCCGAACTCTTCTGATTCCAGGCTGTTGATCATCACCCAGACCAGTGGGGCGATTTCGAACACGATAAAGAACAGGGCGAAGGGCACCAGGCACAAGGCTGCCAGCCACTTGCCACGGGTATTGGCATTCACTTGAGCAGCTCCCGGCACACAGGTTTGTCGTGGGCCACGCCCAGCAATTCGCAGACCGTGCCGCAGATTTCAGTCTGTTTGGGCGCGGCGCTGGCGTTGAGACTGAACGCGTCACCGAGGACAAACAACGGCACTTCGCGTTCTTCCGGCAACAGGCCATTGTGGGAGCGGTCGTTGTTCATGCCGTGGTCGGCAGTTACCAGTACCTGATAACCGGCGTCGAGCCAGGTGCGCAAGTAATCGGCGAGGATGATGTCGGCCGAGCGCGCACTGTTGCGGTATTGCGGGGTATCGAGGCCGTGCTTGTGCCCGGCGTCGTCGATGTTCATCGGGTGGATCAACAGAAAATTCGGCGCATGCCGCAGGCGCAGGCTTTCGGCGTCGGCGAACAGGTGTGAATCCGGGTAGTGGTCGTTCCAGTAGAAGTGACCGTGCTGGATCGGCAGGGCTTCATCGTCGGTGTGACGATCCCGGGCGGCCACGAATGGTGAACGGTTGTACAGCTCGCTGACCCAGTGATACGCCGCCGCGGCGGTTTTCAGGCCGGCGTCCGTGGCGTAGTGATAAATGCTGCGCTGGTTGGACAGGCGCGAGACGTTGTTGTGGACGATGCCGCTCTCGATGGGCGGGACGCCGGTGAGAATGCACTCGTACAGCGGACGGGACAGGGACGGCAGTTCGCACTCCAGTTTGTAGAGTGCCGCGCGTCCTGCGCCGACGTAGGCCTGCAGGTGCCCCATGGTATGGCGCGCGACCTCGTAATTGAGGCCGTCGAGCACGACAAGGATGACGTTGTGCTTCATAGGGGCAAAAACTCCGCGAAACAGAAATTCAAAAACTCGAATTCACCACGATCCACTGTGGGAGCGAGCCTGCTCGCGAAAGCGGTCTCACATTCAACACTCAGGTTGACTGATACTCCGCCTTCGCGAGCAGGCTCGCTCCCACAGGGGGTTACGCCATCACTGCATATTGACGATGACTTCTTCGTTCCACTTCTGAGGAAGGGCCTTGGAGGTCTTTTCCCATGCGTCGGCATCTTTGATCGGCGTGACCTTTTTATACTGCTCGTTAGGCAGCAGCTTGGCCTGGATGTCGGCTGGCAGGGTCAAGTGTTCGGCACGGATCGGACGCGCGTTGCCTTTTGCCAGGTTGATCTGGCCGGCGTCGCTGAAGATGTATTCGCGGGTCAGCTTGGCGGCGTTCGGGTTTTTCGCGTACTTGTTGATGATGGTGGTGTAGCCGGAGATCACCGAACCATCGGATGGAATCAGCACGACGTAGTCATCCGGATTGGCCATCTTGGCCTTGTAGCTCAGACCGTTGAAGTCCCAGACCACGCCGACTTCGATTTCACCCTTTTCCATGGTGGCAATCGTCGGGTTGGCCATGGACAGGCGACCCTGTTTGGCAATGTCTGCGAACAGCAGCAGGGCCGGTTGCAGGTTTTTCTCGTCGCCGCCGTTGGCCAGGGCTGCTGCCAGAACGCCGTTGGCCGCCTGGGCCGCGGTGCTCACGTCGCCGATGGACACCTTGTATTTACCGGTCTTGAGGTCAGCCCACTTGGTCGGTGCTTCCGAACCGTGCAGCAGCTTCTTGTTGACGATAAACGCGATGGTGCCGGTGTAGGCCAGTGCCCAGTTGCCGTCCTTGTCTTTTGCCCAGTCTGGCACCTGCGCCCAGGTCGTCGGTTTGTACGGTTGCACCACGCCTTGCTTGACCGCGATCGGGCCGAAGGCTGCGCCCACGTCGCCGATGTCAGCGCTGGCGTTGTCTTTTTCAGCGGCGAACTTGGCGATTTCCTGTGCCGAACTCATGTCGGTGTCGATGTGCTTGAGGCCGTAGGTCTTGGCCAGGTCTTCCCAGGTGCCTTTCCAGTTGGCCCAGTCATCGGGCATGCCGACGCTGTTGACTGCGCCTTCCGCTTTCGCAGCGGCTTCGAGGGTTTTCAAATCATCAGCCGCCATGGCGGCGGTGCACATGGCAATGGTCGAGCCTAACAGTGATGCCAGGAAAAGCTTTTTCATCCGAAGCTCCTTTGGGCGTTTTCAACGCTGCGATTGCGGTTGTGTTGGTCTAGGTCAGCAATACCTGAGCCAATTTAGGCGGGCTCGATGACACTTTCATGTCGGTCGTCGCCCGGCAGCACAATTATTTGCCCGGTATTGGCAGGTGCCCGGTAAGCGTAGACCATGGGCAAAGGCCCGGCACGCAAGGGACTTGGCCGATGTATTGCAGGGTTGGAGGTGAGCGATCGGATGACCGTTGGGTAGCTTTGTCATCTATCAGTCATCTGCACTGCCTACGCTTGCAGGATGAAAAATGAGCCGGTTTTCAGCACGGTTCTGCCCCGAAACAGTGCTGGTCTAGTCCAGATAGGTAACGTTGATGCGTGATGAGGCAACGAAAGCGGTGACAGCTATCGGTCAGGTCCTGCAGGAACAGCTCGACCACGGTCTGTTGGCGCCCGGCAGCAAGCTACCGGCCGAGCGCAAGCTCAGTGAGTTGTTCGGGACCACGCGAATTACCGTGCGCGAGGCGTTGTTGCAGTTGGAAGCGCAGGGCCAGATTTATCGCGAAGAGCGCCGTGGATGGTTCGTTTCGCCACCGCGCCTGGCCTACAACCTGATGCAGCGCAGTCACTTTCACGCGATGGTCAGTGCGCAGGGGCGAGTGCCGTCCACCGAGGTGATTTCAGCACGGTTGCAACCTGCCTCGGCGGCGGTGTGTGCGTGGTTGCAGTTGCCGGCGCTGTCGAGCGTGATCCAGATCTGCCGTGCGCGGCGCATTGATGAGCGGCTGGTGTTGTACGTGGAGCACTATTTGAATCCGCAGTATTTTCCGGGGATTCTCGAGTTTGATTTGAATCAGTCGATTACCGAGTTGTACGCACGGCATTACGATTTGCACTACGGGCGGGTGCGGTTCGAAATTGTGCCGACGTCGTTGTCGGTGGATGCGGCAGCGGCGCTGCGGGTGTCGGTGGGTAGCCCGGGGTTACGCATTGCCCGGGTCAATTATGATCAGCATGAACGGCTGATCGATTGTGACCTGGAGTTTTGGCGGCACGATGCGATTCATGTCGGGGTGGATGTGGTTTAGCCTGCTGAATCCGCGGCGAGCCCTTCGCGAGCAGGCTCGCTCCCACACTGGATCTGTGTCGTTCACATAAACCCTGTGGGAGCGAGCCTGCTCGCGAAGGCGGACTGACAGCCGATGCTATTCCGTCTGCTGCCCACCGGTAGCTGTAGCCACCTGAACACTCATTCGCGGCATTGCCAGATCCAGCCCCGCCTCATCCAGATGTCGTTTCAGCGACAAGTTGAACGCCCGCGAAACTTCCCACTGTTTGATCGGCGCCGTCTTGAACCGCGCGCGCAGGATCGCGTTTCCGGACTCGAAACTCTCGACCCCCTGGATCTCCAGCGGCGACCAGATGTTGCGCCGTTGCAGCGGGTCGGTGCGCATTTTCTGACCGACTTCGCGCATCAGTTTGATTGCGCTATCAATGTCCATGTCGGACGGCACCGCCACACGGAAGATCGCGTACCCGAATTCCCGGGAGTAGTTCTTGATGCTTTTGATTTCGCTGAACGGAATGGTGTGGACGATGCCGTCGATGTCCCGCAGGCGCACGGTGCGGATGGTCAACCCTTCGACGGTGCCCAGGTGGCCGCCGACGTCCACGTAGTCGTCGATGGCCAGGGAGTCTTCGATGATGATGAACAATCCAGTGATCAAATCCGCGACCAGTGACTGTGCACCGAAACCGATGGCCAGACCGATCACACCGGCACCGGCGAGCAGTGGCGTGACGTTCATGCCCATGTTCGCCAGCGCGACGATCAGCGCAACAATGAAAATCGCCACGAACAACACGTTGCGGATCAACGGCATCATCGTCTGCGCACGCGCATTGGCCAGGCCTTTGCGCGAGCGGGTGAGCGCGTGGTGCACGGCGGTATCGCTGAGGATCCAGATCAGCCAGGCGAAAATCAGTGTGCCGGCGAGGCTGAACAGTTTGACGCTGACCTCATGGCCTTCACCTTCGGTGAAGGTGATCAGCGACATGCCCCAGACCCGCAGGCCGAGCTCGATGAATGCCAGCCACACCAGCAGGTGAGCGAGGGTGTAGAAGAAATTTTTCAGACGCTCGGAATACAGCGCATGGCGCTTCACGCCGCGTTGCGGTTTAAGCGCATGACGGCGGACCAGTCCGTTGATGACCATGCACAGCACCAGCAACACGGTGCAGATCAGCGACTGCCGCAAGGCGGTGCTGGTGTCGCCGGCCGAAACGAACGTGGCGAACAGCGAGACGCCCACCAGCACCAGCGCCGGGACGTACCAGTAAGTGCCGAGAATTTCGATGGTGTCGCTGAGGGCGCGACGGGTCAGGCGCCGGGACAGCGGCTGATTGCGGATCAAGTGCGCGATCGGCCGGCGGAACCGCAGGATGAATAACCCGGTAGAAATCGCCGCCAGCACATTGGCTGCCGTTGCCGCCGTATGCGCCAGGTGACTGCCAAGCCCGGCGACCAGTCGCGGATCGCTCAGCGCTTCACCAAACGCGGCGAAACTGCCGATCAGCCACAACGGCCGAAACGCCTGGTGTCGCAGGATATACAGGGCGCGATGGCGATGCGGGCCATCGAGCAGGGAGAACGCGATCACGCAGATCGCCGAGAAACAGGTGCCGACCACCAGCGCGTAGGCCAGCACCATGGCCAGGCTTTTACCCAGCGATGAGGGCAGGGCGTAGCTCATGTAGACGGTGATCACCAGGGCGATCAGCCACGGCCCGAGCTTGCGCAAGGCGAAGCGCAACATGTCCACAGCCTTGGGATGTTGCGGCAGTTCTTCGGTCAGGCCGAAGCGCATGCGCACCCGATGACTGACCCAGATCAGCGCCGCCGCCAGCAGGCTCCAGACCATCAGGATCATGGCGAACGCGAAGATGATCGGCAGCCATTCACTGGCCGGCATCATCAAGGCTGACAGTTCGTCTCTCGCCAGCCCAAACTCTTCAGACCAGCGATTGAGCGGGCTGTCGGCCCCTGAGAATTGTTTTTCGAACGTGGCGAGCGTGCCGCCGATCAAACCCAGCACGCCTTCTTCGGCGGCGGGTTGAGCCTTTTTGGTGGCGTCGCGCAGTTTCTTCAGGTCGGCCAGTAGTTTGCTGCGTTGCTGGTCGTTTTCCAGCGACTTGATGACTTCGTCCAGCGATTGCCCCAGCGGTTCTTGCGCCTCTGGCTGGGCTTTCGTCGAGCCACTGAGCAGGCTCGGCAAACCAGCCGCCTGGGCAGGCGCCATCGGCAGCAGCGTCATGAGGCAGACAAGAAAGAAACACGGCAGGGCGAATAGACGGGCAAGCACTAGGCAGTCAACCTCGGGATGAACGGATCGACCGAGTGTACGAGCCCGTCTAAATCAATGCGAGTCGGGGGGCGGATTTATTCGTTGAGTTTGGCGAGGATCTTGAAAATCACGGTGCCGAAAATGATCAGCATGCCGATCCACATGGCGAGTACGCCGGCGTTTTTGTCGCGAAAGTTGAAGCCGATGGCCAGCATGATCATCCCGACGAGAATCGGGACCAGCATGGCGTGAAACGAAGACATCGAGATCATGGAGACTGCCTTGTCTAAAGGAATAATTAAAGTTTAGGTGGCTTTGGGTGAGCGAGAGTGATGTGCATCAAGCAAAGTGCTGCAGTGGCCGTGCTGCCGTCTTCGCGAGCAGGCTCGCTCCCACATTGGAATGCATTTCACCTGTGGGAGCGAGCCTGCTCGCGAAGCTTTTCAGGAGCTACGGCAATTCCTGGCAGGCGTAAAACGCGCTCAGCACTTTGACCAGATGCGCCAGGTCGTGGCTGCCGCACAGTTCGCGGATCGAGTGCATGGCAAACGTCGGCAGGCCGATGTCCACGGTGCGCACGCCCAGGTGGCTGGCGGTGATCGGGCCAATGGTCGAGCCACAACCCATGTCGCTGCGTACCACAAAGCTCTGCACCGGCACTTCTTCGGCCATGCACAGATGGCGGAAGAAACCGGCGGTTTCGCTGTTGGTGGCGTAGCGCTGGTTGCTGTTGACCTTGATCACCGGGCCGGCGTTGAGTTTCGGGCCGTGGTTGGCGTCATGCTTTTCCGCGTAGTTGGGGTGCACGCCGTGGGCGTTGTCGGCTGACACCAACAGGGATTTCTGGATGGTGCGCACGAACTCGTCACCTTCAGGCAGCAGGCGCCGCAGCGTCTGCTCGAGCATCGGGCCATCAGCGCCGCAGGCTGAACAGGAACCGACTTCTTCATGGTCGTTGCAGACCAGCACGCAGGTTTCGTCGGTTTCGGCGGTCAGCAACGCTTGCAGGCCGGCGTAGCACGACAGCAGGTTATCCAGGCGCGCGCCGGCGATGAAGTCACCGTGCAGGCCGATGATCGCAGCGCTTTGGGTGTCATAGAAACTAAGCTCGTAATCCAGCACGACGTCGGCGTTCAAACCATGTTCCAGCGCCAACTGGTTGGTGAGCACGGCGCGGAAATCCACTCGCTCGTCACCGGCGAATTGCGCGAGGATCGGCGGCAGTTCGGTCTGTGCGTTGATCGCCCAACCCATGTTGGCTTCACGGTTGAGGTGAATCGCCAGGTTCGGAATGGTCGCGATGGGCGCCTTGAAGTCGATCAGCTGGCTCTCGACCTTGCCATCACGGCGGAAGGTCACGCGGCCGGCGAGGGACAGGTCGCGGTCGAACCACGGCGCGAGCAACGCACCGCCGTAGACTTCGACGCCCAGTTGCCAGAAACCCTGACGCTGCAGTTCCGGCTGGGGCTTGACCCGCAGGCACGGGCTGTCGGTGTGCGCGCCTACCAGGCGAATACCACCATGCAGCGGCGAATGACGGCCCATCTTGATCGCGACGATAGAGGAGTCGTTACGGGTGACGTAGTAACGGCCATTGGCTTCGGTGGTCCAGGGCTCGCGCTCATCGAGTCGCACGAAACCGGCCGCTTCCAGACGCTGGACGAGGCTGGCAGTGGCATGGAACGGGGTAGGGGAGGCCTTGAGGAAGTCGATCAGGCCTTGGTTCAACTCTTCGCGCATAAGAAGCTCCAGACAGCAGTGGCGCCAGTTTAACGTATTGGTCAGAGAATTGGCGGTGGGCTGCGGGTGTGGAAAATCACTTGTTGGAGTGAGCAGGCTCACTCCAACAGGTTAAACATTGACTGTCAGAACGGTGCAGGGCACTCGAAACGCAGGCGCTCACCGGTTTGCGGGTGAGTGAAGCTGAGCATGCTGGCGTGCAGGCACAGGCGCGGCCAGGCGGCCAGGGCTTGCTCGTGGGCGTAGAGCCCGTCACCCAACAGCGGGTGACCGATGGAAAGCATGTGCACGCGCAGTTGATGCGAGCGGCCGGTGATCGGCGTCAGTTCGACGCGGCACCAGTCGCCACAGCGTTCCAGCACCCGCCAGAACGTCAGGGCGTGCTTGCCGAATTCGTGGTCGACCACATGGCGTGGCTTGGTCGGCGGGTCATAGCGCAAGGGCAGGTCGATGCTGCCGCTGTCCAGTTCCGGCTGACCCCAGCACAGCGCTGTGTAGGCCTTTTCGGTTTCGCGGTCGTGAAATTGCCGGGACAACTCGCGATGAGTGTCAGGGTCTCGGGCCAGCAGGATGATGCCGGAGGTTTCCCAGTCCAGGCGATGGACGATTCGCGCTTCCGGGTAGCCGTTTTCTTGCAGGCGGGTAATCAGGCAGTCCTTGTTGTCATCGGCCCGGCCAGGGACGGAGAGCAACAGGGTCGGTTTGTTCACCACCAGTACGGCGGCGTCCTGATGAAGAATGTGGACATTGGACAACGGCATTAAAACAGCCTCGTAACAAACGCCAACGGCGGCTCAAGTCCCGTCCAGTGATAGAAGGGTCCTGAGCCGCCGTGGCTACCGCTGGATCGATTAACGATCCGGCAGGGTGATATTGAGTTCCAGAATCGAGCAGCTGCCCTGGTTTTCCAGAGCGACGTGCACGTCATCGGACCCGATATTGACGTACTTGCGGATCACTTCCACCAGTTCCTTCTGCAAGGCTGGCAAGTAGTCCGGGGTACTGCGTTGGCCGCGTTCATGCGCCACGATGATCTGTAGACGCTCTTTCGCTACCGATGCGGTACTTGGCTTCTTGTTGGCACGAAAGAAGTCAAAAATGTTCATTACCTACCTCCAAACAGGCGCTCGAAGAATCCCTTCTTCGTGACATCGAGAAAACGATGTTCCTTTTCTTTGCCCAGGAGGCGATCAACCGTATCGCTATAAGCCTGGCCCGCGTCGCTCTGGTCGTCGAGAATCACTGGCACACCCTGGTTGGAGGCCTTGAGGACCGCCTGGGATTCCGGGATCACGCCGAGCAATTTGATCGAGAGGATTTCCTTGACGTCTTCGACGCTGAGCATCTCGCCTTTCTCGACACGCTCCGGGTGGTAACGGGTAATCAGCAGGTGTTCCTTGATCTGCTCTTCGCCACGTTCGGCGCGACGGGATTTGCTGGCCAACAGGCCCAGCATGCGGTCCGAGTCACGTACCGAGGACACTTCCGGGTTGGTCACGACAATCGCTTCATCAGCGAAGTACATGGCCAGGTGGGCGCCTTTCTCGATGCCGGCCGGAGAGTCGCAGACCACGAATTCGAAGTCTTCTTTCAACGCCATCAGGACTTTTTCCACGCCTTCCACCGTCAGCGCGTCTTTGTCGCGGGTCTGACTGGCGGCCAGGACGTAGAGGTTTTCCAGACGCTTGTCTTTGATCAAGGCTTGTTGCAGGTTGGCTTCGCCGTTGACCACGTTGACGAAGTCATACACCACGCGGCGCTCGCAACCCATGATCAGGTCGAGGTTACGCAGGCCGACGTCGAAGTCGACGATGACTGTTTTGTGACCACGCAGAGCGAGGCCGGTACCGATAGCGGCGCTGGTGGTGGTCTTACCCACACCACCCTTGCCGGATGTAACCACGAGAATCTTGGCCAAGGTGTTTCACCCCTAAGGAAAAAGGACTTTTAGCCCCTGAAAAACATCTCTTGAAAAACTACTGCAGTCGGACAGCCTTGGCTGGAATCCGGTCCTGAGCGGGGTTTACCTCCGGTAAACACTGCTTTTGGCCGTTTTCCTACTTCGTTTGAGCCGTTTTCGCTACGTTTTAGAGATGCTTGGAAAATGCGGCAGTATCCGTTAAAGCCGAATGATGTTCAACACGTCGCCGGACAGGCTGACTTGTACACCCGCGCCCCACAAAGGGTCGCGACGCAGATCCTCGGAGACCTTGTAGTGGCCTGCGATGGACACCAGTTCAGCGCTCATTTGCTGACAGAAAATCCTGGCTTTCGTGTCGCCCTTGACGCCGGCCAACACTCGACCGCGCATCGGGCCGTATACATGGATGTTCCCATCGGCGAGAAGTTCCGCGCCTGGGCTGACCGAGGAGATCACCACCAAATCGCAACCCTGGGCATAAATCTGCTGGCCACCACGTACTGGCGACGTAATGATTTTCGTCGGCTTGATGGTCGGTTCCGGCGGTTTTTCCGGTTTTTTCTTTACCTGACCTTCGAGAGGATCCAGCGCCCGCTCACGGGCGCCGGACGGCGGCAGCACCGGCAGATCGACCGCAATGGCGGCCGCAATGTCTTCGATGCGGCTGGCGCGGATGGCCAGGGTGCGCAAGCCATGCTGGCGACAGACGCGCATCAGGCCCGGCAAATCCACTGCGCCTTCGCTGGCCGGGAGCTTGTCCAGGGCCAGCACCAGCGGGGCATTGCTGAAAAAATTAGGCGCCTGAGCGACCTTGGCGGCCAATTGCCGATCAAGGCTCTCGAGGTCGTTGCGGGCCAGTTCCAGCACGGTAATGGCGAGCATGCTGCCCTTCAACTGGAACACGGGATCCTGGTCTTGCGGTTCGGTTTGGCTCATGGTCGGCATACAACGGCTTGTCACTAAAAGTGCCGAGACTTATAACGAGAACGCCCGCAAGCCGCAAGCCGGGTCGAACGATGTAGAATGCGCGGCCATTGTCTTTCCGGAACCTTTAATGGATCGCCCGCGTTTTCGAAAAACATTTCTTATGCCGCGTTTCTGGCCGCTGTGGTGTGGCTTGGGGCTGTTGTGGCTGATTGTTCAGTTGCCGTATCCGGCGTTGCTGTTTGTCGGTCGCCTGCTCGGTGCCTTGATGTATCGGGTGGCCGGCGACCGACGGCGCATCGCCAAACGCAACCTTGAGCTGTGTTTCCCTGAAAAGTCGGCGGCTGAGCGCAAGCGCCTGCTCAAGGAAAACTTTGCCTCCACCGGCATCGCCTTCTTCGAAATGGCCATGAGTTGGTGGTGGTCGCGTCAGCGCTTGGCCAAACTGGCCCATGTCGAAGGCCTGGAGCACCTGAAAAAGGCCCAGCGCGACGGCAAGGGCGTGATCCTGATGGCATTGCATTTCACCACGCTGGAAATCGGCGCGGCGCTGTTGGGACAGCAGCACACCATCGACGGCATGTACCGCGAGCACAAGAACGCGCTGTTCGACTACGTCCAGCGCCGGGGCCGTGAACGGCACAACCTCGATTCGCTGGCGGTCGAGCGCGACGATGTGCGCGGCATGCTCAAGCTGCTGCGCGCTGGCCGCGCGATCTGGTACGCACCGGATCAGGACTACGGCGCCAAGCAAAGTATTTTCGTGCCGCTGTTCGGCATTCAGGCAGCCACCGTGACCGCCACCAGCAAGTTTGCGCGGCTGGGCAAGGCGTTGGTGGTGCCGTTCACTCAGGAGCGTCTGGCGGACGGCAGCGGCTATCGTCTGGTGATCCATGCGCCGCTCGAAGGTTTCCCCGGCGAAACCGAAGAAGCCGATTGCCTGCGCATCAATCAGTGGGTCGAAGGCGCCTTGCGTGAATGCCCGGAGCAATACCTCTGGGCCCATCGTCGTTTCAAGAGCCGCCCACCCGGCGAACCCAAGCTGTACAAAAAACGCGGTTGACCCCTTTAAGCGCCATGGAGTGTTGCGATGAGTCCTGCTGAACCGGTTACAGGGTTGATTCTTTCCGGCGGCGGGGCTCGGGCGGCGTATCAGGTTGGCGTGCTGGCGGCGATTGCCGAGTTGCTGCCGCTGGGCGCGGCGAATCCGTTTCCGGTGATCGTCGGCACCTCGGCCGGGGCGATCAACGCGGTCAGTCTCGCCAGTGGCGCGATGGATTTTCGCGGCGCCATCGAGCGTTTGACCGCGTTCTGGCAGGGCTTTCGCAGCCATCTGGTGCTGCGCAGCGACTGGCCGGGCGTCATCCATCAGGCCAGCCGCTTTGTCAGTCACAGTTTGCTGGGGTTGGGCGCGCATGTACCGGTGGCGTTGCTCAACAGTTCGCCGCTGCGTGGCTTGCTCAACGACAAACTGAACATGGCCGGCATCGCCGAATCGATTGCCCAGAAGCAGTTGCAGGCAGTCGCGGTGACGGCGTTTGGCTACGAGTCCGGTCAGGCGGTCACCTTCTATCAGGGCGGTGGCACCATCGATTCGTGGCTGCGCCATCGGCGCATTGGCATTCCGACTCAATTGAGTGTCGAGCATTTGCTGGCCAGTTCGGCCATTCCATTGCTGTTCGCGCCGGTGAAAATCGGCGAGGAATACTTTGGCGACGGTGCGGTGCGCCAATCCGCGCCGATCAGCCCGGCCTTGCACCTGGGCGCCAGTCGCGTGCTGGTGGTGGGGGTTAGCGGCAACCCGCGTGGTGTCGACCCGCAGCAGCCGCTGCAACGCGCCTACACCGGACAACAGCCAACGCTGGCGCAGATCGGCGGGCACATGCTCAACAGTACGTTCATTGACAGCCTGGAAAGCGACATCGAGTTGTTGCAGCGTCTGAACCAGTTCAGTCACTTGATGCCCGCGGGTACGCCAACCCGTGCGCTGGGCGTGGCACCGGTGGAGGTGTTGGTGATTTCGCCGAGTCAGCCGATCGATGAAATTGCGGCGCGGCATCGGCAAGAATTACCGGCAGCGTTGCGCCTGTTTCTGCGTGGGCCGGGGGCCACGAAGACGAGCGGGGCGGGGGTGTTGAGTTATCTGCTGTTCGAGGCGGGGTATTGCAGCGAATTGATTGAGCTGGGGCGGCGGGATGCGCTGGCCAAGCGTGAGGAGCTTTGCCGGTTTCTTGGGTTGGCGGAGTCTGTGGCTACGGCTTGAGATTTTTTGTGTTGCGGCCATTCGCGAGCAGGCTCGCTCCCACAGTTGAAATGCATTCCAATGTGGGAGCGAGCCTGCTCGCGAAGACTTCCTTACAGGTGCTGCCAGATCAGAAGTGAACCTTGACCAGGAAGCTGGTCACGCTCTGGTCAGTCTTGAAGCCCTGGCTGTCTTCGATGCCGTACTTGTTTTTCCAGTAGTCGTATTCAACACCGACGTACAACTGTTTCGCGCCGAGATTCAGCGCCTTGCCCAAGTCATATTTGACCTGCGGATTGAAGTGCAGGTTGGCGTGGTATTCGCCTCTGCCGTTGACGTCGTTGTCGACGACCCAGTCCATGAAGCCGTCGATCACCACGTCCGATTCGCCCACCGGGATGGTGTAGGACCAGACCGGTGTGACCTGCCAGATGTTGTCGCCCGGACGGTCGCCTTCGGTGTGACGGTTGTAGAAGTTCAGCTGGAAGTAGTCGAAACCCGGAATCGCCAGGTCGAAACCAGGGCCGATCAGGTAGGACTCGGTATCGTCCTCGCCAAACTCGTAAGTCATGGCCAGCAGTACATCTTTGATCGGGCCGAATTCGAATTTCTGGTCGAAGATCTTGTTGAACGACAAGCGCGGGCTGAACTCGCCGTAGTGAGTGTTCTTGCCCGCGAAAGCGTCTTCCTTGCCGTTGTAGAAGATCTTGTCGATGAAGAAGAAGTTGTCGCCGTATTTCCAGCCATCGGCGTGTTCGAAGGTCACCGTCTGCTGGATGCGCGGGTTGACCTGGAAATCCTTACCGTACAGGTAAGTCAGGCTGTTGGTCTGCCATTGCAGCAGGTCGCCGGCCATGGCCTGGCCGCCGGCCAGTAAAGATCCCGCGAGCATCAGGCTGGTGCACGTACGTTTCATTCGGTTGCTCCCAAAAAGTAGGTGGTTCCACGTTATTTTTTTAAGCTCGGCGCTCTGGTGTGGCGCCTGTTTCTGTAGCGGTAAAAACTCATCCAATCGGTCAGCTTTAATGCTGTTAGCAAGAGCTGCGCCAAGGCTTTCAAAAAGCAAAAAAACTCCCGCTCGGCTGCTTGAAAACAGTCGATTGAGAGGGGGTATGGAGTGCCTTGGTACCGTCCAGAGCCGGGATAAGCTGGCTTTCTGGTCAGGAATTAAATCCGGGCTTTTTTTTAAAGCGGATTCAGGCGGCCGCGGAGAATACTGACTACTCGGCCAGGTCTCAAGTGCCCCGCAACAGCGCACCGACGACAGGTGTGGGGCACAGTTGGGAGAGGTTGGTCGCTCGTTGCAAAACGAGCGGCTTGAGTCGGTAAAAACCATCTGTTGCTTCCTCTTGTTTTTATTGTTGAGGCGCAGGCAGCCATGGGCTGCCGGAAGGCAGCCCTGTTCATGGGTTTTGATCAGTGTGTGTGTGCGGTGCAGTCGTTAATGGCCGCGCGTTCGGCGCCGCCAAGAATGTTGAACAGCAGGTTCAGCGTCAGGGCGCTGAGCGTGGCCATGGCGATACCGCTGTGGGTAATCGGGCTCATCCAGACCGGCAGGTGGGCAAAGAACTCGGGACGCACCACCGGGATCAAGCCCATGCCGATGCTGACGGCCACCAACAATTGATTCCGGCGGTCACCGATGTCGGCTTCCTGAAGAATCTTGATCCCGGTCGCGGCAACCATGCCGAACATCGCAATCGCTGCACCGCCGAGGACCGCTGGCGGAATCGACGCCACCAGGAAGGCGGCTTTGGGCAGCAGGCTCAAGACGATCAACAAACCGCCAGCGACGATGGTCACCGAACGGCAGCGCACGCCGGTCATCTGCACCAGGCCGATGTTCTGCGCGAAAGAGGAGTGGGTGAAGGTGTTGAAGAACCCGGCGAAGAACGAGGCGCCGGCGTCACACAGCAAGCCGCGACGCAGCATCCGTGGGCAGACCTCCTGGCCGGTGATCTTGCCCAGGGCGAGGAACATCCCGGTGGACTCGACGAAGATAATCACCACCACCAGGCACATCGACAGAATCGGTGCGAGTTCAAACTTGGGCATGCCGAAATGCAGCGGGGTGACGAATTGCAGCCACGGCGCTTGTGCCATGCCGCTGAGGTCGACCATGCCGATCAGGCCGCAGAGCACGTAGCCCAGGCACATGCCGATCAGTACGGAAATGTTGACCCAGAATCCGCGCATGAAACGGTGCACCAGCAAAATAGTGCCCAGCACCAGCGCGGCGATGGTCAGGTAAATAGGCGAACCGAATTGCGTGGCGCTGGCACCGCCGCCGGCCCAGTTCACGGCCACGGGGAATAGCGACAAACCGATCGAGGTGATGACCGTGCCGGTCACCAGAGGCGGGAAGAAGCGTACGACTTTGGACATGAACGGCGCGATGAGCAGGCCGAAGAACCCGGCGGCGATGGTCGCGCCGAAGATCCCTTGCAGACCGATCCCGGGCATGCCGGCCATGGCAACCATGCTGCCGACGGCGGCGAAACTGGCGCCCATCATCACGGGCATGCGGATGCCCATGGGGCCGATGCCCAGCGACTGGACGATGGTGGCGATGCCGGCAACCAGCAGGTCGGCGTTAATCAGAAAGGCGATTTCTTCACGACTCAGGCCAGCGGCCTGTCCGATGATCAGCGGCACCGCGATGGCGCCGCCGTACATCAGCAAAACATGTTGCAGACCGACCAGGATCAGTTGCAAAAGGGGCAAACGCTGAATGGCGGGTGCGTCGGGGATGCGCGCTTCGGATAGCTCGGACATGCAACACCTCGGATCTTTTTTATTCTTGTGATTGAACAGCTGTCGGGTTGCTCACAGCTGTTTTTTGCATCAGGGAAACCGCGTTGCGGCTATTCGCGAGCAGGCTCGCTCCCACAGGTATTGCACCACCCATGTGGGAGCGAGCCTGCTCGCGAAGCTTTTCAACGATTAATTGGTCTGGGCTCCCTGCACAATCCAGGCACCGATCAGGTCACGTTCCTGCTGGGTCATCTGCGTGATGTTGCCCAGTGGCATGATCTGGCTGGTGACGGCCTGAGCCTGGATGCGCGGCGCGTTCTGGCGGATCTGCTCGGGGGTGTCAAACATCACTCCGGCAGGCGCAGCACTGAACAGCGGGCTGGTCGGTTTGGCCGAGTGGCAAACCGCACAACGCTCCTGAATCACGCTGTGGACCTTGTCGAAACCTGGGCCGGAGTTAGACGCCTGGGCAGGTGCGGCGGCGGGTGCTTCAGCGGGTTTGGCTTCAGCGGGTTTC
Organism: Pseudomonas sp. GW821-FHT10C09; assembly: GCF_059415465.1. NCBI lineage: Bacteria > Pseudomonadati > Pseudomonadota > Gammaproteobacteria > Pseudomonadales > Pseudomonadaceae > Pseudomonas > Pseudomonas sp. GW821-FHT10C09. Next base: position 31,981 of record NZ_JBWKNG010000003.1, read on the forward strand.
AAACCACCGCCCACAGCCGTTTCCGGCAGCGGTTGGTATTCGATCTTCGCCGGCGCCTTGGCCACGTCCGGGCTGGTCATCGGCGCAGGGCCGGTGACGTAAGCCAGGCTGATCATGCCGACGGCGGCCACTGGCAGCGTCCAGGCGAACTTGTGGCTGTCATGACGGGTGTTGAAGTAATGACGCACCAACACCGCCAGCACCGCGATCCCGGCCAGGATCAGCCAGTTGTATTGGCTGCCGTAAGTGCTTGGGAAGTGGTTGCTGATCATGATGAACAGCACCGGCAAGGTGAAATAGTTGTTGTGACGCGAACGCAGCAAGCCTTTGGCTGGCAATGCCGGGTCCGGCGTGCGGTTCTCGGCGATCGCCGCAACCAGTGCGCGTTGCGCCGGCATGATGATGCGGAACACGTTGCCGACCATGATGGTGCCGATGATCGCGCCGACGTGCAGGTACGCACCACGACCGCTGAACACTTTGCTGAAGCCGTAAGCGGCGCCAATGATAAGAACGAACAGGATAAAACCGAGCAGGGCAGGGCGTTTGCCCAAGGCCGAGTCGCAGAGGAAGGAGTAGACGAACCAGCCGACGAACAGCGAGCCGATGCCCAACATGACACCTTCAGGGCCGCTCAGGCTGCTGCCCGGTGCCAGAAGGTAGAGCGTCGGGTTGGAGTAGAACACCACGCACAGCAGCGCGATCCCCGACATCCAGGTGAAGTAGGCTTCCCATTTGAACCAGTGCAGGTTGTCCGGCATGGTCGGTGGAGCCAGTTTGTATTTTTCCAGGTGATAGATACCGCCGCCGTGGATCGCCCACAAATCGCCCGCCAGACCACTTTTCGGGTTGACCCGATTGAGGTTGTTTTCCAGCCAGACGAAATAGAACGACGCACCGATCCAGGCCACGCCAGTAATCATGTGAACCCAGCGTACGCTCAGGTTCAGCCATTCGAACAGATGTGCTTCCACAGTCTTTACCTCTCGCCTGTCACTCTGTTGTCGAGTGATCAGACCTTCTCTTATTGGTGGGGGGCGAGGATCAAACGCTCATCCTCTTTGAAAAAATGCTCATCGCAGTTATTGCCTGTGCCACTGCGATCAACCACCAGGAAGTCATCCCGCTTTTCGATCGTCAGCACCGGATGGTGCCAAACGCCGCGATGGTAATTAATGCCCTGCCTGCCGTTGGTGACGAAGGCGCGGACCAAGCCTGATACAGGTTCATCGCCAAGTGGCGCGACCACGATCAGAAAAGGGTTGCCGAGCAGCGGAATAAACGCCTGGCTGCCCAGCGGGTGACGCTCCAGCATGCTGACGGTCAGCGGCATGTCCTGCGCGTCGGCGCGGAAGATGCTGATGATCGCGTTGTCTTCTGGCTTGGCGGTTTCCACCGTCGCCAGTTTATGAAAGCGCATGGTCGAACCGTTGTTGATCATGAAGTGATCGCTGCCGTCGGTTTCGATCACGTCACCGAAAGGGGCGAAGGCTTCTTTGGTCAGCGGTTCAATCGTCAGTGTGCGCATGCTGTTCTTATCCGAATTCTGTGTTGTTGGTTCTGTTGCTTTCGCTAGCAGGCTCGCTCCCACATTTGGAATGCAGTCCCCTGTGGGAGCGAGCCTGCTCGCGAATGGCCTCACCGCTTATTTAGCGACCTTGCCGAGAACGCGCAGGCGGCTCACACCACCGTCCGGGAACACGTTCAGGCGGATGTGGGTGATCGGGCCCAATGCCTTGATCTGCTCGGCGAAGGTGTGTTCGGCGTGCATTTCCAGTTTCTGCGCCGGCAGCAATTCGCGCCAGAACAACGATTGGGTTTCGATCTGGCTGTCGGTGCCGCCTTTCACGAATGCGCCCTGGATCGAGCAGGTGTCCGGGTAGTTGCCCTTGAAGTGCAGGGTGTCGACGATGACTTTCTCGACTTCACCGGCATGGCCCAACGCGACGATCACCCAGTCATTGCCCGGGGTACGACGACGTGCAGTTTCCCAGCCGTCGCCCATGTTGATGCCACGGCCCGGGTTGAGGATGTTGCTCATGCGACCGAAGTGTTCGTCGGAGCAGGCGAGGGCGCGGCCACCGTTGAGGGCTGCGGCCAGGTCGATTTGCTCGTTGTCGCCCACAGCGGACCAGTCGCGGTGCGGCACGCCGTACACACGCAGACGGGCCACGCCGCCATCCGGGTAGATGTTGAAGCGCAGGTGGCTGAACGCCTGATCGTTGTTGATTTCGTGGAAGTGGTGGCTGTTGCCTTGCAGCTCGACGGCCGACAGCACTTCAACCCACTGGGTGTTTTCAGTCGGCTCGCCTTCAGCCAGGAAACAGGCTTCCAGGGAGGCCGACGGCGGGAAGTTGCCGGTGAAGAATGAAGTGTCGATGTCGACGCCTTTGATCGAGCCCGGTACACCGAGGCGGATCACGGCGCTGTCGTAGCCTTCGAAGCGCTTGCGGCGCGACTCCCAGCCGTCCATCCACTTGCCGTTGTCATCGAACACGCCTTCTTTCCACACAGCCGGAGTCGGCTGGAACAGGCGGTTGGCATCAGCGAACCAGTCATCGGTGACCGAGATGATTTTGGTGCCCAAGCGGGCATCGGCCAGGTTGACGAACTTCTCGAAAGGTACGGCGTGAGCTTTCATTCTTCTTGTCTGCCTTTAATAAGTTGGCTTGGGATGCTTGCAGTGCCCTGGGCGATGTATGTATGCGTTCAATGTCGCTCGGGCAAAGCTCGCTATAGGGTCAGTAAACGGAACAACGCAATCTTGTTGATCTCCGCCAGCGCGCATTTGAATTCGGTGTCGACCGAGTTGTGAATACGCGTTTCGAACGCCGCGAGGATCTGATGCCGGTTGCTGCCTTTTACCGCCATGATGAAGGGAAACTTGAACTTGGCTTTGTAGGCGTCGTTCAGCTCGGTGAAGCGCTGGAACTCTTCGGCCGTGCATTGGTGAATACCCGCGCCAGACTGTTCTTCAGTGCTGGCTGCGGTAAGCTGGCCCTGGACGGCGGCTTTGCCGGCCAGGTCCGGGTGAGCGTTGATCAGGGCCAGCTGGCTTTGATGATCGGCGCTCAACAGGATGTCGCTCATGCGCTGGTGCAGGGTTTCGATCTCGTCGATCGAAGCGTCCTGGCCCAGGTCGAAGGCCTTTTCGGCCACCCATGGCGAATGTTCGTAGATGTCGGCGAAGGCGGCGACGAATGCGTCGCGGCTCAGGCTCGATGGCTTCAGCGTTTGAAAGGTGCTCATTTGGCAGCCCCTTGGTACGGGTGGGTTTCGTGCCAGTGGCGCGCGATGTCGACGCGACGGCTGAACCACACCTGTTCATGACTTTTAGCGTATTCGATAAAGCGCTTGAGTGAAGCCAGACGCGCCGGACGGCCGATCAGGCGGCAGTGCAGGCCGATCGAGAGCATCTTCGGTGCTTCGGCGCCTTCCGCGTACAGAACGTCGAAGGCGTCCTTGAGGTATTCAAAAAAGTCGTCGCCCTTGTTGAAACCCTGGACCTGGGTGAAGCGCATGTCGTTGGTGTCCAGGGTGTACGGGATCACCAAGTGCGGCTTGCCAGTCGGGTTGTTCGGTTCCCAGTAGGGCAGGTCGTCGTCGTAGGTGTCGCAGTCGTAGAGGAAACCGCCTTCTTCCATCACCAGGCGACGGGTGTTCGGGCCAGTGCGGCCGGTGTACCAGCCGAGTGGGCGTTGGCCGGTGATTTCGGTCAGGACGCGGATCGCTTCGAGCATGTGCTCGCGTTCCTGCGCTTCGTCCATGTATTGATAGTCGATCCAGCGGTAACCGTGGCTGCAGATCTCGTGGCCGGCATCGACCATCGCGCGGATCACGTCCGGGTGGCGCTGAGCGGCCATGGCAACGGCGAAGATGGTCAGAGGAATGTCGAATTCCTTGAACAGTTTCAGAATCCGCCAGACGCCGGCACGGCTGCCATACTCGTAAAGGGATTCCATGCTCATGTTGCGCGCGCCTTGCAGCGGCTGCGCCGACACCATCTCGGAAAGGAAGGCTTCAGATTCTTTATCGCCGTGCAGGATGTTGCGCTCGCCGCCTTCTTCGTAATTGAGTACGAAAGACAGGGCGATGCGGGCATTGCCCGGCCAGTATGGGTGAGGAGGGTTACTGCCGTAACCGATCAGGTCGCGTGGGTAGTCAGCGCTCACTGCAGTCTTCCTTCTTATTCGTGTTGACAGGTTGTGTGGCGCCTTGGCGATGAAAGTCAGGCTGGCGTCACAGCGATGGGCTGATTGTATACAACTTTATATTCAATTTGTAAGCCTGAATTTCTGCATTTTTCGCGAACTGTCATGAATAGCTGGTATTGCAAGAAACCTGCCTGACTGGTCAGCTCTAGGATAGAAGGTCCGCTGATCGTATGGCGTGGTTATAAATTCGCTGCAAATTCCCGACTAGCGGGCATGGCGGGAAATATGTCGTTTTTATTGTGTACAATTTTTTTGAAAAGTGTCTTAATCAATCGCTCGCCGCAGTGATTCGTGCTCCGAATCGGTGCGGTCTCCTTTTCAACTGACTTCGGGAGGCGCGAGGTCTGACTGCTCTACGCAGGCAGGCGCGCAGAATCAATGGGACGTTTGACTACACACGTTTTGGACGCTGCACACGGTTGCCCGGGCAGCTCGATCAAGGTCGAGTTGTACCGCGTTGAAGGTTCTCAGCTGGAATTGGTCGCCAGCGCGACAACCAACAGCGATGGCCGTGTCGATGCTCCGCTGCTGCAAGGCGATGACTACCGCACCGGGGTCTATCAGGTTCAGTTTCATGCGGGCGATTACTACCGCGCCCGTGGCGTTCAGCTGCCGGAGCCGGCGTTTCTCGATGTAGTGGTGCTGCGTTTCGGCATCTCTGCGGAACAGGATCACTACCATGTGCCGCTGCTGATTTCGCCCTACAGCTATTCCACGTACCGCGGCAGCTGATCCCCCAAGCAGCTGCCTCAACCTGGAAGCGACTGCGCATATAGCTTCTTTGGTCTTTCGCCCGCTCACACTGCGGGCTTTTTTTCGTCCTTGAGAAATGGGTTGTCTGGGCTGATGCCATCGCGAGCAAGCTCGCTCCCACAGGGGATGTGTGATCAACACAAAACTAATGTGGGAGCGAGCCTGCTCGCGAAGCTTTTGCTTTTATCGGCTTAGAAGGGATGCAGCGCCTGCACCCCCAAACAACCCCGCACTGACCCGGTTAAACCAGCTCTGTCCCTTGCCACTGCGCAGATACCGCGCCGCACCATGCGCACCCAGCCCATAAGCCAACTTGCACAGCAGGTCGAGCACGGTCCAGGTTGCAATCATCACCAGCAACTGCGGCAGGAACGGTTGTTCCGCGCTCAAAAACTGCGGCAGGAAAGCGGCGAAAAACAGAATGTCTTTCGGATTGCTCGCACCCAGCACGAACGCGCGGCCGAACAATGCACGAAAGCGTGGCACCGGCGCCGCTTGAGGCACTTCAGCGCCGACCGATGGCTGGCGCGATTGCTGCCAGCTCTGCCAGGCGAGGTAAAACAGGTACAGCGCGCCGACGATTTTCAGCGCGCTGAACAGCTGTTCCGACGCCAGCAGCAAGGCGCCAAGACCCAGTGCGGAAGCGCTGAGCAAGCAGATCGAAGCAATCACCCCACCGAGAAACGCCGGGTAAGAACGGCGCAAACCGTAATTCAGACTGTTGCTGATCATCAGCAATGACAGGGGCCCCGGGATCAGGATCACCACCAGCGCAGCGCCGCTGAACAGCAGCCAGGTTTCCAGACTCATCACTTTCCTCCATTTGTGCAAAAGCCCCACCCGGCGGGGTGAGGCTGTTTTGAAACACTGTTTTTGAAACGTCGGCGGCTTACAGGAAAATGAACTTGGCGATGAAGATCGCGCAGAGCACCCACAAGCTGACGGAGATTTCCTTGTACTTACCGGTACCGGCCTTCAACGCCACGTAGGTGATGAAGCCCAGCGCAATGCCGTCGGCGACCGAGAAGGTCAGCGGCATCATGATCGCGGTAACGATGGCCGGAATGCTGTCGGTCGCTTCGTCCCATTCGATGTGCTTCATGCCGCCCATCATCAACATCGCCACATAAATCAGCGCGCCGGCGGTGGCATAGGCGGGGATCATCCCGGCCAGTGGTGCGAAGAACATCGCCGCAATAAATAGCACACCGACGGTCACGGCGGTAAGACCTGTCCGACCACCCGCGGCAACACCCGCAGCACTTTCAACGTAACTGGTGACCGGCGGAACACCCACGATCGCACCAAAAACGCTGGAAGCACTGTCGGCTTTCATGGCGCGGGAGAGGTTTTCGATCCGCCCGTCCGCGCCGACCAGGTTGGCGCGCTGGGCCACGCCCATCAGGGTGCCGGCGGTATCGAACATGTGCACGAAGAGGAATGCCAGGACCACGCTGATCATGCTGACGTTGAACACGCCGGCCAGGTTCATCGCCATCCAGGTCGGGGCCAGGCTCGGCGGGGCCGACATGATGCCCTCGTAGTGCACCAGGCCCAGGCCCCAACCGGCCAGAGTCACAGTGATGATGCTGATAAGGATCGCGCCGAACACTTTGTGGTAGCTGAGGATGGCGATCATCAGGAAGCAGATGGCGGCGAGCAGCGGGCCGGGTTCGCGCAGGGAGCCGAGCTTGATCAGGGTCGCCGGGCTATCGACGACAATGCCCGCGGTTTTCAGACCGATCAATCCCAGGAACAAACCGACGCCAGCGCCCATGGCGAAGCGCAGGCTGACTGGAATGCTGTTGAGCAGCCATTCGCGAATCCGCGAAAAGGTCAGGATCATGAACAGAACACCGGAAACAAACACCGCGCCGAGGGCGGTTTCCCAGTTGTAGCCCATGGTGCCGACCACGGTGTAGGTGAAGAAAGCGTTCAGGCCCATGCCCGGCGCCAGGCCGACCGGCCAGTTGGCGTACAGGCCCATCAACAGGCAACCCAGCGCCGCCGCGATGCAGGTCGCCACAAACGCGGCGCCGTGATCGATCCCGGCGTCGGCCATGATGTTGGGGTTGACGAAGATGATGTAAGCCATGGTGATGAAGGTAGTCAGACCGGCAATCAGCTCGGTCTTCACCGTGGTGCCATGCAAGGTGAGTTTAAAGATGCGCTCAAGCAGGCCATTGCGTAACGGCGGCGAGAGTTCCAGCGTCGATGCTTCGGATTTGCGGCTTTCCACAGCGAGTACTCCTCAAGAGTTTTATTGTTATTTCCAGGACCGGACCCATGAGGGTGGCAGCGATCCTTTGAGGCACTTGCGAATTTGTTGACCGTCTGGTCAGGAACTCGCACGAAGTGGATTATGCTTTTGTATACAAAGAAAGCAAATAATGTTTTTGATTTTGTTTACGAAAAGTTTGGCGATAGGGGTATATCGCCTGTCCGGACGCCTTCGCGAGCAGGCTCGCTCCCACATTCGAGCGCATTCCCCTGAAAGAACCCGGTCACCTGTGGGAGCGAGCCTGCTCGCGAAGGGGCCAGACCAGCCACTAAAGTGGGCGGCTGAAGATGCCTTTAGGGAGGGCAGAAACAAATAAACCGGCGCAAGGGCCGGTTTATTTGGACTGGGGGTTTGTGGTGGCCTCATCGCGAGCAAGCTCACTACAAAACCATCAAGCAGCAGCAAACCGCTTATCCAGATAATCAATAATCACCTTGGACTCATACATCCAGGTGGTCTGACCGTTCTCTTCAATGCGCAGGCACGGCACTTTGATCTTGCCGCCTTGCTCCAGCAGGGTCTGGCGATCCTGTTCGTTGTTCTTCGCATCGCGCAGGGCCACTGGCACGTTCAGGCGGCGCAGGGAGCGGCGGGTTTTCACGCAGAACGGGCAGGCGTGGAATTGATACAGGGTCAGGTCCTTGGCAGCGCAGTTGACCTTGGCCTGAGCCTCGGCAGGGCGCTGCTTCTTGCCCGGACGGGTGATGAAGTCGATGAAGATGATCAGTTGGCCAAGGCCGACACGAAGCGCTTTTACGAACACGTTGAAAGCCTCACGGTGCGAATGAAGAAGGGCGCGCAGCTTACCTGATTTTTTGCAGACGAAAAAAAACCGGCGATGAATGCCGGTTTTCTTCGTGCCGCACGTTACTTGATCAAGCTGAGAAACTCGCTGCGGGTGGCCGCGTTTTCGCGGAACTCACCGAGCATCACCGACGTGATCATCGACGAATTCTGTTTCTCCACACCGCGCATCATCATGCACATGTGCTTGGCCTCGATCACCACCGCAACGCCCAGGGCGCCGGTGACTTGCTGGACCGCATCGGCGATCTGGCGGCTGAGGTTTTCCTGGATCTGCAGGCGGCGAGCGTACATGTCGACGATGCGCGCCACTTTCGACAGGCCCAACACTTTGCCGCTCGGGATGTAAGCGACGTGTGCCTTGCCGATGAACGGCAGCAGGTGGTGTTCGCACAACGAGTACAGCTCGATGTCCTTGACCAGCACCATTTCGCTGTTGTCGGAGCTGAACAAGGCACCGTTGGTGACCTCTTCGAGCGTCTGTTCATAACCGCGGCAGAGGTACTGCATGGCTTTGGCGGCACGTTTTGGCGTGTCGAGCAGGCCCTCGCGGGAGACGTCCTCGCCCAGTTGGCCGAGAATCGCGGTGTAATTCTGTTCCAGGGACATGAAACTACCTGTGGGGATTTTCGCAAAGGGCAAGGGTACGGTGGCAAACACGGCGCTGCAAGCATGACGCGACAGCTTTACTCGTCGCGACCTTCCATCATGGTGCGTTTGAGCATCACATAAACCGCTCCGGCGCCGCCATGTCTGGCCTGGCACGAGGTGAAGCCGAGCACCTGTGAATGCTGGCGCAACCACGTGTTGACGTGACTCTTGATCATCGGCCGCTTGCCGTCCAGACGCACGGCTTTACCGTGGGTGACGCGCACGCAGCGAATTTCGAATTTGGTCGCTTCGGCCAGAAAAGCCCAAAGGGTTTCCCGGGCCTTTTCCACGCTCATGCCGTGCAGGTCGAGGCTGCCCTCGAACGGAATCTGCCCGATCTTGAGCTTGCGCATCTGGCTTTCCTGGACACCGTCACGGGCCCACATCAACTCGTCTTCCGGGCCGACGTCGATGACAAACTGATCGGACAGCCCATCCACGGTGGTGGCATCGGTACGAATGGTTGCGGCTTGACGCAGCTTGGCGATTTGCGCGCGGTCGGCCTTGGGTTTGCCGGTTTCGGCGCGATCGTGCTTGATCGGCTTGACGCCTTGGATCGCACTTTTGAACAGGGAAAAATCGTCGTCTTGCATGTCAGCCTCCGCGAAGGTCGGCCAGTTTACCCAAGTCGAGGCGCTATCCATAACAATTGAGGCCCGGCAAATGCCAGGCCTCGGGTCAATCGTGTTTTTTCATCAGGTGCGGGGACATGTTCAGCTCACGCGACTGACGCGAACGGCGCCGGCAGCGACGCCACAGCCACACACCGAGGTACAGCACGAACAGGCCAACCGCCAGGACCACTGCCGCACCGGTACGGCTGGTGTTCAGTTCGCCCAGCGCGGGTGCGTGGCCAAGCAGGCTGGCGGCAGCGGCCATGGCGAGCAATACACCGCACGTTGCCAGCAACGCGGCAAACGCCGCGCCAATACGAAAACGCCAGTTGCGTTGGCCTTTGGGCCGCAAGCGGCGAGCGTCAAAACCATCGGATAACTTCATTCCGACCTTCCTCAATGGGTATCGGCCCTTCGACCGGGAGTTGACCGGGATGTTCCTGAGGCTAAGACAATTGCGGCAAACGAGAGGCTTTTGCAGATGAGCGGCGCTATTGGCCGCTCATCACGGGCCGATCAAATCAGATCGTGAGTGAGCGCGAGGGTGGCGAAATTGTCCGCCATGATCGCCATTTCGGTCTGCTGAACGTGCTCGGCACTCAGTACGCCGCCCTTGTAAGGCAAGTCGCGCGTGGCGCAGGCGTCTTCCACCAGCGTGCAACGGAAACCCAGGTTCTTGGCGGCACGCACCGTGGTGCTGACGCTGGAGTGACTCATGAAACCGCAGACGATCAGGTCAAGGGCGCCGAGGTCTTCCAGGCGTTTTGCCAGTTCGGTGCCGTGGAACGCGCTCGGCAGCAACTTGCCGAGGATGGTTTCGTCGGCCTGCGGCTCAAGGCCGGGGATGAACTCACCGCGCTCGCCTTGTGGGTCGAACAACCCGCCGACCGTACCGAGGTGGCGTACATGCACGATGGGGCGGCCGGCCGCGCGGGCAGCCGCCAGCAATTGCTTGATGTTCGCGACGGCAGCGTCCATGCCGCTCAGGGCCAGCGGACCGCTGAGGTATTCCTTCTGGGCATCGATGATGACAAGGGTCGCGTGGCTCAGATTGGCTGCTGCGTAACCGCGGCCGCTGAGTTGAAACATCGTTTTTGGAACGGACATTCTGGGGCTCCTTGGAGTGGGGCTTTTGCGACATTGTCCTCTGGCTGAGCGGTTCTGTGAATCGCTACTATCGTAGGCGCCGTCATTACTGGCTCGCAGCCTTGTCAAGTTGCGGGTTTTGTTCAATAGCCAACGGCAAAAAGGGATCGATCCTACATTCGGTCCGGTGTTTTTCCTGCGTCGTCGTGGCGCGTTTTGGCTGTTAGAATCGCCAGTCGTTTTTTCTGGAGTTTGCCGCCGTGATCACTTCCCGCCTTCGTACCCTGCGTGACCACATCCGTTGGGCCGTCAGCCGCTTCCATGGGGAGGATCTGTTTTTCGGCCATGGAACCGACAACGCCTGGGACGAAGCCCGTCAATTGGTGTTGGGTGCCTTGCACTTGCCGTGGGAAATCGCCGACAGCTACCTCGACTGCGCGCTGGAAGATGATGAGCTGGTCAATCTGCAGCGCTTGCTCAAGCGCCGCATCGAAGAACGCATTCCGACCGCTTACCTGTTGGGCGAAGCGTGGTTTTGCGGCATGTCCTTCATCGTCGACGAGCGCGTGCTGATCCCGCGTTCACCGATTGGCGAGCTGATCGAAAACCGCTTCACGCCATGGCTGGGTAGCGAGCCGGCGCGCATTCTGGACCTGTGCACCGGTTCCGGTTGCATCGGTATCGCCTGCGCCTACGAGTTCCAGAACGCCGAAGTGGTGTTGGCGGATCTGTCGTTCGAAGCGCTGGAAGTGGCCAATCAGAACATCGAACGTCACGGTGTCGATGAGCGCGTGTACACCGTTCAGGGCGATGGCTTTGATGGTTTGCCGGGTCAACGTTTCGACCTGATCGTGTCGAACCCGCCCTACGTCGATGCGGAAGATTTCGCCGACATGCCGGACGAGTATCAGCACGAGCCGGAGCTGGGCCTGGCCTGTGGCGATGACGGTTTGAACCTGGTGCGCCGCATGCTGGCTGAAGCCGCGGATCATCTGACCGAGAAGGGCTTGCTGATTGTCGAGGTGGGCAACAGCCAGGTTCACGTCGACGCGCTGTACCCGGAAGTCGATTTTGCCTGGCTCGATTTCGAGCGTGGCGGGCATGGGGTGTTCATGTTGACGGCGCAGCAGTGCCGTGATCATCAGGCACTGTTCGCTTCTCGCGTCTGACTGAATCCGCTTTTGTGGCGAGGGGGCTTGCCCCCTCGCCACAAAAAGCCATCAGCGGTGCGTAGCAATCCAGATCAACAACCCCGCCTGAAACACCGCAAATGCCACCAGGCACGTAATCGTAAAGCGCAACCCGGCGTCTTCACGCTTGTACTTGCTGACTTTTTCCTCGTGCTTCTTCAGCTTCACTTCCTGCTCGGCCAGGTTCTGTTCGGCTTGCTGAAGCATCTGCGCGGCTTCGAGAATTTCCACCAGTTGCAGCTTTTCAGTGTTCCAGTCGCCCGACAGGTCACCGACCTGCACGTCTTTGACGCTGCCTTTCAAATGCTGGGCATCGGCATACACCACCTCAAAACCATGGGCCTTGAGGAAGTGATCGCGGCGCAGGCGGGTGTCTTCGTTCAGCGCGTCTTTATTGTTCAGATCCGTGCCGTCGACGGTGTAGCCGGACCAGCGCTTCTTCGCCCAGGTAATCCCTTGAGCAGCCATGAAACGGCCGATGCCACGGTTCATCGGTTCAATCTGCAGGCCGCTGTCAGGGCCGAAATGCACACGCTTGGTGGTGTGATCGACCCACACGTCGAGGTGATTCTGTTCTTTGCGCACGCGCTGGCCGGGCAGGGTGATGCTCATACGCATCAGGCTCTGCTCCTTGCTGTTGCGTTCGGCATAACCGAATTCGACAAAACGCAGCGGGCGCCCGCCGGTGTTGCGGTCGGTTTTCAGCGGCGCCAGACGGAGCATCTTGTGGTGCTCGACGTGGACGTCCGCCCACGGCAGCTCAACCGCTGGCGGTGCGTCTTTTTCAGCGGTGGTGTCGGGTGAAGTCTGGGTATCAGTCATAACGGCGAGATCCTGTCCAAGCCCTGCCGCCAGCCATTGCGCTGGCGACAAAGGCTTATCGGCCGTTTTTGACAGGACTGGAGGGTCAACAGCGCTTAACTGGGGCGAAGTCCGTCAATAAACCCGAGGATGCGTGTGCCAAGCTCGGCCGCCAGTGGCAATTGCGGGTCTTTATAAGAGGCCAATTGCCGTTTGACGTCGTTGGGCACAATGCGCATGACGTGGTTCATGCCTTCGATCAGCGCCAGCTCGGCGTCCGGTTTGGCGGCCTTCAGCAGCCTGGCGTCACCGACACCGACCTGAATGTCGTTGCTGCCCTGAATGATCAACGCCGGCATCTTCAACTTGGCGAACGCTGCCGCCGGGTCCTGACGGAACAAGGAAATCAGGTACGGCTGCACACTCGGGCGGAAAATCGTCTGAAGCTGAGGTGGTACGTTATCGTCGGTGTGACCGGCCTTGAGGCTGTCGAGCAGCTCATTGCTGCGCAGCATCAGCGCGGGTGGCAGTTGATTGCTCAATTGTTGACGCAACACCTGATCGACCGGGCGAGCGCTGCCGGACAGCGAGATGACCGCTGCGGCGTCCACACTCGGCGCCGCCAGGGTGGCGATCAAGGCGCCTTCGCTGTGGCCGAGCAGAATCAGCGGGCCGAAACGCGGATCACTTTGCAGCTTTTTGCCCCAGGCTTCGGCATCGGCCACATAGGCCTCTACCGACAGGTTGCGTTCGTCTGGCGTGGCGGCAAGGCTCGCGGCCACACCGCGTTTGTCGTAACGCACACTGGCGATGTTGTGTTTGGCCAGCACCCAGGCCAGCCGTTTGAGGCTGTCGTTGCGTCCGCCGTCGGTGTTATTGCCGTCGCGATCCGTAGGACCGGAGCCGGAAATGATCAGGACGACCGGTACAGGATTGTCGGATTTGGGCAGCAACAGCGAGCCGAAAAGCTCCCCGGTGCCGGTATCCAGCGTAATAGGTCGTTGCAGGACGGTGGCCTGCACGTAGCCGGTAAACAAGGTCAGGCTCAAGGCTAAAACTCGCAGCATCATCACGCCATCATTCACAAAGGTGCCGGTTGGACTCGCAGGCACCCATAAGGTTCGAGGATGAACTACTTGGGTAGCCTGCGTATACTGGCGCGCATTACGTATTCAGGTTCTATTTCACGGAGCGTCCTGCATGTCCGGCAATACCTACGGCAAGCTGTTCACTGTCACCACCGCGGGCGAAAGCCATGGTCCGGCGTTGGTCGCCATTGTCGACGGCTGCCCGCCGGGGCTGGAGATTTCTCTGGAGGATTTGCAGCGTGACCTGGACCGCCGCAAGCCCGGCACCAGCCGTCACACCACGCAACGCCAGGAAGCCGACGAAGTCGAAATCCTCTCCGGCGTATTCGAAGGTCGCACCACCGGCTGCTCCATTGGCCTGCTGATCCGCAACACCGACCAGAAGTCCAAGGACTACTCGGCGATCAAGGATCTGTTCCGCCCGGCCCACGCTGACTACACCTACCACCATAAATACGGTGAGCGCGATTACCGTGGTGGCGGTCGCAGCTCGGCGCGGGAAACCGCGATGCGCGTTGCGGCCGGCGCAATTGCCAAGAAATACCTGGCAACCCAGGGCATTGTCATTCGCGGCTACATGAGCCAGCTCGGCCCGATCGAAATCCCGTTCAAGACCTGGGATTCGGTGGAAGAGAACGCCTTCTTCAGCCCTGACCCGGACAAAGTCCCGGAGCTGGAAGCCTATATGGACCAGTTGCGCCGCGACCAGGATTCGGTTGGCGCGAAAATCACCGTGGTGGCTGAAGGCGTGATGCCTGGCCTCGGCGAGCCGATTTTTGACCGCCTCGATGCCGAACTGGCCCATGCGCTGATGAGCATCAACGCGGTGAAAGGCGTGGAAATCGGCGCCGGTTTCGCCAGCGTTGCCCAGCGTGGCACCGAACACCGCGATGAAATGACCCCGGAAGGTTTCCTCAGCAACAATGCCGGCGGCATTCTCGGCGGCATTTCGTCCGGTCAGCCAATCGTCGCGCACCTGGCGTTGAAGCCAACGTCCAGCATCACCACGCCGGGCCGTTCCATCGACATTCATGGCAACCCGGTGGAAGTCGTCACCAAGGGCCGTCACGATCCGTGCGTCGGCATCCGCGCGACGCCCATCGCTGAAGCGATGATGGCCATCGTGTTGATGGATCACCTGTTGCGTCACCGTGGGCAGAACGCCGATGTGCGCGTGAGCACCCCGGTGCTGGGTCAGCTTTAATGGCTGACCTTAACGCCGCTGCGGTCTGACGAGCGTGGCGGCGCTCCCGTACTGGCGGCTCTCCAGTTTCTATCTGTTCTATTTCGCCTTGCTCGGTTCGACAGCGCCGTTTCTGGCGCTGTACTTCGATCACTTGGGATTTTCCAGTGCGCGCATCGGCGAGCTGGTGGCAATTCCCATGCTGATGCGCTGCGTCGCGCCGAACATCTGGGGCTGGCTGGGTGATTACACCGGCCGGCGCCTGGCCATCGTGCGTTTCGGCGCGGTGTGTACGCTGCTGACGTTCTCGCTGATTTTCGTCAGCAAGACCTACGCCTGGCTGGCGATGGTCATGGCGTTGCATGCGTTCTTCTGGCACGCGGTATTGCCGCAGTTCGAAGTCATTACCCTGGCGCACCTGAAAGGCCAGACCTCGCGCTACAGCCAGATTCGTCTCTGGGGCTCCATCGGTTTCATCATCACCGTGGTGTTGCTGGGCCGATTGTTCGAATGGCTCAGCCTCGACATCTATCCGGTGGCGCTGGTGTTGATCATGGCCGGGATCGTCGTCAGCAGCCTGTGGGTACCAAACGCGCAACCGGTTCAGGGCCTCCGTGAAGCGGCGGACGGGTTTCTCAAGCAATTGCGCAGCCCGGGCGTATTGGCGTTTTATGGCTGTGTGGCGCTGATGCAAATGAGCCATGGCCCGTATTACACGTTTTTGACCTTGCACCTTGAGCGGTTGGGCTACAGCCGTGGCGTGATCGGTATGCTCTGGGCGGTCGGCGTGGTTGCTGAAGTGCTGATGTTTTTGGCCATGAGCAAGATCCTCGCGCGCTTCTCGGTGCGCCGGGTGCTGTTGGCCAGTTTCCTGCTGGCCGCGTTGCGCTGGGTGCTGCTCGGTTCGTTTGCCGAATTTCTCTGGGTGTTGCTGTTCGCCCAGGTGCTGCACGCGGCGACGTTCGGCAGCTTTCACGCGGCTGCCATCCAGTTCGTGCAACGTAGTTTCGGCGCACGCCAGCAAGGGCAGGGCCAGGCGCTGTATGCCGCGCTGGCCGGCACCGGCGGCGCATTGGGCGCGTTGTATTCCGGCTACAGCTGGAATGCCCTCGGCGCGCCGTTGACCTTTAGTATTGCAAGCCTCGCAGCCCTGGCGGCTGCCGTTATCATTGCCACACGACTGCAAGAGGACAGGCCATGAGCCTTACCCGTGAACACCTCGCCCAGGAAATCATCGACGCCGGGCGTTTTCTGTATGGCCGCGGCTGGTCACCGGCCACCAGCAGCAACTATTCGACGCGCCTGTCGCCGAGCGAAGCGCTGCTAACGGTGTCCGGCAAGCACAAAGGTCAGTTGGGGCTCGACGATGTGCTCGCCACCGATTTGTCGGGCAACAGCCTGGAACCGGGCAAAAAGCCGTCCGCCGAAACCCTGCTGCACACTCAGCTCTATAGCTGGCGCGCGGACATCGGCGCGGTGCTGCACACCCATTCGGTGAACGCCACGGTGCTGTCGCGCCTGACCCCGGAAGCTTTCATCGAGTTCGAAGACTACGAACTGCAAAAAGCCTTCAGCGGCGTGTCGACCCACGAGTCCCGGGTGCGCGTGCCGATTTTCGACAACGATCAGGATATTGCGCGCCTCGCCGCCAAGGTGCAGCCTTGGCTGGACGCCCATCCCGATTGCGTCGGCTACCTGATTCGCGGCCATGGCCTCTACACCTGGGGCGCGCGCATGAGCGATGCGCTGCGGCAGATCGAGGCCTTTGAATTTTTGTTCGAGTGCGAGTTGAAGATGCGCTCGCTCTCGAACGTTAAAGCATGAACCGTTAAGGAGTTGCCCTGATGAGCAGCCTGTCCGTTTACCACGTCTCAAGTCCTGACCTGCCGAACAAGGTGCTGACCCATTTCGAAGACATCGCCTCGACCCTGGCCGAGCAGGGCGTGCGTTTCGACCGCTGGCAAGCGGCCGCGAAGATCCAGCCGGGCGCCAGTCAGGAAGAAGTGATCGCCGCGTATCAGGAGCAGATCGACAAACTGATGACCGAGCGCGGTTACATCACCGTCGACGTCATCAGCCTGAACAGCGATCACCCGCAAAAAGCCGAACTGCGCGCCAAGTTCCTCGATGAACACCGTCATGGCGAAGACGAAGTGCGTTTTTTCGTGGCGGGTCGTGGCCTTTTTACCCTGCACATCGACGATTACGTCTACGCGGTGCTGTGCGAAAAGAACGACCTGATCTCGGTGCCGGCCGGCACGCCGCACTGGTTTGACATGGGCGAGCATCCGCATTTCGTCGCGATCCGCCTGTTCAACAACCCTGAAGGCTGGGTAGCCAACTTCACCGGCGAAGACATCGCCAGCCGCTTCCCGCGTCTTGAGGACTGAACCGATGCCGATCAAAGCGATTCTCACCGACATCGAAGGCACCACCAGCGCGGTGAGTTTTGTGTTCGACGTGCTGTTTCCCTACGCCGCAAAACACCTGCCCGAGTTTGTCCGTCAGCACGCCGCGCGCGCCGATGTGGCGGAGCAACTGGCCGCCGTGCGCCGCGACAGCGCCGAGCTGGATGCCGACGTTGAGCGGGTGATTGCGATTCTCCTGGACTGGATCGCCGAAGACCGCAAAGCCACGCCGCTCAAGGCGTTGCAAGGCATGGTCTGGGAGCAGGGTTATCAGGCGGGGCAGTTGAAGGGCCATGTTTACCCGGATGCGGTTGAAGCGCTCAAGCGCTGGCATCAGGAAGGCTATCAACTGTTTGTGTATTCCTCGGGCTCGATCCAGGCGCAAAAACTGATCTTCGGCTGTTCGGATGCGGGGGATTTGTCGCCACTGTTCAGCGGCTATTTCGACACCACGTCGGGGCCCAAGCGGGAAGCGCAGTCTTACCAACGCATCACTCAGGCCATTGGGCTTGAGCCTGCGCAGATTCTGTTTCTATCCGACATCGTTGAAGAACTGGACGCTGCGCGCACGGCCGGCATGGCGACCTGCGGGTTGGCGCGAGAGGGCGGGGAGCTGGCAAGCCATCTGACCGTCGACAGCTTCGCGCGAATCAACCCCACCACCTTTTAAGAAACACACACATAACCTGTGGGAGCGAACCTGCTCGCGAAAGCGGCGTATCAGTCAATATCAATCTCGACTGATATGCCCTCTTCGCGAGCAGGCTCGCTCCCACAGTGTTTTGTGTTGCCGTCAGATTGATTTACGCGGTGTGATAAGTCGGCAAGGCAAACCGCTGCTGGCTTTGCAGCATGGAGATCTGCGGCAGTTCACTCGCTTGTTCGGCAAGGTCACGGCGAATCGCACTGATGGCCCAGGTCAGTTGGTCACCAGCGTGCAATTGTTGGTAGGAGAGCGAACGTTTAAACACTCGGCCTTCAGTGCTACGCAGGGTCAGCAGAATCCCGCCATCAGGACGCGCCTGGGTGGTGACTTCGAAGTTGGAGAACAGGGAGGTAAATTTTTCTTGGATCAGGCTCATGTCTATCAGCTCCGTTTGCACGTGATTGGCAAGCATGGAGAGGTAGTTGCAGCGATTGTGCCAGTATTTGAAACTAATAAAATCATTACAAATCAATAAGTTAATTTTTTACGGCGTTTTCGCTTTCGTGCATTCTGCATGAATGGCCATCGTGCATCCTGCATTTTGAAAGATTGTTGCTGCCTCGACGGAACCAATCCGCACGTCGAGGTTCACCGTTCGTTTGTAGGGGCTGCGGATACAAAACATTGCAAAATCCGCGTGTACAGCCCAAGAACCGCTGACGTATTTTCGAGCTCATGGAACGCCGCCCGACAATAAAAAAATCAGCGGGAGCACAGATGAAACGCAGGCCGAACGACACGATTACCTGGGGCATGATGCTCCGCAAACTGCCGACGATCGCCAGAGCCATTCCCCGTGTGGTGAAGGGCCTGAAAGTCGCCAATGTCAAGGATCCGACCCAACCGTGTGGCCTGGGCTGGTGTTTCGAACAGGCGACGTTGCGTAATCCCGATGGCCCCGCGTTATTGCAGGGCGACGTGACGCTGACCTACATGCAGGTCAACCAGTGGGCGAATCGCATTGCCCATCATCTGATTAGCCAAGGCATCGGCAAAGGTGACGTGGTCGCGGTTTTCATCGAGAACCGCCCGGAACTGCTGGTGACGATTCTGGCAGTGGCCAAGGTCGGCGCCATCAGCGCGTTGCTCAACACCTCGCAGACCCGCGATACCCTCGCGCACAGCCTGAACCTGGTGGCGCCGGTGGCGATCATTGTTGGCGGTGAGTTGGTCCCGGCGTTTTCCCAGGTCCGCGAACGGGTGTCGATCGCGCCGGCGCGAACCTGGTTCGTCGCCGATCAAGACACCTACAACCATCCCGGTATTGCGCCCGAGGGCTTCGTCAACCTGATGACGGCCAGTGTCGACGCGGTCGACGACAATCCAGCCAGCAGCCAGCAGGTTTTCTTCGACGATCCTTGTTTCTATATCTACACCTCGGGCACCACCGGATTGCCCAAGGCCGGCGTCTTCAAGCACGGGCGCTGGATGCGCAGCTCCGCCAGTTTCGGCCTGATCGCCCTGGACATGCAGCCGCACGACATCGTCTATTGCACCTTGCCGCTGTACCACGCCACCGGGCTCTGCGTGTGTTGGGGCTCGGCCATCAACGGTGCTTCGGGCTTTGCCATCCGCCGCAAGTTCAGCGCCAGCCAGTTCTGGAATGACGTGCGCAAATACCACGCGACCACCCTCGGTTACGTCGGCGAGTTGTGCCGCTATCTGGTGGATCAACCCACCAGCGCCGAGGACAACCAGCACGGCGTGACGAAGATGATCGGCAACGGTTTGCGACCCGGCGCGTGGGACGCCTTCAAGTCCCGCTTCGGTGTCGAGCATATCTGTGAACTGTATGCGGCCAGCGACGGCAACATCGGCTTCACCAACATTCTCAATTTTGACCACACCATCGGGTTCTCGCTGATGGCCTGGGAATTGGTGGCCTACGACCACGACAGTGGCCAGCCGATTCGCAACGCCAAGGGTTTCATGAACAAAGTGGCCAAGGGCGCACAGGGTTTGTTACTGGCGAGAATCGACGACAAGGCGCCGCTGGACGGCTACACCGATCCGCAAAAGACCGAAAAAGTCGTGCTGCATGACGTGTTCAAGAAGGGCGATCGGTACTTCAATACCGGCGACCTGCTGCGCAACATCGGTTTCGGCCATGCGCAATTCGTCGACCGTTTGGGCGACACCTACCGCTGGAAGGGCGAGAATGTCTCGACCACGGAAGTCGAAAATATTCTTCTGCAACACCCACACATCGCGGAAGCCGTGGCGTATGGCGTGGAAGTCCACAACACCAACGGGCGTGCCGGCATGGCGGCGATTACCCCGGCCGAGTCCCTGGCCACCCTGGACTTCAGCGAACTGCTGGATTTCGCTCGCCAGCAAATGCCGGCCTATGCGGTGCCGCTGTTCCTGCGGGTGAAAGTAAAAATGGAGACCACCGGGACCTTCAAATACCAGAAGACCCGGCTCAAGGACGAAGCCTTCGACCCCGGCAAAACCGGCGATGACCCGATCTACGCCTGGCTGCCCGGCACCCAGACTTACGTGCAGGTTACCGAGCAGGTGCTGGCGGATATTCATGGCGGCAAATACCGCTATTGAATGTGCCTATGGCCGCCCTTGAGAAAAAACAAGTGACAGCGCAGGGGCTGCTCGGGAAACTGTCGGCTTTGCGAATAACCGAACAGGGAGCCCCCGATGTCAGACCAAAGCCGCCAGATGACCCCCGAAGAAGCCGCTGAATTTGCCGAACAGGTATTCAACAAGGCGCGCGAGGGCGATGCGGCCATGATGGCTGCGTTGCTGACCAAAGGCCTGCCGCCCAACCTGCGTAACCACAAGGGCGACACCTTGCTGATGCTGGCCGCCTACCACGGCCACGTGGACACTGTGAAAGTCCTGCTCGAACACAAGGCCGATCCGGAAATCCGCAACGACAACGGCCAAAGCCCGATTGCCGGTGCCGCATTCAAGGGCGACCTGGCGGTGGTCAAGGCCTTGGTCGAGGGCGGGGCGCAAGTGGAGGGCTCGTCGTTTGATGGCCGTACCGCGCTGATGATGGCGGCGATGTTCAACCGCGTCGAAATCGTCGACTACCTGATCAGCAAAGGTGCCGATCCGAAAGCCAAGGACGCCAACGGCGTGTCGGCCCTCGATGCCGCGAAAACCCTCGGCGCCACCGACACCATCGCCCAGCTTGAGAAACTGATTGGCTGACAGTATGTCTTCGCGAGCAGGCTCGCTCCCACAGGAGGATGCATTCCCAAAGTGGGAGCGAGCCTGCTCGCGAATGGGCCAAACGCAATCAATGCGCTATCCTTCGCGCCCTCAAAATTCATTCGCTACAGGATCCACCTCATGAAAGCCGCACTCGTCGAACTCATCAGCAAAATCAGCTCCGGGTGCATGAGCGATGACGAAATCCTCAAGGTTGCTGACGAAGCAGCTCAGGCTTACGCCGATCCTCAGGCTTTCCTGGCGGCCAACCCGGATATCAACTACGACGACACGTTCCCGATCCCGTTGGGTGAATGGGTGGTGGTTGGCAGTTTGCCGGAGACGGTGCTGTTCCAGGCCGACACCTACATGGACCTGTTCGCCCAGATCGTCGCCTCGTTCGGCCCTGGCGTTGATTTCAACATCAAACCCAAGCAACTGGCCAAGACCGAAGCCCTGACAGCACTTAACCGCATTCAGGTGCAAATGGGCAGCATGAACAAGGAAAACGGTGGTTACACGTTGATGAACTTCAGCCAGTTGCTCGATGACGAGCTGCAAGTGGTGCTGGTCTACGGCAACGATGTGCCGCGCGTGCTGGAGCTGTGCGCCGAAGTCGGCATCACTGCTGCGCCGTCGCTGGAAGCGCTGAAGGTTGCGATTCACGTTTAAAAAGCGGAACCCTCGCGAGGCCCGGCTATCCTAAGGGTGCATATCACTCTTAGGGAGCGTCACCATGGGTTCTACGTTCAACAGCCTGGTCGCCTTGATCATTTTCGTGCTGGATATCTGGGCCATCATCAACGTGTTTAAAAGTGGCGCCACCACCGGGATGAAAATCCTCTGGGTGCTGTTGATCGCGTTCCTGCCGGTGTTGGGCCTGATCATCTGGGCCATCGCCGGGCCACGGGGCAACGTCCGGGCCTGAGCACACTCTCAAAGCCGACCCCATTTCCGCCTGTGGGAGCGAGCCTGCTCGCGAAAGCGGTTTGCCTGTCGCATGGATGTTGGATGTAGTTCCGCTTTCGCGAGCAGGCTCGCTCCCACAGGTGAATGTGTCGACTCATCAAGTGAGGTTCGACCTGTCATCTTCCGCGACGTAGAATGCGCGCCTTTCCTGGTTAATCGAGCTGCTCGATTGGCCATCATGGGCGGGTAACCGTCCGTTGCCACCCGCATTCATCGGAGCACTTCCCATGAGCAATACCCCTACCAGCGAATACCTGGAAACCCTCTACGAAGGTTACGGCCAGCGTTTTCGCATGGAAAAACTGCTGCACGAAGTGCGCACCGAACACCAGCACCTGGTGATTTTCGAAAACCCGCGCATGGGCCGGGTGATGGCGCTGGACGGCGTGATCCAGACCACCGAAGCCGACGAATTCATCTACCACGAAATGCTCACCCACGTGCCGATCCTGGCGCACGGCAGCGCCAAGCGCGTGCTGATCATCGGTGGCGGCGACGGCGGCATGCTGCGTGAAGTGGCCAAGCACCGCAGCATCGAACACATCACCATGGTCGAGATCGACGGCACCGTGGTCGACATGTGCAAGGAGTTCCTGCCGAACCACTCCAAAGGTGCATTCGAGGACCCTCGCCTGAACCTGGTGATCGACGACGGCATGCGTTTCGTCGCCACCACCACTGAAAAGTTCGACGTGATCATTTCCGACTCCACCGACCCGATCGGTCCGGGCGAAGTGCTGTTCTCGGAAAACTTCTACCAGGCCTGCCGTCGCTGCCTGAACGAAGGCGGCATCCTGGTAACGCAGAACGGCACCCCGTTCATGCAGATCGAAGAAGTCAAAACCACCGCCGGGCGTCTGCGCAGCCTGTTCCCGGACTGGCACTTCTATCAGGCGGCCGTGCCGACCTACATCGGCGGCTCGATGACGTTTGCCTGGGGCGCGACCAATACCGCTTATCGCAAATTGTCCCGTGAAACCCTGCAACAGCGTTTCGCCGGCAGCGGCATCATCACCCGCTACTACAATCCAGAAATTCACATCGGCGCCTTCGCCTTGCCGCAATACGTGCTGCAAGCGGTGAACAAGCCAAGCAACGACTAAAGGATGTACCCATACCCCCATGTGGGAGCGAGCAAGCCCGCTCCCACATGGGGTCATGTTTTTCCTGTCAGTACGCGTTATTCGTTTGAACGATCAGTCAGCGCAAAAGTCCAGATGCATGTAAGCCCATCCATGGGCTTTATCGAGGAGGCACTGATGCAAAAGTGGAAAATCACTTTCGTGGATGATCACGGTGAAACAATCGATGAAGTCTTTGAGTGCGACGAGTGCCCGGACAACGAGCACGCCGCCAAACTCATCAAGGCCCGACTCCTGCCTGTCGCCGCCGAACTGGATCTGAACGATCTGGAAGGGCGAACCCCCGATGCGAGCGTCAAAAGTCTCAAGACGCAGAACAGCATACAAATCCTCGGCATCACGCCAATCTGAACCTCTCCTGTCTGATTCTCATCCAGGCCTTGGCAGCGGCTCTCTCTTGAGGCTACTCTGCAATCGAGATCAGCGAATGGATCGCTAAGGTCTGGTCTTGTCAGCTACATGCTTGCTTCCCACCGGCAACGAGGTTGCCGCATCGCGCGCACCACTCGGCTGCGTGTGCCCGGGAATACGGAAAGTCTATCCATCACTATGAGGGGGACGTTTCATGAGCACAGCCTATCAAGAAGACATCAGCAGCTCGGTGCTGCGCCGCATGAAAGAAGGCGGTTTCGACTTTTCAAGATTCCACCCCATCGAGTTCTACGCCATTTTTCCCGACGAGGAGCGGGCCCGCAGAGCAGCAGGTCATTACCGTGGTGAATCCCTGAATGCGCAAATCAGTGTGCGCGACGACGGTGCATGGGCGCTCGAACTGAGCAAAGTCATGTACGCCACCTACGATGACATCGGCGATTTCGAGCAAGGCTTCGAGGCGGTGGTCGAGCCTCTGGGCGGCATCATCGAAGGATGGGGCGTCAAGCAGGAGGTACGAGGGCTACTCGCATAATCCTATGAACAGTGACACGCACTAACGGCTGGCCTTCGGGTTGGCCGTTTTAGTTTGCGGGGGACGTAAAACACGTCCGGCAAAACCCTGAAACAAGAATCCGGGGCAAAAAAAACCGCCTGAGCAGGCGGCTAAAGGGAAGTTCGGGCTGTTTTTCCAGCGAATGCGCGGATTATCCGCACCGGCGGCCGGGCAGTGAAATCAACTCTGACTATGCTGGTGATAGGCGACAACGTCGCCTTGCAATGAAGCGGGGGCTGTCAGGTTGGGGCGTTTGCTGCACAGGAATGGTGCGATGTAAACGGAGCGATTATCCAACCGATTGATATCAAAGCGTTTCTGCCGCTGGCACGGGCCTTGCGAAGCCTAGGTGTCCGGGTGACAAGGAGTACGGCATGATCCGCACCTATTTTGATGAAATGTACGATGCCGGCGGCCAGGTCCGTCCGCATTATCGGGAGTTTGCCCGTTGGCTGGCCGAAACGCCTGACGAGCTTTTGGCACAACGGCGACGCGAGGCCGATCTGTTATTTCATCGCGCCGGGATAACCTTCACGCTCTACGGGGACGAGCAGGGGACAGAGCGCCTGATTCCCTTCGACACCATTCCGCGAAGTATTCCTGCCAGCGAATGGCGGGTCGTCGAGCGCGGCTGCATTCAGCGGGTCAAGGCACTGAACATGTTCCTTGCCGACCTCTATCACGAGCAGCGCATCATCAAGGCCGGCATCATCCCGGCCGAGCAAGTGCT
Organism: Pseudomonas sp. GW821-FHT10C09; assembly: GCF_059415465.1. Classification (NCBI taxonomy): domain Bacteria; kingdom Pseudomonadati; phylum Pseudomonadota; class Gammaproteobacteria; order Pseudomonadales; family Pseudomonadaceae; genus Pseudomonas; species Pseudomonas sp. GW821-FHT10C09. Next base: position 56,700 of record NZ_JBWKNG010000003.1, read on the forward strand.
GGCCAACGAGCAATACCAGTTGGCGATGCAAGGGCTGGATCTGCACCGGGACATCTATTCGCACATCTCTGGCGTCGATCTGGTGCGCGACGGTGACGGCACGTACTACGTGCTCGAAGACAACCTGCGTACACCGAGCGGTGTGAGCTACATGCTCGAAGACCGCAAGATGATGATGCGCCTGTTCCCCGAACTGTTCGCGGCGCAACGCATTGCGCCAATCGATCACTATCCGAATCTGCTTCTGGATACCCTGAAAAGCTCCAGCCCGATCGATAACCCGAGCGTGGTGGTGCTGACGCCGGGTCGTTTCAACAGCGCGTTTTTCGAGCATGCCTTTCTGGCTCGGGAGATGGGCGTTGAACTGGTGGAGGGGGCGGATCTGTTCGTGCGCGATGACAAGGTGTTCATGCGCACCACGGACGGGCCGAAAGCCGTCGACGTGATCTACCGTCGCCTGGACGACGCGTTCCTCGATCCTCTGGCATTCAATCCGGACTCGATGCTGGGCGTTCCGGGGCTGTTGTCGTCGTACCGTTCCGGCAACGTCGTGTTGGCGAATGCCATCGGCACCGGTGTGGCGGACGACAAGTCGGTGTACCCGTTTGTCACCGACATGATCCGTTTCTACCTCGACGAAGAACCGATCCTGAAGAACGTGCCGACGTTCCAGTGCCGCAATCCCTCCGAACTGTCCCACGTATTGGCCAATCTTCCGGATCTGGTGGTCAAGGAAACCCAGGGCTCCGGCGGTTACGGAATGCTGGTGGGGCCGGCGGCGACGGCGGCGGAAATCGAGTCGTTCCGTGCACGGATCAAAGCCAAGCCGCACGCGTATATCGCGCAACCGACGTTGTCCCTGTCGACCTGTCCGACCTTTGTCGAAAACGGCATTGCGCCACGCCACATCGACCTGCGTCCGTTTGTATTGTCTGGTCGCGAAACCCGGGTTGTGCCCGGCGGTTTGACCCGTGTCGCCCTGCGTGAAGGCTCTCTGGTGGTGAATTCCTCCCAGGGTGGCGGAACCAAGGACACCTGGGTGGTCGAGGATTGAAGGAAGCCTGCCATGTTAAGTAGAACTGCCTCGGATTTGTATTGGATGTCGCGTTACCTGGAGCGGGCGGAAAACCTCGCACGGATGCTCGACATCAGTTATTCGCTGTCGCTGATGCCGCAGGATGGTCGCGGCGACGGGCTGCACGAACTCGCCATGCCGCTGCTGATCACCGGCACCCTGGACGATTACCTGGAGCGCCACGGCGAGTTGCATGCCGAACGGCTGCTGCATTTCTTCGCCCTCGATGCGGCCAACCCGGCGAGCATCTACAGCTGCCTCGGTTCGGCGCGAGCCAGTGCCCATGCGGTGCGTGGGCGAATCACCGCCGACATGTGGGAAAACATCAACGCCACCTGGCTGGAAATTCGCGGGATCGCCGAACAGGGCTTGAGTCGCTACGGCATGAGCCGTTTTTGTGAGTGGATCAAGGAACGTTCCCACCTGTTCCGGGGCGCGTCCTACGGCACCATCATGCGAAACGATGCGTTCCGCTTCATTCGTCTGGGGACGTTTATCGAAAGGGCGGACAACACGCTGCGCCTGCTCGATGCGCGCTACGAAATGGCCGGTGATCAAGCCGAAGCGGTCAGTGACGGCACGGCGCACGCCTATTACCAGTGGAGCGCCTTGCTGCGAGCGCTGTCGTCGTTCGAGGCGTACACCGAGATCTATCGCGACGCACCCGGTGCCCGGCATGTGGCGGAGTTGCTGTTGCTGCGGGCCGATGTACCGCGTTCGCTGCGTGCCTGCACCGAAGAAATCGACCAGATCCTCGCCAGCCTGCCGGGAGCAAACGGCCGTCCCGCGCAACGCCTGGCCGCCGAGATCGACGCACGCCTGCGCTACACCGGCATCAACGAAATTCTCGACGAAGGCCTGCACGCCTGGCTGACCGAATTCATCCCGCTGGTGCGCCAGTTGGGCAACGCCATTCACAGTTCATACCTGGAGGCTGCATGAGACTTTCCATAAGCCACGAAACCACCTATCACTATGAAGATCAGGTGCGGGCGAGCATCCAGTACCTGCGACTGACACCCCATGACAGCGAGCGTCAGCACGTGCTCAGCTGGCAACTCGACCTGCCGCGCCCGGTGCGCGCGCAACTCGACCCGTTCGGCAACATCCTGCACGTGCTGACCATGGACGAGCCGCACGAGGCGATCATCATCGGCGCCCGTGGTCAGGTGGATATCGATGAACTGCGCGAAGCCGAGCATGAGAGCCAGTCGGCGCTGCCGTTCCTGCGTTTCACCCGGCTGACCGAAGCCGACGAAGCCTTGCGAGCGTTCGCGCAAAAGGAATGCAAGACCCGTCGGGATCGCACCGCGCTGATCGACTTGATGCATGGCCTGAACCAGCACATGACCTACACGCCGGGTTCGACCGAAGTCGACACCAGCGCGGCCCAGGCCTTTGCCGGACGTTCCGGCGTCTGTCAGGACCACACCCATGCGTTTCTCGCCTGCGCGCGAAGCCTGGGCATTCCGTCGCGGTATGTGTCCGGTTATCTGTACAGCGAGAACAGCGAACACCTGGCCAGTCACGCCTGGGCGGAAGCGTGGCTGGATGATGCGTGGTACAGCTTTGACGTGACCAACGAATTGGCCCGACCGGAACGGCATTTGAAACTGGCGGTGGGCCTGGATTACCTGGATGCCTGCCCGGTACGCGGAATGCGCCGGGGCGGCGGGTGTGAGCAGATGCATGCGAAGGTGTTTGTGTCACCGACACCGATGCCGGTTATCTCCGTTCAACAACAGTAATCCGGGATTTCACAAATCCCCTGTGGAAGCACGCTTTTGTGGCGAGGGAGCTTGCTCCCGCTGGGGCGCGTAGCGGCCCTCAACCAAGGCAGCGCGGTATGCCAATCTGATCGAGTTTCCGGGTTTTAGGGCTGCTGCGCAGCCCAGCGGGAGCAAGCTCCCTCGCCACAGGTGTGCGCTTACTTGGCTGGAGACAGTTTGCGTCCGGCCATGTGCTTCAAATACCCCATCAGCATTTCCAGATCACCATCCGGCAACACCTGCGCCGTAAACCCCGGCATCTTCGCCTGCGGCCACTGCCTCAAACTCTGCGGATCACGGATATAGCGCTTCAAGAACTCCGCCCCGAAATACTCGGTCGGGCTATACGGAATATTCAAATCCGGCCCGAACTGCGCGTCCCCGGCACCATTCAATCGATGGCACGCCAGGCAGTTCTTCTGGAACAACGCAAATCCCTGATTCACCGGATCGTTCGCCTTCAACGCCGGATCAGGCAGCAGGGCAGGGAAGCGCGCTGCCACCGGTGCCAGGCGCTTGATGCTGGACACCTGAAACGGCCACTGCTCCGGGCTGATATTGCCAGCTTGCGGATCCGTCCAGACCAGATAAAACGGCCCGGCACTCGGCTTGCCTTCCGACAACGCCGGCCACGGTTTCGCCGGGTCCTCAATCGCCAGCCACGCCCGCGCACCTTGGGTGTTGAGCAACGGAGCCGCGGCCAACTCGGCGGCAAATCCGTCCAGCGCCACGGCTTGCAAATGGTCGTCGGGCTTGATACCGGTCAACAGCGCCGCCAGCGGCACCGCTTGATAGCTCATGTCCTGTTTGTAGGAAACGTCGTCGGCAACATGAAGGGTCTGGACTTGCGGGTGCTTGAGCAGTTCTTCGGTCTGCCAGGTGCGAGTGGTCGCGCCTAGCTCGAGGTTCAGCTGTGCGGCAAACAGAGGCGTGCTGAGCAGCAAGGCCCCGAACAGAATGAGCGTTTTCAATAGATCGCCGTCCATGTCGTGGAAGTGCCGTAAAGGTTGGCACACCCTCGCTGGCCCGGGTAGCGGGCCAGTCACATTTTTGGAATGACGATATAAATACCTGACGCCGTATTTTCTGCCGACTAGCCAATCACCTTGGTCAGATTCGGCAAAATCAACAACAGCGTGGTGGCGAAAAGAATGAGCCCGGCTTGACGTACTTTCGAATGTTTGAACATGGCTTGACCGCCTTTTTTGTTATTTCCTGATGCCTGCCTGCATATCTCCATGACGGCAGAGCGTTGCACTTCCTGTAGGACGAGCGCCTCGGCAAAACCCGACGACAACTTCGTACACTTCACCTTAGAGCCCGCGTCACTCCCGGTTTAGATCCATTTCGTATGGAACTACCTAAAAAAACTATTAAAACGGCATGAGGCCTATTGCCAGCTTCTTGGGCGCCCTATTGCTAGACACTTCCGGCTCCTGAAACGGTTAATCCGGTAGCTCACTACCGTCCGTCTGAGCGTGTCCGTCAATGTCAGTGAGCACTGCGGTCATTGAATCCGCGGCGGCCCGGCATAAGAGTGAGCACTCAGTATTTACTCACCGCCCAGGTTCGAGGACGTCATGACCCAAGCTTTGATTTTCGACGCGTTACGCACGCCCCGTGGCAAAGGCAAGGCCGATGGCGCCTTGCACAGCGTCAAACCGGTCAATCTGGTGGCCGGCTTGCTCACGGCGCTGCAACAGCGCACGTCGCTCGATACCAGCCAGGTCGATGACGTGGTACTCGGCTGCGTGACGCCGATTGGTGATCAAGGCTCCGATATCGCCAAAACCGCAACTCAGGTGGCGGATTGGGACGTCAGCGTCTCGGGCGTGCAGATCAACCGCTTCTGCGCGTCGGGCCTTGAGGCGGTGAACTTCGGCGCGATGAAGGTGCGTTCCGGTTTCGAAGACCTGGTGGTGGTCGGCGGGGTCGAGTCGATGTCCCGCGTGCCGATGGGCAGCGACGGCGGGGCTTGGGCGCTGGACCCGGAAACCAATCTGCACAGCCATTTCACGCCGCAAGGCGTGGGCGCCGACCTGATTGCCACCCTCGAAGGGTTCAGTCGCCAGGACGTCGATGCCTACGCGCTGCACTCGCAACAGAAAGCGGCGCGGGCACGGGCGAACGGTTCGTTCAACAAGTCGCTGGTGCCGGTGCAGGATCAGAACGGCATCATCCTGCTCGATCATGATGAGTTCATTCGCGCCGACTCCACCCTGGAAGGCCTGGGCAAGCTCAAGCCGAGTTTCGAGATGATGGGGCAAATGGGCTTCGACGCCACGGCGTTGCGTGTCTACAGCCATGTCGAGCGGATCAATCACGTGCACACGCCGGGCAACAGCTCCGGGATCGTCGATGGTGCGGCGCTGATGTTGATCGGTTCCGAAGCCAAGGGCCGGGCGCTGGGCTTGCAGCCTCGGGCGCGGATCGTCGCCACGGCGGTCACCAGCACCGATCCGACCATCATGCTCACCGGTCCGGCGCCGGCCACCCGTAAAGCGCTGGCAAAGGCCGGGCTGCGGGTGGAAGACATCGACCTGTTCGAAGTCAACGAAGCGTTCGCCTCGGTGGTGCTCAAATTCATCAAGGACATGGCCATCGATCCGGACAAGGTCAACGTCAACGGCGGCTCCATCGCCATGGGCCATCCGCTGGGCGCCACGGGCTGCGCGATTCTCGGCACGCTGCTCGATGAGCTGGAAACTCGGCGCCTGCGCTATGGCCTCGCGACATTGTGTGTCGGTGGCGGCATGGGCATTGCCACCATCATCGAACGCCTCTGAGCCCCCGACTTCCAAGGAAACATGTTCATGACTGAAGCCATTCGTTACGAAAAGGGTCAGGACCAGATCGTTGTCCTGACCATCGACATGCCGGGCCAGAGCGCCAACACCATGAACGCGGTCTACCGCGAAGCCATGGCCGCGTGCGTCGCCCGGTTGGTCGCTGAAAAAGACAGCATCGCCGGGGTCATCATCACCTCGGCCAAGAAGACGTTCTTCGCCGGCGGCGACCTCAATGAACTGATCAAGGTCGGCAAGCCCGAAGCCAAAGCCTTCTACGACATGGTGCTGACCCTCAAGGGTCAATTACGCACCCTGGAAACCCTTGGCAAACCGGTGGTGGCCGCGATCAACGGCGCCGCATTGGGCGGCGGTTGGGAAATCTGCCTGGCGTGCCATCACCGCGTGGCGCTGGACAATCCGTCGGTGCAACTCGGCCTGCCGGAAGTCACGCTTGGCTTGCTGCCGGGCGGCGGCGGGGTGGTGCGCATGGTGCGGATGCTGGGCATCGAGAAAGCCTTGCCCTACCTGCTGGAGGGCAAAAAAGTTCGGCCACAACAGGCGTTGCAGGCCGGGTTGATTGACGAAGTGGCGAAGGATTCTGGCGAACTGCTGAGCAAGGCGCGGACATGGATTCTGGGCAATCCGACGGCGGTACAACGGTGGGACGTGAAGGGATATCAGATCCCCGGCGGCACCCCGTCCAGCCCGAAAGTCGCGCAGATGCTCGCCATCGCGCCGTCGATCCTGCGCAGCAAAACCCAGGGCTGCATGCCCGCGCCGGAGAAAATCCTCTGCGCGGCGGTTGAAGGCGCCCAAGTGGATTTCGACACTGCGCACCTGATCGAAACCCGCTACTTCACTGAATTGACCACCGGCCAGGTCTCGAAAAACCTGATTGGTACGTTCTGGTTCCAACTCAACGAGATCAATGCCGGCGGCTCGCGGCCGCAAGGTTTTGCGCCCTACGTGACGCAAAAAGTCGGGGTACTAGGCGCCGGGATGATGGGCGCGGGCATCGCGTTTGTCAGCGCATCGGCTGGCATCGAGGTGGTGCTCAAGGACATTACTCTGGCGGCAGCGGAGAAGGGCAAGGCCCATTCGGCAGCGTTGCTGGACAAGAAAGTTGCGCGCGGCCAGATGATTGCGCAGCAACGTGAGGCGATTCTGGCGCGGATCCGCACCACCGAAAGCGATGCGGACCTGGCCGGTTGCGATCTGATTATCGAAGCGGTGTTCGAAGATCGCGAGCTCAAAGCCAAGGTCTCGTCGGCCGCGCAAACAGTCGTCGGGCCGGACGCGGTGATCGCTTCCAACACCTCGACTTTGCCGATCAGCGGCCTCGCAACTGCGGTGCCGGATCAGAGCAAATTCATCGGCCTGCACTTCTTCAGTCCCGTGGAAAAAATGCCATTGGTGGAAATCATCAAAGGCGCCAATACCAGCGACGAAACCCTGGCTCGAGGCTTTGATTTCGTCCTGCAAATCAAGAAAACCCCGATCGTGGTCAACGACAGTCGCGGCTTCTTTACCTCGCGGGTGTTTGGCACCTTCACCAACGAAGGCATCGCCATGCTCGGCGAAGGCGTCAGCGCGCCGATGATCGAAACCGAAGCGCGCAAGGCTGGCATGCCCATCGGGCCGCTGGCGATTTCTGACGAAGTTTCCCTCAGCCTCATGAGCCATATCCGTCAGCAAACGGCCAAAGACCTGCAAGCCGAAGGGAAACCGCTGACAGAGCATCCGGCATTTGCGGTGATCGACTTGCTGCTCAACGAATACAAACGGCCCGGTAAAGCGGCAGGCGGCGGTTTCTACGACTACCCGGCCGCAGGCCAGAAATATCTGTGGCCGGAGCTGAAAAGCCGTTTCGAGAAGCCTGACGGGCAGATTTCGCCAAAGGATGTGCGTGATCGCCTGCTGTTCGTGCAAGCCATCGAAACCGTGCGCTGTGTGGAGGAGGGCGTGCTGATGTCGACGGCGGACGCCAACGTCGGTTCGATCTTCGGCATCGGTTTCGCGGCCTGGACCGGCGGTGCGCTGCAATTCATCAATCAGTACGGCGTACAAGACTTCGTTGCCCGCGCCCAATACCTGGCCGCGCAGTATGGCGAACGCTTCAATCCGCCAGCGTTGTTGCTGGAAAAAGCCGCCAAAGGGGAGACGTTTTAAGGGACCGGTGACGCCTCGCAGGGCTTGCCTTGGAACGGTGTTTCGAGGCAGGCTCTGGGGTGTGCATTATTCCCATCACGTGTCAGGTATTTTTTATGTCGTTACGCATCTGCATTCTGGAAACCGACATCCTGCGTCCGGAACTGGTCGATCAATATCAGGGTTACGGGCAGATGTTCCAGCGTCTGTTTTCGCAGCAACCCATCGCTGCCGAGTTCACGGTCTATAACGTGATGCAGGGCGAATACCCAAGCGATGACCTGACCTTCGACGCTTATCTGGTCACCGGCAGCAAGGCCGATTCCTTCGGCACCGACCCGTGGATCGAAACCCTCAGGAAATACCTGCTGACCCGCTACGAACGCGGCGACAAACTCTTGGGCGTGTGTTTCGGCCATCAGTTGCTGGCGTTGTTGCTGGGCGGCAAAAGCGAACGCGCCACCCAAGGCTGGGGCGTCGGCACCCACAATTACAAACTCGCGGCCAAGGCGCCGTGGATGAGCCCGGTCCGGGAAGAGTTGACGTTGTTGATCAGCCACCAGGATCAGGTGACCTCGCTACCCGAAAACGCCACGGTCATCGCCTCCAGCGATTTCTGCCCGTTCGCCGCTTACCACATCAACGATCAAGTGCTGTGCTTCCAGGGGCATCCGGAATTCATTCACGACTATTCGCGGGCGCTGCTGGAAATTCGTCAGGAAGCGCTGGGTGAGCAGATCTACTCGAAAGGCGTGGCCAGCCTTGAGCATGAGCATCATGGCGCTACGGTTGCGGAGTGGATGATGCGGTTTGTGGCGCACAAGCCAGAAACGGTCTGAGGTTCACAATTTCTGCGGTGAGGAGCTTTCTGTGGCGAGGGAGCTTGCTCCCGCTCGGCTGCGCAGCAGTCGCCATTCAGGCAACGCGGTTTGTCTGAATAAGTGCTGGGGGCGCTTCGCACCCCAACGGGGGCAAGCCCCCTCGCCACACAAGCTCCCTCGCTACAGGTAAGCAAGCCGTTACAACCATCCGGATTTCTTGAAACTCGCCCACAACCCCGTGCATCCCAGCGCAATAAACCCCAACACCCCGAAGTACCCGTAGTGCCACGCCAGCTCCGGCATGTTCTGGAAGTTCATCCCGTAAATCCCGGCCACCGCCGTCGGAAACGCCAAAATCGCCGCCCACGCCGCAAACTTGCGCTGCACCACGCTCTGACGTGAAGCCTCCAACAACACCCCCACCTCAATCGTCTGGCTGGCAATGTCGGCCAGGGTCGTCAGGTCTTCCATCTGCCGCGTCACGTGGATCTGCACATCCCGGAAGTACGGGCGCATGTTCTTGTCGATGAACGGGAAGCTCAGCTTCTGCAGTTCCTCACCGATCTCGACCATCGGCGCCGCATAACGACGCAAGCGCAATACGTCCCGGCGCAGGCCGTGCAGTTTCTGGATGTCATGTTCGTTCAGCGCACTGCACAACACGTTGCGCTCCAGCTCATCGATTTCGGCGTGGATTGCTTCACCCACGGGCTGGTAGTTTTCGATCACGAAGTCGAGGATGGCATAGAGAACGAAGTCCTCTCCGTGTTCAAGCAACAACGGGCGTGCCTCACAGCGTTGCCGTACATAGGCGTAGGAAGCTGAATGGCCATTGCGTGCAGTGATGATGTAGCCGTTGCCGGCAAAGATATGTGTCTCGATGAACTCGAGTTTGCCCTCGTTACGAATCGGTGAGTACGTGACGATAAACAATGCGTCGCCAAAGGTTTCGAGCTTCGGCCGGCTGTGCTTTTCCAGGGCATCTTCGATGGCCAGTTCGTGCAGGTTGAACTGGCGTTGCAGGTTGGCCAGTTCTTGGGCGTCCGGCTCTTCGAGGCCGATCCACACAAAGTGGTCGGGTTTTGCGGCCCAGGCTGCGCCTTCGTCGAGGGTGATATTGGTGACTTTCTTACCGGCGCTGTAAACCGCAGCAGCAACAACTCTACCCATGATTCAGGTTCACTTCTTATTAGCAGGTGGCAGTGGCAGGCATTCTTCAGCTTAGCCTTGTCTGATGCTTCAGAGTGAGCGAACTCTGCAGAGTTCGAAGGCAAAAGTTCGAAGGCAAAAGAAAACCCGCACCAGGCGGGTTTCTTTTTACGCGGCTTGCAGTTGCCGATCCATCGAAGCGATGCATTCGCGCATCTGTTCGCGGCACTGGGCCATCAGCAGGGGCATGTCGTCCAGGCTCAAACCCGCTGTAGGAATCGCCGGCAACGAACGAATCAGAATTTTCCCACTGCGCCAGCGGTTCAAACGCATGTGTTTGACGTAACTGCTGACACACACCGGCACGATCGGCACGCCGGCAGCGATCGCCATCTGGAACGCGCCTTTCTTGAACGGCAGCAACTCTTCACCCAGGTTGCGCGTGCCTTCCGGGAAGACCCAGATCGACGTGTCTTCATGCTGCAAGGTGTGCGTAGTGGTCAGCATCGACTGGCGCGCCTTGTGCGCATTGCCGCGGTCGATCAAGACGTTGCCCGCCAGCCAGAACAACTGCCCAAACAGCGGCACCCACTTCAGGCTCTTTTTGCCGATGCACACGGTACGGCGGGGCACCACGTTGCCGAATACAAACAGGTCGTAGTTGGACTGGTGATTGGCGATGATCACGCAGCTGTCAGGTTTGTCCATCAACGGACCGACATCGGCCTTCACCCGTAAACGCAAAATACACATTGCCGGCCACGCATACAGACGTGCGCACAAACGGCTGTTGTCCGGGTTGAACGGGCGACACAGGCCCAGAATCACCCCCAGCACACCGGCCAGAATAAAGTGCAGGCCCATCAAGAACATACGAAACACAAACAGCATTTACAGGCCCCACCGGGACAAAAGGTGGCGCAGTGTACGGATGTGCACTGTTTTCGGCAATTGCCGCTATAGAGGAGGGAGATAGGCGATGTTTGTGCGCATGTTTCCGACTTGTGGGTCAGACGCGTTCTAGAGCGGTTACAGACTTTTCAACATCACAGGTAAGAAAAAGCCCGACACGACGGTCGGGCTTTTCGGTGCAGCGCGTCTGGGCTTAACCCAAGTGTTGCTGATCGAGGATGATTGCGTTGTCCAGCGTCTCCAGCAGCGCCTTGCGTACTTTCAACTTGGTGTTCTTGTGCGCAGTCATGTTGATCTTCTTTAGCTGACGAGCTGCTGCCAGCGCGGCACCTGCCAGCTCTTCGGCCGAGACCACCACGTCGAGGAAACCTGCGTCCACAGCGCTCTGCGGGTTAAACATCTCGCCATTGATCACGGAACGATGGAACGCCGACTTGCGCAGACGATCACGGGCAATCTCGATACCGGCGTGGTGCATGGTCATACCGATCTGCACTTCGTTCAAGCCAATGCTGAACGGGCCATCAACCCCGATGCGGTAATCGGCCGACAACAGCAGGAACGCACCTTTGGCCACGGCATGCCCCGGGCACGCCACGATCACCGGGAACGGGTGCGACAGCAGGCGGCGGGCCAGCGTCGAACCGGCAGTGACCAACGCCACGGCTTCTTTCGGCCCGGACGTCATCACCTTCAAGTCATAACCCCCGGACAGAATCCCCGGCGTGCCGGTAATGATCACCACCGCACGATCAGTCACTGCCTGATCCAGCGCAGCGTTAAACGCGGCAATCACGTCGGGCGAGATGGCATTGACCTTGCCATTGCTCAAGGTCAGGGTCGCGATACCGTCTTCGAGATGGTAGGAAATCAACTCACTCATGACGCTATTCCTTGTATGAAAGTTGGGGCAGACGTTACCCACCGCGGCAGGCCAGGTAAAGCGCTGTGACTGACCCGTCAGTCACCCTTTCCCCGCCGGGCAAGCGTAGCCCGCCACATCCGCGGCGCATTCCCTTCTATATAGAAGCAGGCGCGAAGCCGGAGATTGGCAGGTTTGCCATGACCCCAAATCCGGCGGAACGACTAAAACGCTAAGCGCATGAAAATTCTGCAAAAAAAGTTTGCCATCGGAAAAGGTTTCGACTACATTAGCGCGCCTCGACAGACAGAACTTGTTTGACGAGATACGGTGAAGTGTCCGAGTGGCTTAAGGAGCACGCCTGGAAAGTGTGTATACAAGAAATTGTATCGAGAGTTCGAATCTCTCCTTCACCGCCAAATTCGATGTAACCAGAACCCCTGATTTCGAGAGAAATCAGGGGTTTTGTGGTTTCTGGGGTCTGGTTTTGGCCAGCGGGACCTGTTTCGGAATTGTCCATGGGGTTGGGGGCATGATGGTGTATGAACGGTGCCTGCCTGACCATTACAAGGCGTGCTTTTCAAAAGACGGTATAAGCGACGCACAAACTGGTCTACTTTCTTAAACCAGATGTTATAGCTTTGAATCGTTACCGACTCAGCAGGGTCGCATTCGTAATTGTTTCCATTGTAATTAATGAAAAGACTTTCCTTCTATTGGAAGGCGTGACTCAGTATCCAGGTTGTTGAGGCTCTGACAAAAAATCCAGGACGTTCGAGTTTTTCGGTTTGATGTATTGATTTTCGGTACTTAAAGATTCCCCGTAGTGCGAACTATCAGCGGAGACATTGCAGTATCCGACTTGGCCTTTTTTGACTCTTGAGTCTGCGCAGAACACATAACCCTGAAAAAAGATGAACCCCCCTGAAAACGCCTGAAAACCCATGAAAACATCCGGGCGGTTCGGACAAGTTTTGACGCGTTCTATACAGTTTGCATAGGCCAATAGAGGCCGCCGTAATGACGTTAGAATATACGAGGTCGAACAATGAAAACGCGAATTGTAAAAATAGTGGCTGTGTACATAGCGATATTGAGTCTGCAGGGCTGCGCTAGCATCGTCGGCGAGACTGAGTATCCGGTGGCAGTCTCAAGTGCGCCAGAGGGCGCTTCTTTTGAGATCAAAAACAAGTCTGGCCAGATTGTCCATTCGGGGACCGCGCCCAGCACAGTAACGCTGAAGTCAAGCAAAGGGTATTTTTCCGGGCAGACCTATACTTTGCTATTCAAGAAGGATGGGTATTCCGACAAGATGGCGACCTTGGATTCGGATATTAGCGGCTGGTATTGGGGAAATATCTTGATCGGGGGCTTGATTGGAATGCTTATCGTCGACCCGGCAACCGGGGCAATGTACAAACTTCCAGAGTCAATCTCAGCTGATATGGGTAAACCAATCGCCAAGGCGGGCACCAAACCTCTTGCGGTGATCAGTATCGATTCTTTGACTGAAGAGCAACGCGCGTTGCTGAGTCCTGTTAAATAATGTCTGTGACGATTAGTGCCCTTTGCATAAAACGGACAGATCTATTTTGGGCTAAGTTATATCGAGAGATCGAATCTCTCCTTCACCGTTAAATTCGATCTACCTGGCGACCAATCGAAAGTGCACGACAAACAACTTCTGAGTGGCTAACCGCGCCCACCTGACTCCTGACCCTGATACGAATAGGCAATGCTCGAAGACAAATCGGCATAGGTGGCCTGGTTTGCGATAGCTACCATGGCACCACATCTACTTGTCGGAGATCGCCATGATCAGCAGAAAAACCCTATTCATCACTGGGGTCAGCAGCGGCTTCGGCAGCGCTTTGGCGCAAGAAGCGCTTGCAGCGGGCCATCGCGTCATCGGCACCGTTCGCAGCGAAAGCGCCTTGCAAGCCTTTCAGGCTCTCTCGCCGGACAGTGCTCATGGGGTCATCCTCGATGTAACGGACTTTGACCGTATCGACAGCGTCATTGCGGAGGTTGAAGCAACCCACGGCCCGGTCGATGTGTTGGTCAACAATGCCGGTTACGGACATGAGGGCATTCTCGAGGAGTCGCCCCTGGATGAGATGCGTCATCAGTTCGACGTCAATGTCTTCGGCGCGGTAGCAGTGACCAAGGCGTTCCTGCCTTATTTTCGCAAACGTCGGGCCGGTCACATCCTCAACATCACGTCCATGGGCGGCACCATCACCATGCCGGGTATCGCTTACTATTGCGCCAGCAAGTTTGCTCTCGAAGGTATCTCGGACACACTTAGCAAAGAGCTGCGCCCTTTCAACATCTTCGTCACGGCGGTGGCGCCCGGTTCGTTTCGCACTGACTGGGCAGGACGTTCGATGCAACGCACGCCGCGAAGCATTGCCGACTATGACGCCAGCTTCGACCCGGTACGTAAGGCTCGCGAAGAAAAGAGCGGCAAACAGCTGGGCGACCCGCGAAAAGCAGCGCAAGCAATGTTGCAGGTCATTGCCAGCCCGACGCCGCCGGCACACTTGTTGTTGGGCAGCGATGCATTGAGCCTGGTGCGTGACAAGCTTGCCAGCGCTGCCAGTGAAATAGATCAATGGGAAGCGTTGACCCGTTCAACCGACGGCTGATCGGCAAGCACAGGGGGCATTAATGACTCAGGTCGACACACGCACCTCGCGCATGGTGCAGTTGATGGCAAAGCTCGCTCCGCTTGAGGGCTACAACTTGAGCGCGCTGGAGGATGTGCGCTTTTTGCGTTCCAACCGCCCGCTGACCCGTACTCCGGTTTTGTACGACCCCGGCATCGTGATCCTGTGCCAAGGGCGCAAGCGCGGCTACCTGGGCGATGATGTCTACCTTTACGACGCCCAGCATTATCTTGTGGTCTCCGTCCCCGTTCCGTTCACCATGGAGACCGACGCCAGCGAAGCGGAGCCGATGCTGGCGGTCTACATGCGCCTGAACTTCCAGCTGGCCAGCGAGTTGCTGCTGCAAGTCGATGAAGCGCTAGGACCCAATGATGCCCAACCCAAGGGCATGTACGCTTCGCCCATGGACGACTTGTTACGCACCTCGACGCTGCGTTTCCTTGAAGCCATGAGTCGGCCAGGCGATGCGCCAATACTCGGCCCGTCGCTGATGCGGGAAATCTACTACCGCATCCTGACGGGCGAGCAGGGTGGCTCGATGCGCGCTGCGCTCAATCGCCAGGGGCACTTTGGCAAGGTCACTCGGGCCATTCGCAAGATCCACAGTTGCTACCAGGAGCACCTGGATGTGGAGTCTCTTGCCCAAGAAGCAAGCATGAGCGTGCCCAGCTTTCACCTGCATTTTCGCAGCGTGACGGACTCGTCCCCGATGCAATACTTGAAGTCGACGCGCTTGCATCAGGCGCGATTGCTGATGCTGCACAACGCGATGACCGCTTCGGCTGCGGCGTTCAATGTGGGCTACGAAAGCGCCTCCCAGTTCAGTCGCGAGTTCAAACGCTTCTTCGGCCGAACGCCACAGGCGGAGATTGAGTGGATGAAGGCGACTTATGCATTGCCTGCGCCGTCTACGCCATCGCTCTATGTGTCGTCGCATTAGAGCCATGAAGGGGGCGCTGTCATTTCTGAAGTTTATGTAGGACGAGTCAAAGCTCTGTAGGAAGTCTTGTTGGAAAGCTTTGCTGTTGGGGCGTTTATAAGGTTTCAGCGTCTCCATGAGCGATCTTGGGAAGGGGTAACTATACCGGTCCGCGAAGTTACTACGCGTTTTTGCAGACCGTTCAACTGCAAGGCGAACACGGCAGCGCGTTTGGCTACAAGACCGTCAACACTGAGTTCTCGGCTGGATCATTGCCCGAGCGACCGGTCGCAACGTTTGATGCGTTGGCCGCGTATTTGTCCAAGTTGCCAAAGAGACACTGAACCGCTGCGAGTTCGACAATTCGGTCACCCTGTGAAGCCTTGTCAGAAATACAGGTTTTCAAAATCAAGAATCTGGAAGTTCAGTTGGTGATCTGTGCGCAGAAACTTCCTACTTGGCTTAGGGAGTTTGCCTGCTTTTGCTGTCCCCTTTGCTGGTTAAGTGACTGGTATCGTCTGACTGACACCTGCGGTCCTCAGTGATCATGCTTGCAGCCCTTGTCCGTCCTGTCTTTGGGACGCTGGTTTCGTTCCTCTGACGTGTATCTGGCGTTGGTATGGCGAAACGGTGAAAGTGAGCAGAGCATCGTCATGACGCCCTATGAGAAAGCCATCGAAGACGCAGCAATCAAGTTTTCTAAAGAGAACCGCGCGCGGTTGGCCAGAAGCATTGCAGATACAAACGTGTTTCCCTCGGAAACGTCTCCTCTCACAGTATTTATGGCCGGTTCACCTGGTGCAGGTATAACCGAAATATCGAAAGCGCTGGTTGATGTGCTCGAACAGGGCACTGATAGCGTTGAGGCAAAGAAGATTCTACGGATTGATCCTGACGATTTCAGGCGTTTGATTCCAGGATACTCAGGTACAAACTCATACCTCTATCAGCGGGCGGTGACCCATATATTGGAGCGAGTTTTAGATCGCGTTTTTGAAAAACATATCTCGTTCCTGCTCGATGGAACGCTCGCCAATATTCAGGTCGCCAAGAGAAACTTCGATAGAGTGCTGAGTAATCAACGGATCGTCCAAGTCATTTTTGTCTATCAGGAACCGCAACTCGCCTAGCAGTTTGTTCAGGCAAGAGAGATCACTGAAGGGCGAAATATCCCAATGGATGTATTCGTGGCACAGTTTCTTGCCGCGAGAAGGAACGTGGTTGAGCTTCGTAGATTTTACGGTGGGCAATTTTTCGTCGATTTGATTATCAAAAATACAGACGGTACAGCGACATGTTTTGAAGGCGGTGTCACCGCGGAGCAGATTGACGCTCTCATTCCCGACACCTATGATCGGTTCGAGCTTCTAGAGCTGTGATCCGGAGTAGACATCCATGAGTGCAGCTAATAACGGGGCATCCAGCCCTCTCGTTGATTTTTTCACCAAGGCGTCCGCGCAGACCAAGCGGGATGTCTACAACGCTGTGATTAGCAAGGCTATTGCTTCTCAAAGGGATGTCATTGAGAAGGCAGAGGCTATCAAAAAGGCAAATGCAGCGTCCTGGAAAAATGCCTGAAGACTAGTGGTGACAGAATGCCGAAGCCCAGCTAATGCTGGGCTTTTTTGTTTTCATCCTCCCTGACGATTGAGAAGGGGGCAAAACTTTATCAGGAAGGAATATCCATGATCACCACCACAACCCACGCCATCGAAGGTCGCCAGATCACTGCCTACCTGGACATTGTCAGTGCCGAGTCCGTGCAGGGCGTTAACGTTATCCGCGACATGTTTGCCGGGATGCGGGATTTTTTCGGTGGGCGTTCTCAGACGTTGGAGCGGGCGTTGAAGGAAGCGCGGATTCAGGCGACTGACGAGATCAAGGAGCGGGCACGAGCGCTTCAGGCGGACGCGGTGGTGGGGCTCGATTTCGAAATCAGCATGCCGGCCGGCAAGGGCGGGATGGTGGTGGTGTTTGTGACAGGGACAGCGGTCAAATTGAAGTGAGTCGGTCTGCATGATCGCTCGGTGTTTTATCGGCCGGCATGCGGGCCATTCGTCGGGCATGCAAAAATCTGAATTACAAGTCCGGTAATGACCGGCTAGTCTCAAAAGCCTTGGTGGTCGATATTTTTCAGGCAAAGGGCTTTGCCGGTGTCGACCCTTTTTGAGAGGGGAAGAGGTATGGCTGATCCGTATATCGAAGACGACGGGGCTGAATTTCCAATCAACAATTGCGTTAAATGCGGCCAGACAGAGTATGTGGCGGGCTTCGGGGAAGACCCGGTCCAGACCAGTAAAGTGAAATCCACGGTGCCCAGAGGACCGAAGGCGAAATTTCTGCCGAGAGTGGCGGCGCACTCCAGGAAGTAACCGTTAATCGGACGAGCCCCGCCATTGAGCGGGGTTTTTCATTTTTGCAGTACCGATTATCGGTTGAAAACCGGGCTGCAGATGCTCGGTGGTGGTAGCGGGCTATTTTTCACAAACTTTTCACACCGTCGTCCGTAGGCTCAAACCATCCGTTAGAAAGCAGTACCTGGCCCGTTCCCCAGCGGGCTTTTTTTTGCCTGCGATAAAACCTTTTCCATAGAAGCTGTCCAACCGTCGCTAATTGCGAGGTGCGGAGGTTTTTGTGTGGACGTTTCGCGCGCTAAAGCATTCAATCCCCGCCTTTCGTTTATCCCCCTATTTTTGAGGTTTTCGTCATGCGTTTAACACTGCCTGCACTGGTTCTTGGGCTTCTGGTTGCTCAAGGTGCGATGGCTGCCAGTGATGGCACCGCGGCAATCGGCGGCGGTCTGGGTGGCGCTCTGGGTAATGTGGTCGGCCAAAGCATGGGTGGCAGCACCGGCGCAGCGATTGGTGCGGGCGTAGCGGGCGCAGCCGGCAGTGCTGTTGCAGCAAAAAAAGGCCACCGTACTTCCGCTGCCATTGGTGGTGGCGTTGGCGCGGCCGGTGGTTCGGTGATCGGCAATAGCTTGGGTGGCAAGAGCGGTTCCACCATTGGCGCTGGTTTGGGTGGTGCTTTGGGCGGCGGCGTTGGCAGCAACCTGGCCAAAGGTCACAAGCGTCACTGATCCCGTTCGATCCGCATCGAAGAGCCCGGCTAAACGCCGGGCTTTTTCGTTAATGAACGATTCTTTGAGCCAAGCCTCAAAGGTCGTATACCCCCGAAGAACAAGAGGCGTCCCATGACTCCGGTTAACAACGGCAAAAAGTGTAGAAACACCAGCGTTCGAAGTTTGGCGCTGTCTGCGTTTGTGGTTGGACTGTTAGCGGCCCAAGGTGCGATGGCGGCTGGCGACGGCACCGCTGCAGTGGGCGGCGGTCTGGGTGGTGCGTTGGGTAACGTCGTCGGCGGACAGTTGGGCGGCAGCACAGGCGCCGCCATCGGCGCCGGCGTTGGTGGTGCGGCAGGTAGCGCAGTCGGCGCGAGCAAAGGCAATCGCAACGAGGCAGCTATTGGCGGTGGTTTAGGTGCGGCAGGCGGCTCGGTAGTTGGTAACAGCCTCGGCGGCTCGACCGGGTCGACCATCGGCGCGGGCCTTGGTGGTGCCGCGGGTGGTGCAGTCGGGAACAACCTGGGCGACGACGGTAATAATGGCAGTTCACATTCCGGCCACGGAAACGGTCACAAGCATAAGCACAAAAACAAGCATCACTAAGACGCTCTCAAATAGAAACCCGGCCAGGCGCCGGGTTTTTTGTGTCTGTGCTTCGCAAACCGGAACGATTGGCCACAGGCAGTCTCGAACTTCATACACCCCCCAATATTGCGAGGCATGCCATGACTCCGGAAACCGAAGGCAAAGAACAAAAAGGCCCGAGCGGGCTTCCGTTCATCAACGACCCAGGCAACGAAGATCCGGGTTCACTCATGGACGACGCCACGGTGCCCCTCAACGACTCTGACGACGCGGGCGACGTGGGGAACCTCGAGTACGAAGAAGAGGATGAGGACGTAGATTGATGTGTTCTGTTTGACCGATCGTCTCTCTGATAGAACAAACAACCCCACATCACCCCTCGAACTATCAGGGCCTGCTTTTCAGGCCCTTTGAGAGGTGCTTATGAACGCAGATCCGAAAGACACCGAAACCGACGACACCCCTGAATACCCGCTTCCTTCACCGACCGATTCGTTGAGTCGCAACCAACGTCCACCGGATGACGATACGGCGGTGGAGCAAGTGCCCGCTGATGATGTGAGGCGCGGTGATGTCGAGGCCGATCCTGAAGATCCGGACATTGCTGGTGAGGATTATTCGGGTGAGCCGAGCTGAAAGCCGCCCGTCGATTGTGTTGCACCTTTAAAAAGAGAGTGCTGCCAGATCTGGTATGCACCTTTTTTAAAGGAGATGCGTCATGGTCAGTTCAAAACTCACAGCCCTGACTATTGCGGGGCTGTTGTGTGTTGGCTCGTTGAGTGCGTTTGCTCAATCCAATGGGAATGATGCGCCTGTGGATAAAGGGGGGATGCCTCCGTCGACTGAAATGAATGCCAACTCTGCGGATGGTAATGCGTTGCCGCCTGGGAGTATTAATGGTGGGAATGGGGGTGATGCGAATGGGAGTAGTACTAGTCCGGGGAAGGGGAGTGGGGCGGTGAGTGGTGGAAGTGGGGCTGGAGGATCGGACAGCTCTGGAGAAGAGGCTGATGGGAGAAAGAAAGGGACCGGTAGTTAAAGCGGTAATAATAAAGCCCGGGTAATGCGCCGGGCTTTTGGTGTTTAGTTACGACTAGTCCTCATCCTGGGTTTTTTCAGTCTCAATCCATTTTTTATAAAAGGCTCGCTGTTTAGCTGAGTCGTTAGTTAAGTTCTGCTCGTCGTAATCGAATATGTAAATCACGTCATCGAATGATGAAGCTTTACCCAGAGTTAATTCGTATGCTTTCAACCCAAGAGACATCTGTGATGACATGCTGGACGTATGAACATTTACTTTTGATCCTTTGCATAGGAATTTTATTCCAGTGTTATCTTCTCGTGTTCGAGCGAAACATCTATAAAAATCAGAGTCCGAATAGGTTTTTGATAACCCGTTTTGCATCGTGAATATTATGGTTACGTCGCCGTTTCCAGCTTTGTTGTCGCATGTCAATCGAGCTATTTCTTTAATTTCATTGTTTTCAATCGTTATGTCTACTGTCCATATCATTTTTTAATTATCCTGTTAGGGTTTAGTATGGAGTAACCAAACTCTTTACCATTATCAAGAATTAGGGTTGCTCCAAGTACATCCTCTTTTTCAATGCGACTTGGAATGGCAATTTCTTTTTCTCTATCAAACTCGTACAAAGATCCTAGTTCTATCTTTAGATCGTGTCCGGGGATTTTGTTGAGTGTGTAGAGATAGCCCGTTTTTGTGTTGTATTCAGTGGCGAAAAATTTCCCGGCTTCCCTAGAAGTGGATGTGCTAATAAAATTGCTCGGTGGATCCCGACTGTCTAATGAGTGTAGTAGTAGGTCGTTGCTTTTTCCTTTGCTTTTAAAACCATTTTCAAATACATCGTGAGGTTCTCTTTCGTCCCCGCGATATAAGTAGTCGTCCTCTTTTTTGGGTTTTGGTAGTTGGGGTTCACGATTTTCAATCGCTATCTTACTAGCCGGATCCTCCTCCCCAAACCCCGGCCGTTTACACCCATCCGCCCCAGGACACTCATTCAACCCCAACGGATCAACCCACCCCGTAGGATTCCGCGTGTACTGATACCCGTTCAACCCACCCTTTAACCCACTCGGATCCGGCGTCAAATACCGCCCCACATCCGGGTTGTAGTAACGATGCCGGTTGTAATGCAGCCCCGTCTCCGCATCGAAGTACTGCCCTTGAAACCTCAATGGTTGATCCAACACCTGATGGGTATCTCGGTTCAGTCGGGTCAGGCGGCCGTAGGCGGTGTATTGCGCGGCCCAGATGATGTCGCCGCTGTAGTCGGTGAGTTCTTGCGGGGTGCCGAGGTGGTCGAGTTGGTAGTAGAACGGGCAGGCCTGGCGGGGGCCTTTGCCGTCGAGCATCGCGAGTGGGCGGAAGGTGCCGGGTTCGTAGAGGTAACTGCGGTGGTGGTCCTGGCTGTGTTCGGCGATGAGGTGGTCGCCTTGCCAGAAAAACTCGGTGGTTTTGCCGTCGACGGTTTTGGCGATGCGGCGGCCGAAGGCGTCGTAGCGGTAGGTCGCGCAGGTGCCGTTGGGCAGCGTGGCACTGATTAGCCGGTGCTGGCAGTCGTAGCGGTATTCGGTGACGAGTTTTTGCCCGGTGCCGCGGCGCTCGCGTATCAGGTTGCCGAAGGTGTCGTAGTCGAAGTGGCGGTCGCCTTGCATCAACAGGCGATTGCCTTTGACGGCGGTCGGGCCGGGGCGATCCTGCATCAGCAAGTTGCCCGCGGGGTCGTGGGCGAAGCTTTCGGGTTGTTGATCGCGGGAGTGGCGGACGCGGATCAGGCGGTTGAGCGGATCGTATTGGTAGTTGCGTTGGCCGTGGCGGGTGTCCGCGATGGTGTCGAGGTTGCCGTTGGCGCTGTAGGCAAAGTCGCGCCGATAAAGCGATTGCTGGTTTTGGCTTACAGCGTGGGCCTTCAGTCGACCTTGTTCGTCGTGGTCGTATTGGCTGTGTAACAAGCCTTGCTGGCGCTGTAGTTCGCGGCCGAATTGATAGGTGTGGCTTGTGAGACGGGTGCCGTTGAGGTCGATGGCTGTCAGTGCACCACCCTTGGTGCGGTGGTAATCGATTTTGCTGTTGTCAGGCAGGCGCAGGTGGTCGAGTCGGCCGCACGCGTCGTAGCCATAGCGCAATGTGGCCCAGCTCTGGTGCTCAGTGATCAGCCTGTTCTGAGTGTCGTATTCGAATTCCAGCGGGTGATCGTGGTTGTCGTCGACGCTGACCAAGCGGCCCAGGCTGTCGTAGTGGTATTCGACGTTGATGCCGTCGGGCAGGGTTTTGATCAGCAGGCGACCGGCCGAGTCCCGTTGGTAACGGGTCATCAGTTGCGAGCCGTCATCGCCGAACTCGATTTTTTCCAGCAGATGACCATTGAGGTCGTAGGCATATGCCGTGCGTCGACCGTCAAACCCGACTTCCTGTCGGATCAATCCACCCACCGTGTAGTCCAGTTGATGGTGTTCGCCGGACTCGTTCTCGATTTCGGTCAGCAGCAGCCGTGCGTTGTCATAGCGATAGTGCAGATGCGTACCGTCGGGGTTGATCCGGCGGCTGACCAGGTGCAGGTCATCGTCGTACTCAAAGCGCGTGATTCGCCCCAGTTCATCGCGTTCGGCGGTGATTTTGCCGTAGGCGTTGTAGCTGAAGGCTCGGCTCGCGCCCGTAGGAAGCGTCGTCTGGAGCAGTCGGCCGACGGCGTCCCATTGGTAGTGAGTGACAGCGCCATGTTCATCCTGACGGGAAATCTGCCGTCCGAGAGCGTCGTAGGAAAACCGCCGCTGGCCGCCGTCCGGCAGGGTTTCCTCGATCAGTTGCCCGATAGCATCCCGAATGAACACATGACGGCTGCTGTCCGGATAACGGATCGATGCCAGTCGTCCTTGAGCGTCGTAGTGGTAGTGAGTGATCTGGCCGTCGGGGTCGATGGATTCAGTGACATCGCCCTGAGCATTGCGTTGATATGTCCAGACCGCCTGACCGCGATAGCGTGCATGCAGGAAACCGTTGCGGTATTCGTAGGACGTTGGCTCATCTTCAGGTGGAATCAGCGCAATCAGCCGCCCGAGATCGTCGTAGCGGTATTGAGTAATCGCCCCCAGTGGCCCCTGTTCGGCAATCAGCTGACCCTTGTGGTCATAAGTCTTGAGGTGCTCGGCGCCATCCGCCCCGACCCGGCGCACCAACCGCGCCGTATCGTCATGGACGTAAACTTCCTCGCTGCCATCGACGTTTTTAACCCGCACTGCGCCGTTGTCGTCCCAGGCATAGCGCGTATCCATTTGCGCGAACGTCGCCCAGTGCCTTATGCATCGGGCCGCTTTGCCGGACCGCTCCCACTCCCAAAAGAAACTGGCTCCACCGGCCAGTTGCCGCTGGAGAATCACGTGTCGGTCGTCGTAGTCGTACCGTTCGCTTTCCCCGGCGGCATTGGTCGCTTCGATCAGCCGCTGTCGGGCGTCGTAGCGGTAGGCGATCAGCGTTTGCTCGGTACGCCAGGCGTCATCCGCCGTATCGGCGGGATGAAATGACTGATACTCGACCGCGACGATGTGCCGACGCTCGTAGCGCAACAGCAGTGAACGACCGGCGCCGTTGTCGAGGCGCTGAATGCGATCCTGCCGGTCGCGGGTGATGTGCAGCCGGTTGTTATAGGCATCGCTGATCGCGGTCAGCCGGCCATTGCGAAAGTGATAGAACCGCACGGTCTCGCCAGCGAGGGCGAGTACCAGTTCCTCTGGTTGATCCCCTAAATAAATCGCCGCCCGCGACAGGCTGTTGTGAATGGCCGGGCGTTCCTGGCTGGGCAGCGGAAATGTCGTGCGGCGGTTTTCATGGTCGATCCAGACGACGTGCTCTGCGTCCAGTTCCAACCGGTGCGCCAGCGAATGACTCCAGCCCCAGCCCAGCCCGCAATCGATTTCTACAGCGCTGCTTCGGTACAACCGGGTAAACGCAAACGGCAGCAAACCGTTGAGCGATCCATCGTCCAGGGTCAGCAGTTCTTCACCGGTGACCATCGACACCGGGCAGCCATTGGTGCAGGTCAGTGGCCCGCAATCGGCACTGTCGCCGTTTGGGTTTTTCGCCTGCTCTGAGGCGTCGTCACGCTGTTCGTGCCGGCCCAGGCGGGTCTTGGCTGCGGATTTGTTGCGAGCAATGGCGACCGGGTTGTCCACCAACACAACCGGCGCTGAGCCCGCGCTAATCTGCAACGGCACCGCAGGCGCAGGGTTCAGTGGAGCCGTGCGGATGTTGACCGCGAGAGGTTTGAGTACACCCGCATGGGGCGTAAGATCGGATAGGACGGCCAGACGCAAACCCGCGGCTGCCAGCCACTTACGCGCTCGCTCCGATTTGATTTTGCTCAGCACTTTGACACTGATACCGACCCTAAGTCCTACAGACCCCGTGAAGCGTGCCAACAGGAGTCCGATCAATATCGCTGTACGAATTTCTGCCACAACTTCGGCGATGTGCTGCGGTGGCATCATCCGCAGCCAACTGGTGAACGCCGCCAGATGGATGAACATCAACGGCTCGTCACTCAACACCAGCAACAGATTGGCTATCGATTCAGTCGAGGCCTGCAGCAGCGTTTCAAGTTCGACTTCGGTCAGGTATTCAAGGAGTTTTTCGCTGTTGGCCTGCAGGTCGGTGATCAGCTCGTAAATCTGCTTCACGTCATCCCACAAACCGTTCAGCGACTTTTCGAAACCGAGCCAGTCAGCTTGTTGCAACAGGCCGTAGCGCTTGAGGAATCCGGCTTGCGAGTACTCGGCCCATGAAGCCTCGAATTCAGTCGTCCACTCGTTGCGCAGCCAGTCTTCCAGGCCGTCGATGACGCCTTGATAGGAGGCGTACAGCGCTTTGACATGATCGGTGGAAACATTGGGGAAGAAGGTGATGCGGTAACGTTGACCGCGCTCGCAGTCGGGGATTTCGAGAATGCCGCTGGGGCCGATCTCATGGTTGACCGGATCGCCATAGGTGCCATCAGCGTTCAACGGTTCGAGCATCACCGGCGTATTGCCAATCGGCACGAATCGCGCCGCATCGAACATGTGCACCAGCGTCAACGGGCCGCTGGCCGGGCATGCCCCGACGGTGGAGCTGACAGGCGCAGTGGAATGCTTTGGCGCGGCCAGCCGGACTTCATTGCCGACCTTGAACACCTGCTCGATATCCAGCGCCTTGCCGGTCCAGAAACTCTCCGCCCAGGCGTCGTAGTCGTTGAGGCACAGTCGAAAGTCAGCCAGCACCCCTTCGACATTCGGCTGCTCAGGGTCCATGGCGGCGACCACCAGCAAGCCGATGGCGTTATTCAAGGCCAGTACCTCGTCAGGTACGAACATTCGCAGTCCCTCGCGCAGATCAAATGTGAGCGCGAGACTTTGCTTGGGATCAGCGGGTAAAGAAGTCAGGAAAAGAGGCGTTTTATGTAGGGAAAGTCGCTAAATGACGATCAGCACTTTTTGTAACGGTCGGGCATTGCCCGTTGCTCAATGTCAGCCGCGCTCGCTATGCTGCTGAATCCTTTAATCGATCACGGACCCGGCCACACCTGAGCCGTCTCTGGGATGTCATTAGAAAACGGACCCGATGCGATGAATGCACCGCTCAATCAGTTCGGCCCGATCAAGGCTGTGATTTTCGACATGGACGGCTTGTTGCTGGACACCGAGGGCATTTACACCGAGGTCACGTCGCTGATTGCCGCGCGTTACGGTCGGGTTTTCGACTGGAGCATCAAGCAAAACATCATCGGCCGTGGGGCCGGTGATCTGGCGCGCTATGTGGTCGAGGCGCTCGATCTGCCGATCACCGCCGAAGAGTTCCTGGTGATCCGCGAGCCGTTGATGCGCGAGCGTTTTCCTGCCGCGCTGGCGATGCCGGGCGCTGAGGAATTGGTGCGGCACTTGAAGGCGAACAACATTCCGATTGCAGTCGGCACCAGTTCATCGCGGCAGTCGTTCGGTCAGAAAACCACGTTGCACCGTGACTGGTTTGCGCTGTTCGATTTCGTCGTAACGGCCGATGACCCGGAAGTCGGCGCAGCCAAGCCGGCGCCGGATATTTTCCTCACCGCCGCGCGGCGCCTGGGCGTTGCGCCTGAGGACTGCCTGGTGTTTGAGGATTCGCCGTTTGGCGTCACCGCGGCGAAAGCGGCGGGGATGACCGCGATCGCCATCCCGGACGCGGCCATGGCTGATGAAAAATACGCACATGCCGATGGCATTCTTCGTACGCTGAAGGCGTTCATGCCAAGTGCGTGTGGTTTACCGGCCCTCGAATGGGCTTGAAGTGACAAACAAACAAAAACGCCGGCAACCTGTTAAAGGTTGCCGGCGTTTTTGTTTCAATCAAACCGTGGATCAGGCGCCGAAACCACCGTCGATGGTCAGGCTGGCCCCGGTGATGTAACCGGCTTCCGGTCCGACGAGGTAGGCAACGAAGCTGGCGATCTCTTCGGCTTTGCCGTAGCGACCCACTGCCATCAACGGGATCAGGCTTTCCGCGAAGTCACCGTCAGCCGGGTTCATGTCGGTGTCGACCGGGCCGGGCTGCACATTATTGATGGTGATGCCGCGTGGGCCGAGGTCACGGGACAGGCCTTTGGTCAGGCCGACCAGCGCTGCTTTGCTCATGGCGTACGGGCCACCACCGGCGAAGGGCATGCGGTCGGCGTTGGTGCTGCCGATGTTGATGATGCGACCGCCCTCGGTCATGTGTGCGGCGGCGGCCTGGGTGGCGATGAACACGCTGCGTACGTTGATGGCGAGGGTTTGGTCGAAGTCTTCGAGTTTGAAATCTTCCAGTGGCGCAACGGCCAGCACGCCGGCGTTGTTGACCAGGATGTCCAGGCGACCGAAGGCTTTAACCGTGGCGCTCACGGCGTTTCGGATCGCTTCAGCGTCGGCGCTGTCCGCCTTGATGGCCAGGGCTTTGCCGCCGCTGCTGGTGATGCTGTTTTGCAATTCTTCGGCTTTGGCCGTGGAGCTGACGTAGGTGAAGGCAACGGTTGCGCCTTCAGCGGCCAGGCGTTTGACGATGGCTGCGCCGATACCGCGGGAACCGCCTTGAATCAAAGCCACTTTGCCGCTGAGGTTCTGAGTAGTCATAACGATCTCCAAAGTCCCGAGGCGAGATGCCTCGGTTGATGGAGCCTAGTATCGATTGAGGATCAGGCGCTGTGTAGACGGTAAGTGCGATAGTCTGTGTAAACCAAAAGTTTATAGTGGCGCGTATGGAAACCTTCAGCAGTATCGAATGCTTTGTTCGCAGCGCCGAGGTCGGCAGTTTTGCCGAAGCCGCGCGGCGCTTGAGCCTGACCCCGGCCGCGGTGGGCAAGAGTGTGGCAAAACTCGAAGCACGGCTCGGTGTGCGGCTGTTTCAGCGCAGCACGCGCAGCCTGACGTTGACGGAGGCCGGTCAGCTGTTCCTCGGCGAGGTCAGTTCCAGCCTGCACACGATCCAGAATGCCGTGGCCAATCTGGCGAGCGCCGAAGGCCGACCGGCGGGGACGCTGAAGGTCAGCATGGGCACGGTGTTCGGGCGTTTGTATATCGTGCCGTTGCTGGGAGAGTTTTTGCGGCGCTTTCCGGCGATCAATCCGGACTGGCATTTCGATAACCGTCAGGTCGATTTGATTGCGCAGGGCTTCGATGCGGCCATTGGCGGCGGCTTCGAACTGCCCCAAGGGGTGGTGGCACGCAAACTGACGCCGGCGCATCGGGTGTTGGTGGCGTCAGCCGGTTATCTGGAGGCGCATGATGCGATCGCCGAGCCCGATGACCTCAAGTATCACGACGGCATCCTGATTCGTTCGCCGCAGACCGGTCGAGTGCGCTCCTGGCAGTTGACCAGTCGCACGCAGCAACACAGTCCGCTGACGCTGAAGGCGCGAATGACCATGAGTGATTCGGAAGCCGCGTGCGCGACGGCGGCCCAGGGACTGGGGATTGCGCTGGTAAGCATGCCGTTCGCCTCGGGGTTTCTGGAGAACGGGAAGCTCCAGCGGGTGCTGCCAGACTGGTATGTCGACGATGGCAATATTTCGATCTATTACGCGGAACACAAACTGTTGCCGGGCAAGACCCGGGCGTTTGTGGATTTCATCATCGAGCAGTTTGCGGAGCAGGGATTGGGGCGCAGGTTTAGTGCGGTTTGAGCCTGGCAGGAAACCGAGGTGCTGCCATCGCGGGCAAGCCCGGCCCACACAGAACTTGTGGGAGCGAGCCTGCTCGCGAAGATAGACTCACGTTCAACATGGATGGCGCCTGACACGACGCCTTCGCGAGCAAGCTCGCTCCCACATTGGGATCTCTACAAGGCTCGGGATCAGGCCTTGGACTTGCTGATGATATTCCCGGCATGCAACCCGCATTCTTTCTGCGTCGCCTCTTCCCACCACCAGCGACCTTCGCGCTCATGCTGGTTCGGCAGCACCGGACGGGTGCACGGTTCGCAGCCAATGCTGATGAACCCGCGCTCATGCAGGCTGTTGTAGGGCAGCTCCAGCATGCGGATGTAGCCCCAGATCTCTTCGCTGGTCATTTGCGCCAGCGGATTGAATTTGTACAGGGTGCGTTCCGGGGTGGAGAACGCGGTGTCGATTTCCAGCACGGCAACGGCGCTGCGGGTGCCGGGGCTCTGGTCGCGGCGCTGGCCGGTGGCCCAGGCGGTGACGCCGGACAACTTGCGGCGCAGCGGCTCGATCTTGCGGATGCCGCAGCATTCGCCATGGCCGTCCTTGTAGAAGCTGAACAGGCCTTTTTCCTTCACGAAGGGTTCAAGTTTCGTGTAGTCCGGCGACACCAGTTCGATGTCGATCTTGTAGTGCTCACGCACCTGATCGATGAAGCGGTAGGTTTCCGGGTGCAAACGGCCGGTGTCGAGGCTGAACACTTTGACGTTCTTGTTCAGCTTCCAGGCCATGTCTACCAGCACCACGTCTTCGGCGCCGCTGAAAGATATCCACAGGTCATCGCCAAACTCGGCGAACGCGAGTTTCAGGATGTCCTGGGCGGATTTGTTGGCATAGGTCGTGGCGAGTTCCACGACGTCGAACGTTGGGCTCATCAGGGCGGCTTCCTACAGGTCGGTGGCGCTTGGCGCTCTATATGGCTGCGATGGTAACAAAATCCTGCAGCCACTGGCGCGCCCTCTGCGTTGCGCCGGTCAGCCCGAATCGCTAGAGTTCGGCAGTCTTTTTGCTCGCTCGACTCAATAATCAATACAAATGGGAGTGTCTTGTGGAAATTGCCTGTCTGGATCTTGAAGGTGTACTGGTCCCGGAAATCTGGATCGCTTTCGCCGAAAAAACCGGGATCGAATCGCTCCGGGCCACCACTCGGGACATTCCCGATTACGACGTGCTGATGAAGCAGCGCCTGCGAATCCTCGATGAACACGGCTTGAAACTCGCCGACATCCAGGAAGTGATCGCCACGCTCAAGCCACTCGATGGCGCCATCGAGTTCGTCAACTGGCTGCGCGAGCGCTTTCAAGTGGTGATTCTGTCGGACACGTTCTACGAATTTTCGCAGCCGTTGATGCGCCAGCTGGGCTTCCCGACGTTGCTGTGCCATCGCTTGATTACTGACGATTCCGGTCGGGTGACCAGCTATCAGTTGCGTCAGAAAGATCCCAAGCGTCAGTCGGTTTTGGCCTTCAAGAGCCTTTACTACCGGGTGATCGCGGCGGGGGATTCCTACAACGACACGACAATGCTGGGTGAGGCGGATGCGGGGATTCTGTTCCATGCGCCAGACAACGTGATCCGCGAGTTTCCGCAGTTCCCGGCAGTGCATACGTTTGAGGAGTTGAAGCAGGAGTTCATCAAGGCTTCGAATCGGGCTTTGAGTTTGTAGTCGTCCGGCAGGACGCTTTCGCGAGCAGGCTCGCTCCCACATTGGATTGCATTTCAACTGTGGGAGCGAGCCGGCTCCGGGCGGCGTTACGACGAAGCTTTTAGAGGCTTTGCAGGGTATCGAGCAGGATTTTGACCTTGGTTATCGATTCCTGATACTCGGCCTGCCACTCGGAGTCAGCGACGATCCCGCCGCCGCCCCAGCAACACACCTGCCCATCCTTGACCAGCAAGCTGCGAATCGCGATGGAGCTGTCCATCTCGCCGCGCACATCCAGATACAGCAATGACCCGCAGTACAATCCGCGCCGGGTCGGCTCGAGCTCGTCAATAATCTGCATCGCCCGAATCTTCGGCGCACCGGTGATCGAGCCTCCGGGGAAGCTGCCGGCGATCAGGTCCAGCGCATCGCGGTCATCCGCCAGTTCACCGGTCACGCTGCTCACCAGGTGATGCACATTCGGATAGCTTTCCAGACTGAACAACTCCGGCACCCGCACCGAACCGATGCGGCAGGTGCGGCCGAGGTCATTGCGCAACAGGTCGACAATCATCAGGTTTTCCGCGCGATCCTTGGGGCTGGCCAGTAGTTCGGCGGCGTTCGCTGCGTCTTCGGTGGCGGTCAGGCCGCGAGGGCGGGTGCCTTTGATCGGCCGGGTTTCCACCTGCCGTTCGCTGACTTTGACGAAGCGCTCCGGCGACAGGCTCAGTACCGCGCCACCCTCGGGCAGGCTCTGGAACCCGGAAAATGGCGTCGGGCATGCGGCGCGCAACGCGACGTACGCCGCCCATGGATCACCTTGGCACTCAGCCCGGAAGCGCTGGGCGAAGTTGACCTGGTAGCAGTCACCGGCCTGAATGTAGTTCTGAATGCGTTCCAGCGCCTGGCGATATTGGTCGGTGCTCAGGTCGGCACGCATCGGCGCTTTCAATGTGAAAGGTTCAACGGCGTTTGCGGTCGGCTGGCTGAACAGTGTGATCAGACGCTGGCGCTCGCTGTCGATCAACGACGGGTGAAACACCAGTTGACTGGTTTTTACGTGGTGATCGCTGATCAGGGCCCAGTCGTACAAGCCGAAACGCGCGTCGGGGAGTTGCAGGTCGTCCTGCGCCTGGCTCGGCAGGTGTTCCAGGCGCCGACCGAAGTCGTAGCTCAGGTAACCGATCAGGCCGCCGGCGAAGGGCAGTTCATCAGGAACCGCCGCTTCACCGAGGCGTGTCAGATTCTCGCGCAGGCGTTGCAGGAAGTCGCCGCCGCTTTCGTCGGGCAATACAGCCAATTGCTCCAGCGGCCAGGCGCTAAGCAAATCAAAACGGCCGCGCTCTGCGGTCGGCCGACCGCTATCCAGCAGCACGGCGCCGGGGGCATGACGAATCGCCGCGAAGTAGTCGGCGGGGTTGGCGCGATAAGGAAGCGGGTGTACGGAACAGGTCAACATGGGCGGGGCGGGTCAGCCATCGAGGCGGGGTGGCGATTGTAGTCCTCTGCAGGATTTGCTCCTAGAGGGGATGTCGGTGTTGGGTAGATTGGAGGCAGGGTTGGGGGCTGTAGTGGCTGGCAGTCAGTCTTCGCGAGCAGGCTCGCTCCTACAGGGGATCTTCGGTGCGACATAGACCCAGTGTGGGAGCGAGCCTGCTCGCGAAAGGGGCGACTCGGTCTCTGATCAGCCCTCAATCGCCGGAATATGCCCAAACATCTCCTGAACAAACTCCACTCGCTCTTTCACCGTCTCGGTAACTCCGCGAGCCTTCAATTCTTCCAGTCGCGCTTCAACCGCATGCGTACGCAACGTCAGCCCACAATCGTTGGCAATCTGGATGTTCAACCCCGGCCGGGCATTGAGCTCAAGGATCAACGGGCCTTTTTCCTGGTCCAGCACCATATCCACGCCGATGTAACCCAACCCGCACAGCTCATAACAGCCGGCCGCGAGTTTCATGAAGCCATCCCAGTAGGGCAGTTGCACGCCATCGACGGCGTTGGTGGTGTCCGGGTGTTTGGTGATGATGTTGTTCAGCCAGGTGCCACGCAATGTTTCCCCGGTCGCGAGGTCGACACCGACGCCGATGGCGCCCTGGTGCAGGTTGGCCTTGCCGCCGGATTGCCGGGTCGGCAGGCGCAGCATGGCCATCACCGGGTAGCCCATCAGCACGATGATGCGAATGTCCGGCACGCCTTCGTAGCTGATGCTCTTGAAGATCTGGTCCGGGATCACCCGGTATTCGATCAGCGCGCGGTCGCGGTGGCCGCCCAGGGAATACAGGCCGGTGAGAATGCTGGAGATGTGGTGCTCAAGCTCTTCGTGGGCGAGGATTTTGCCCGACACCGTGCGATAGCGGCCCTCGAAACGGTCGGCGACCACAATGATGCCGTCGCCGCCCGCGCCCTGGGCCGGTTTGATCACGAAATCGGTGCGGCCGCCGATGATCGAATCGAGGTTGTCGATTTCCTTCTCGGTGGAAATCACGCCATACAGTTCCGGCACGTGAATGCCGGCGGCAATGGCGCGCTCCTTGGTGATGATCTTGTCATCGACAATCGGGTACAGGCTGCGCTTGTTGTACTTGAGCACGTAGTCGGCGTTACGCCGGTTGATGCCCATGATGCCCCGGGCTTCCAGGGCCTTCCAGGTCTTCCAGAAACCGAACATCAGGCGTCAGCCTTCTTCAGGAACGCCTTGAATCGCACCAGTTCGGTCAGGCGGTAGCCGCGATAACGACCCATTGCCAGCATGAAGCCCACCAGGATCAACAGGATCGCCGGGAACGTGAACACGAAGTACACCAGTTCCGGCACGGTCATGATCAAGTGCGCCAGGGACGCCGCGAACAGGGTACCGATCGCCACTTTCATGGCATGTCCCGAACCGCGTTCTTCCCAGGTAATCGACAGGCGTTCGATGGTCATGGTCAAAATCACCATCGGGAACAGCGCCACCGACAACCCGCGTTCCAGGCCGAGTTTATGGCTGAACAGGCTGATGGCCGCGATCAGCACCACCACGAAGGTCAGCACCACCGACAGCCTCGGCAGCATTTGCAGCTTCAGGTGTTCAAGGTAGGAACGCAGCGACAGCCCCAGCGCCGTGATGATCGTAAACAGCACGATGCCGAAGCCGAGCTGGGTTTCGCGGAAGGCGAGGGCGATCAGCACCGGGGTAAAGGTGCCGAGGGTCTGGATGCCGATCAGGTTGCGCAGGATCAGGATCACCAGCACGCCAATCGGGATCATCACCATGATCATGAAGGTCTGCTGGGTTTGCAGCGGCAAGCCGTACAGCGAGTATTCGAGGAAGTTGGCGTCGGTGTTTTCGTCGGTCAGCTTGGCCAGGCGAATGGCGTTCATTTCGCTGTTGTTCAGGCTGAAGGTCACGTTGGCTTTTTTGCCGCCATCGACGGTGATCAGGTTTTCGTCGCCGGTCCACCACAGCAGGCGGTCGGTCGGCAGGCCTTGCTCACCGGTTTCCGGGTTGAAGTACAGCCAGTCAGTGCCATTGAAGCTGCGCAACCACAGTTCAGGCAGTTGCGGCTGGTCGGCCACCAGACGAATGGTGTGGACCTTTTCCACCGGGACGTGGGCGATGGACAAGACCAGCTCGACGATCCTGGCTTTGTTCGCAGTGGACGGGTCGCCGCCCAGCAGCAGTTTCACATTGTCGTCGCTGAGGTTGTTGACTCGCTTGATCGCTTCGCCGACGAAGGTTTCGACGTCGGCCGAGTGCTGGCGGATCGGCGCGAGCAGGGCTTCGGCGGCGACTTTTTCCGCGCCTTCGACAGCGATGCTGTCGCGGAAGGTCGGGCCTTTGACCTTGGATTTTTCGCCGGAGTAACGCTTGGTCAGCACCAGGCGGTAATAAAGGGTCTGATTGCCCTTGGCCCGACGCGCCGACCAGGTGACCTTGCGATTGCCGTCGACCCGGTTCACCGCCACGCCGTAGTTATTGGAAATGAAGCTCTCGTTGAGGCTGACGAAGTCGCGGCTCAGGGGCGGCACGAACATCTGGATCTTGACCGGGTCCTTGGCACTGGCGACGAACTCGACCTTGGCGTCGATGTTCCACAAGTCGTCGGTGGCGTCTTCGGTCACGGGAATGCCGAGCACGAAGATCTGATAGGCCGTAACTGAAATGCCCAGCACCACCAGGATGGCGATCAGCAATTTCAGATGGAGGGTAAGAGAGCGCATTGGAATTACTCTGCGGTATGTACGTCGGTGGCGCAGGCGGGTTTGCCAGCGGCGTATTTAAGACTGGGGTCGACCAGCGCGTCGAAGCGCTTGAGCGCTTCGGAGCCAATCAACAGCGGGTATTGGAAGGCGCTGCGGTCGGTCAGGTTCACTTCGATGCTGCGTAATGCCGAACCCATGCAGATGTCGAGCTCGATCACCGGACGGGCCGTGTACTTCTTGCCTTCATCCGGATCGTAGTCACCGGCCCGGCGCTTGATCTTGCTGACTCGGGCCAGTGGCCGTTCGATCGGGTGCGAATGGGCGGTGTCGATAGCCAGGTAAAAGCGCACCCAGGACTCGCCATTGCGTTTGAAGCGTTTGATGTCGCGGGCACTCAGTGAGGCGGTCTTCGCCCCGGTGTCGAGTTTGGCCGCGACTTCAAGGTCGATGCCGTCCAGGGAGGCGTACTCGTTGAGGCCGTACACCGTCTTTTCCCCCGCCGCGGCAAAACCGGGCAGACACAGTAGATAAAGGAATGTCGGGAAGGGCTTGAGTCTCATAAATCCTGGCGCGCAGCGGTCCGTACGTCGATTCAAGGCCCTGGCATTGCTGCGCAAGCTCCCTCGTATGCCTATCACCTGTTTGTGACAAACAGTGCAGATGTCACAAACAAATGCGGGCGGCATTCTAGCACGGTGGTTTGCTGGCGCCAGCGCTGGCAGGCGGCTATAAACCACTGTGCTGCTTTGTTATGGTGCGGCGGGTTATTAGACGATTGTCGACAATATCGAATTATCCTTTGACTGTGCCGCCTGTTTTCGCTAGTTTTTGCGGCATCAGCTTTCAAGGTGTCGACAATATGTTGGATCAACTGGATCCCCCGCTCATTACCCAAGACGATTCGGAGACACTTTCCGAAAACGTCTTCCGGCGTATTCAGGCGGCCATCGTCAAGGGCGAGATCGCCCCGGGCAGCAAGATCTCCGAGCCAGAGCTGGCGCGCACCTACGGCATCAGCCGCGGGCCGCTGCGCGAGGCGATCCACCGCCTCGAAGGCCAGCGCCTGCTGGTGCGTGTGCCGCATGTCGGGGCACGGGTGGTTTCGCTCAATCATGCCGAGTTGCTGGAACTCTACGAGATCCGTGAATCCCTTGAAGGCATGGCTTGCCGCCTGGCCGCCGAGCGCATGACCCTCGAAGAAATCGACGAACTGCGCCGCGTCCTCGAAACCCATGAGCGTGACGAAGCGTTTCAGGCCGGGCGAGGCTACTACCAGCAGGAAGGCGATTTCGACTTCCACTACCGGATTATCCAGGGCAGCGGCAACCGCACGCTGACTCAAATGCTCTGTGGCGAGCTGTATCAACTGGTGCGCATGTACCGCATCCAGTTTTCCACCGTACCCAATCGCCCGCACCAGGCATTTGCCGAGCACCACAGAATTCTCGATGCCATCGCCGACCGTGACGGTGAGCTGGCCGAGTTGTTGATGCGCCGCCACATCGGCGCCTCCAAACGCAATATCGCCCGTCATTACCAGGACGGCGCTAACCCGACAGCCAAACGAGGTGAGTCATGAGTTTGAACAAGAGCACTCCAGGCCAGCGTTTCCGCGATGCGGTCGCCAGCGAGCATCCATTGCAAGTGGTCGGCGCGATCAACGCCAACCACGCGTTGTTGGCCAAGCGCGCCGGTTTCAAGGCGATTTACCTGTCCGGTGGCGGTGTGGCCGCGGGCTCCCTCGGCGTGCCGGATCTGGGCATCACTGGCCTGGATGACGTGCTGACCGACGTACGTCGCATCACCGACGTCTGCGACCTGCCGCTGCTGGTGGACGTGGACACCGGTTTCGGTTCCTCGGCGTTCAACGTCGCCCGTACCGTGAAATCGATGATCAAGTTCGGCGCTGCCGCCGTTCACATCGAAGACCAGGTCGGCGCCAAGCGTTGCGGCCACCGTCCGAACAAAGAAATCGTTTCGCTGCAGGAAATGGTCGACCGCATTAAAGCCGCGGTGGATGCGCGTACCGATGACAGCTTCGTGATCATGGCGCGTACCGACGCCCTGGCGGTCGAAGGTCTGGAATCTGCCCTGGATCGCGCGGCTGCGTGCATCGAGGCCGGCGCCGACATGATCTTCCCGGAAGCCATCACCGAACTGGACATGTACAAGCTGTTCGCCAACCGTGTGAAAGCGCCGATCCTGGCCAACATCACCGAATTCGGCGCAACGCCGCTGTACACCACCG
Source organism: Pseudomonas sp. GW821-FHT10C09 (assembly GCF_059415465.1). NCBI lineage: Bacteria > Pseudomonadati > Pseudomonadota > Gammaproteobacteria > Pseudomonadales > Pseudomonadaceae > Pseudomonas > Pseudomonas sp. GW821-FHT10C09. The sequence goes on from NZ_JBWKNG010000003.1 coordinate 92,761, forward strand.
AGCAACTCGCCGGTGCCGATGTATCGTTGGTGCTGTACCCGCTGTCGGCTTTCCGCGCGATGAACAAAGCCGCGGAAAACGTCTACACCGCCATCCGCCGCGACGGCACGCAGGCGAATGTCATCGACACCATGCAGACCCGCATGGAGCTTTACGATCGCATCGACTACCACACCTTCGAGCAGAAGCTCGATGCGTTGTTCGCCGCGAAGAAGTAAGTCGATTTACTCCCTAACAAATTCAAGAAACTGGAGACAGCAATGGCCGAAGCAAAAGTACTCAGTGGCGCCGGGCTCCGTGGTCAGGTTGCCGGGCAAACCGCACTGTCAACCGTGGGTCAATCGGGCGCTGGCCTGACCTATCGTGGCTACGACGTTCGCGAACTGGCGGCTGACGCGCAGTTCGAAGAAGTTGCCTACCTGCTGCTGTACGGCGAACTGCCGAGCAAAGCGCAACTGGACGCCTACGTCAGCAAGCTGAGCAAGCTGCGTGACCTGCCACAAGCATTGAAAGAAGTACTGGAGCGCATCCCTGCCGACGCCCACCCGATGGACGTGATGCGTACCGGCTGCTCGTTCCTGGGCAACCTGGAACCGGAGAACAACTTCTCCGAGCAACATGACAAAACCGACCGCCTGCTGGCCGCATTCCCGGCGATCATGACCTACTGGTATCGCTTCAGCCACGACGGCAAGCGCATCAACTGCGTGACTGACGAGCCGACCATCGGCGGTCATTTCCTGCACCTGCTGCACGGCGAGAAGCCGAGCGAGTTGCACGTCAAGGTGATGAACGTTTCGCTGATCCTCTACGCAGAACACGAGTTCAACGCGTCGACCTTCACCGCCCGTGTGTGCGCCTCCACGCTGTCGGATCTGTTCTCCTGCATCACCGCTGCCATCGGTTCGCTGCGCGGTCCACTGCACGGCGGCGCCAACGAAGCGGCAATGGAAATGATCGAGCGCTTCAGCTCGCCGCAAGCGGCGATCGAAGGCACCCTCGGCATGCTCGAGCGCAAAGACAAGATCATGGGCTTCGGTCACGCGATCTACAAAGACAACGATCCGCGCAATGAAGTGATCAAGGGCTGGTCGAAAAAACTCGCTGACGAAGTGGGCGACAAGGTGTTGTTCCCGGTGTCCGAAGCCATCGACAAGACCATGTGGGAGCAAAAGAAACTGTTCCCGAACGCCGACTTCTACCATGCCTCGGCGTACCACTTCATGGGCATCCCGACCAAGTTGTTCACACCGATTTTCGTCTGCTCGCGCCTGACCGGCTGGGCCGCTCACGTGTTCGAACAACGCGCCAACAACCGCATCATCCGCCCGAGCGCCGAGTACACCGGCGTTGAACAGCGCAAGTTCGTGCCAATCGAACAACGCTGAATGGTGGGGGCCTGAGGCCGTTAACTGAAGGAACCGGGAACCCTGTGGGAGCGAGCCTGCTCGCGAAGACGGACTGACATTCAAAACAAATGTCGACTGATACACCGCTTTCGCGAGCAGGCTCGCTCCCACAATGGACCGTGTGAATTTCAGGCCTGGCGCCAGGCCCCACCCTTTGTATTTACCGTGACCCGAGTCCTGACGATGAACACAGAATTTCGCAAACAGCTGCCCGGCAGCCATCTGGATTACTTCGACGTCCGTGCGGCTGTCGAAGCCATTCAACCTGGCGCCTACGACACCCTGCCGTACACCTCCCGCGTGCTGGCGGAAAACCTTGTGCGTCGCTGCGACCCGGCCACGCTCACCGAATCCCTGAAGCAATTTATCGAACGCAAGCGCGACCTCGATTTCCCGTGGTTCCCGGCCCGCGTGGTGTGCCACGACATCCTCGGCCAGACCGCACTGGTCGACCTCGCCGGCCTGCGTGACGCCATCGCCCTGCAAGGCGGCGATCCTGCGCAAGTGAACCCGGTGGTGCCGACACAATTGATCGTCGACCACTCCCTCGCCGTCGAGCGCGGTGGTTTTGATCCGGAGGCGTTCGAGAAGAACCGCGCCATCGAAGACCGCCGCAACGAAGACCGTTTCCACTTCATCAACTGGACCAAGAAGGCGTTCAAGAACGTCGACGTGATCCCGCCAGGCAACGGCATCATGCACCAGATCAACCTGGAGAAAATGTCTCCGGTGATCCAGGTACGTGACGGCGTGGCGTTCCCCGACACCTGCGTCGGCACCGACAGCCACACCCCGCACGTTGATGCGCTGGGCGTGATCGCCATCGGCGTCGGTGGTCTCGAAGCCGAGAGCGTCATGCTCGGTCGTGCTTCCTGGATGCGCCTGCCAGAAAGCGTCGGCGTCGAACTGACTGGCAAGCTGCAGCCGGGCATCACCGCCACCGACATGGTGCTGGCGTTGACCGAATTCCTGCGCAAGCAAAAAGTCGTGGGCGCATGGCTGGAGTTCTTCGGTGAAGGCGCCGCCGCGCTGACCCTCGGCGACCGCGCAACCATCTCCAACATGGCTCCGGAATACGGCGCTACTGCCGCGATGTTCTACATCGACCAGCAGACCATCGACTACCTCAAGCTCACCGGCCGTGAAGACGATCAGGTGCAGTTGGTCGAGCACTACGCCAAGACCACCGGCCTGTGGGCCGACAGCCTGAAGGGCGCGCAATACGAGCGCGGCTTGACCTTCGACCTGTCCACTGTGGTGCGCAACATGGCTGGCCCGAGCAACCCGCACGCCCGTGTAGCGGTTTCCGATCTGGCTGCCAAAGGCATCTCCGGCCAGTGGGATGACGTGCCTGGCCAAATGCCGGACGGCGCCGTGATCATCGCCGCCATCACCAGCTGCACCAACACCAGCAACCCGCGCAACGTGATCGCTGCCGGCCTGCTGGCGCGCAACGCCAACAAGCTCGGCCTGACCCGCAAGCCATGGGTCAAATCGTCCCTGGCACCGGGTTCGAAAACCGTCGCGCTGTACCTGGATGAAGCCGGCCTGACCGACGAACTGGAGCAGCTCGGTTTCGGCGTCGTCGCCTTCGCCTGCACCACTTGCAACGGCATGTCCGGTGCACTGGACCCGGTGATCCAGCAAGAGATCATCGATCGTGACCTGTACGCCACTGCCGTGCTGTCCGGTAACCGCAACTTCGACGGCCGGATTCACCCGTACGCCAAGCAAGCGTTCCTCGCTTCGCCGCCACTGGTAGTCGCTTACGCCATCGCCGGGACCATCCGTTTCGACATCGAAAAGGATGTGCTGGCCGTGGTCGATGGCAAGGAAATCCGCCTGAAGGACATCTGGCCGAGCGACGAAGAAATCGACGCCGTGGTCAAGGCTTCGGTGAAGCCGGAGCAGTTCCGCCAGGTCTACATCCCGATGTTCGCCATCCACGAAGACACCGGCCCGAAAGTGGCGCCGCTGTACGACTGGCGCGAGATGAGCACCTACATCCGCCGTCCGCCGTACTGGGAAGGCGCGCTGGCCGGCGCACGTCCGCTCAAGGGCATGCGCCCGTTGGCGGTGCTGCCGGACAACATCACCACCGATCACCTGTCGCCATCGAACGCGATCATGCTCGACAGCGCCGCCGGTGAATACCTGGCGAAAATGGGCCTGCCGGAAGAGGACTTCAACTCTTACGCGACTCACCGTGGTGACCACCTGACCGCGCAGCGCGCGACCTTCGCCAACCCGAAACTGTTCAACGAAATGGTTCTGGAAAACGGCAAGGTCAAGCAGGGTTCGCTGGCGCGTGTCGAGCCGGAAGGCCAGGTCATGCGCATGTGGGAAGCCATCGAAACCTACATGGAACGCAAACAGCCGCTGATCATCATTGCCGGCGCCGACTACGGTCAGGGTTCGTCCCGCGACTGGGCCGCGAAGGGCGTGCGTCTGGCGGGTGTGGAAGCGATTGCCGCCGAAGGTTTCGAGCGCATTCACCGCACCAACCTGGTGGGCATGGGCGTGTTGCCGCTGGAGTTCAAGGCCGGCACCAACCGTCACACCCTGGCCATCGACGGCAGCGAAACCTACGACGTGATCGGCGAGCGCACACCACGCGCCGAGCTGACGCTGGTGATCCATCGCAAGAACGGCGAACGCCTCGATGTGCCGGTGATGTGCCGCCTCGACACCGCCGAAGAAGTGTCGATCTACGAAGCCGGCGGCGTGTTGCAACGCTTTGCCCAGGACTTCCTCGAAGAGTCGGCAGTCGCCGTCTAACACACGCTGTACAGACACGGGACTTCAAGTCCCGTGTCTGTTTTCAAGGTAAGGAGTAACGAGCACATGGCTCACGCAGCTCAGATCAAAATCCCTGCCACCTACATGCGTGGCGGCACCAGCAAAGGCGTGTTTTTCAGCCTCAAAGACTTGCCTGAAACGGCACAAATTCCTGGCCCGGCCCGCGACGCTTTGTTGCTGCGCGTGATCGGCAGCCCCGACCCGTACGACAAGCAAATCGACGGCATGGGCGGTGCAACCTCCAGCACCAGCAAAACCGTAATCCTGTCGAAAAGCCTCAAGGCCGATCACGATGTCGATTACCTGTTCGGTCAGGTGTCCATCGACAAGCCTTTCGTGGACTGGAGCGGCAACTGCGGCAACCTGTCGGCGGCGGTCGGTTCCTTCGCGATCAGCAACGGTCTGGTCGACGCCAGCCGCATCCCGCACAACGGCGTGGCGGTGGTTCGTGTGTGGCAGGCCAACATCGGCAAGACCATCATCGCCCATGTGCCGATCACCAACGGTGAAGTACAGGAAACCGGTGATTTCGAACTCGATGGCGTGACCTTCCCGGCTGCCGAAGTGCAGGTCGAATTCATGGACCCGGCGGCGGAAGAGGAGGGCGGCGGTGGTTCGATGTTCCCTACCGGCAACCTGGTGGATGACCTCGAAGTACCCGGCGTCGGCACCTTCAAGGCGACCATGATCAATGCCGGCATCCCGACGATTTTCGTCAATGCCGAAGACATCGGTTACACCGGCACCGAGTTGCAGGGCGCGATCAACAGCGACCCGAAAGCGTTGCTGATGTTCGAAACCATCCGTGCTTACGGCGCATTGCGCATGGGCCTGATTTCGAATATCGACGAAGCGGCCAAGCGTCAACACACCCCAAAGGTAGCCTTCGTCGCCAAACCGGCGGACTACGTGTCGTCCAGCGGCAAGGCCATTGCGGCGGGCGATGTCGACTTGCTGGTGCGTGCGTTGTCGATGGGCAAATTGCACCACGCGATGATGGGTACGGCGGCGGTGGCTATCGGCACGGCAGCGGCGATTACCGGTACGCTGGTGAACCTCGCGGCGGGCGGTATCGAACGCAATGCAGTACGTTTCGGTCATCCGTCCGGCACGCTGCGCGTGGGTGCGGAAGCCAGCCTGGTCGACGGTGAATGGACCGTGAACAAAGCCATCATGAGCCGCAGTGCGCGGGTGTTGATGGAAGGTTACGTTCGCGTGCCGGGTGATTCGTTCTAACTGATCCACGCAAAACCCTGTGGGAGCGAGCGTGCTCGCGAAGACGGACTGACATTCAACATTGATGTCGACTGATCCACCGCTTTCGCGAGCAGGCTCGCTCCCACAGTTGATCTCCATTTCCAGAATAAGAAAGCAGTAAACCGTCGAGATAAAAACCTGAACCGAGGTCCCATCAACGAACCACTTCAAGAGTGAATCGAACATGAGTGCCAACGTCGACCAGAACATTCGCCCCGAGTACGACCGTGTCCTGCAGGACATTGCCGACTACGTCCTCACCTTCAAAATCCAATCCGCCGAAGCCCTCGACACCGCCCGCAACTGCCTGATCGACACGTTGGGCTGCGGTCTGTTGGCGCTGCGCTTTCCCGAATGCACCAAACACCTGGGCCCCATCGTCGAAGGCACCGTCGTGCCGTTCGGTGCCCGCGTGCCCGGGACCAGCTATCGCCTCGATCCGGTCAAAGCTGCGTGGGACATCGGCTGCATCGTGCGCTGGCTCGATTACAACGACACCTGGCTCGCCGCCGAGTGGGGGCATCCGTCGGATAACCTTGGCGCCATTCTCGCGGTGGCCGATCACCTCTCGCAAAAACACCTGGCCAATGGCGCGGCACCGCTGACCGTACGCGCGGTGCTCGAAGCGATGATCATGGCCCACGAAATTCAAGGCGTGATCGCCCTGGAAAATTCCTTCAATCGCGTCGGCCTCGATCACGTCATCCTGGTGAAAGTGGCCTCGACCGCCGTCACCGCCAAACTCATGGGCGCCAGCCGCGAACAAATGTTGTCGGCGTTGTCCCACGCGTTCGCCGACGGCCAGGCGCTGCGCACGTATCGGCATGCGCCAAATGCCGGTTCGCGCAAATCCTGGGCGGCCGGCGATGCGACCAGTCGCGGCGTGCGATTGGCCGATATCGCCATGCGTGGCGAGATGGGCATTCCCGGTGTGCTGACGGCCAAACAGTGGGGCTTTTACGATGTGTTGTTCAGCCACACCAACAACGATCTGGCGCTCAAGCCCGAAGGCAAACGGGCCTTCAGTTTCTCGCGTCCGTACGGCAGTTACGTGATGGAAAACGTGCTGTTCAAAATCAGTTTTCCGGCAGAGTTTCATGCGCAAACCGCCTGCGAAGCAGCCGTGACATTGCACCCGCACGTTCGTAATCGGCTGCATGAAATCGACCGCATCGTTATCACCACCCACGAGTCGGCGATCCGCATCATTTCCAAAGTCGGTCCACTGGCCAATGCGGCGGACCGCGATCACTGCCTCCAGTACATGACTGGCGTGCCGCTGGCATTTGGCAATCTGGTAGCCGAGCACTACGAAGACGACTTCCACGCAGCACATCCGATCATCGATGTGCTGCGCGAGAAAATGGTCATCGTCGAAGACCCGCGCTTCACTCGCGAATACCTCGAAGCCGACAAACGCTCCATCGCCAATGCGGTGCAAGTGTTCTTCAAGGACGGCTCCAGCACCGAGAACGTGGTGGTCGAATACCCGATCGGCCATCGCCGTCGTCGCGCCGACGGTATCCCGCTGCTGGAAGAGAAATTCAAGGCCAACCTGGCCACGCGCTTTACCGCCCAGCGCAGTGCGCAGATTGTTGCGTTGTGCACGGATCAGGCGGCCCTGGAAGCCACGCCGGTCAATCGCTTCGTGGATTTGTTCGTGCTTTGAGCCACTTTTCCAATGGCAATTTGGTGATCGCAAATCCGGTCAGCAAAATCGCCGAATACATCATCAGTTCCTGGGACAAGGGTTGCCCCTCGTACCAGGCGCCGATGATCACGGCGAACACCGGAAAGATGATGAAAACGAAGGACAAAATGATCGGGCTCAGGCGTTTGAGCAACAGGAAATAAACGATGAATCCGCCCACCGACGCGACCAGTCCCAGATAGAGCAAGGCACTCCACGACCGCGCGCTGATGGCGGTGAACACGGGCGTTTCAATCTGCAAACCGGCGAGAAACAACATCAGCCCGGCGATGCCGATGGGCAGGGTGTTGTAGGTAATCACGCTGATCGCGGTGCCGTGTTTTTTGGTCACCACGTAACACAACGCATGCATCACCGCCGCGCAGAGAATCGCCAATACCCCGAACAATTCCGCATGGTCCAGGTGCAGGCCTTGGCTGCGGATAATCATGAACAGACTGCCAAAGCCGATGGCGATGCCGAGCACTTGCGACGGGTAGATTTTCTCGCGCAGAAACAGCGCGGAAAACAACAGGATGAACACCGGCATACAGCTGAACAGCAGTGCTGTCAGCCCGGACGAAACGTGCATCTCGCCGTAGTTGAGCAAGTAATACGGCAGGCTGAAATACGACAGCGTGACGAACACGAAAAACCATCGGCTTTCCTTGGGAAACAACAGCGGTTCACGCCGGATCAGGGCGAAGCCGAGGAACAACGGAAACGCGATCAGAAAGCGCAAACCGGCAGCCGTCAGCGGCGGCACGGTTTCGATGGCAATCTTGATGCCCAGCCATGTCGTGCCCCAGCTCAGGCACACGATCAGGAACAGTACGCTGGTGACCAGCGCGGTCAGCCAGGGTTTTCGAACGCTTGAAGTGGCACTGATGGCGATGGACATGACTCGGCTCCCTTATCGTCGGAATTGACCTGCAACCGCAAAAGGTCTATCCCTGATTGCACCTGTTTCAAGCACGCTATTCGGGGATGCAATGACTGTCAAAGCAAGTATTGCCATGGTGTCAATCCTGCGCGATGGCCTCGCCAACGGGCTGGGCGTGAAGTACAAGCGCCTGGCGGATGCCGTGGAAAAAGCCATCGCCGAAGGGGTGATCGAGCCCGGCAGCAAGTTGCCGCCTCATCGATTGTTGGCGGACAGCCTGGGCGTGACCATCGGCACCATCAGTCGTGCGTATGGCGAGCTTGAACGCGTGGGCCTGGTCGTCGCTCGTGTAGGAGATGGCACCTATGTGCGTCAGCGCGGAATGGAACGTGCGCGTGACGGTGGGTTTCGCAATGTCAGCGAAGCGCCGCAGGTGTTTTTTGACATGAGCCGCAACCAGCCGATTCCAGGGCAGGAGGCGCTGCTTCTGAGTAAGAGCCTGCAAACGCTGGCCCTTGATCCACAGGCGTTGCGGCACCTCAGTGGCTACACCGCCGACGCCGGTTTGCCGCGCCATCGAGCAGCCGGCGCGCACTGGTTGCGGCACCAGGCATTTGAGCCGAATGCCGAGCAGATCGTCTGCGTCAACGGCGGTCAACACGGTCTGTTGTGTGCCTTGATGGCGTTGCTGAAGGCGGGCGATACCGTGGTCACGGAGCACCTGACCTATCCGGGTTTGATCAGCGTTGCGCGCATGCTCGGCATCAAGTTGATCGGTGTCGCGATGGATGATGAAGGGCTGATGCCGGATGCACTGGAGGATGTTTGCCGCAGCCATCGCGTGTCGGCGTTGTATTGCACGCCGACGATCCAGAATCCTACGGCGGCGGTGATGTCCGTCCCACGGCGCGAAGCGATTGCGGAGGTTTGTCGACAGCACAATCTGCTGATTTTTGAGGACGAAGCCCACGCGGTTTTGGCACAGCAGCGACCGCTGCCCCTGAGCCATTTTGCTCCGGAGCGCTCGGTGTTGATTGGCAGCTTGAGCAAGGCCGTTTCGGCCGGTTTGCGCGTCGGTTATCTGCACGCGCCGCTACCGTTGATCGGACGCTTGAGCGCGGCGGTGCGGGGGACATGCTGGATGGCCAGCCCGCTCACGTTGGAAGTGGCGACTCAGTGGATCGAAAACGGTGTTGCCGAGCAGTTGTCGGGGCAACAGATTGTCGAGATCAGTCGACGTAAATCATTGGTCGCGGGGTTGCTGGATGGGTTGGTGTACAAGACTCATTCCCACAGCCCGCACTTCTGGATCGAGGTGCCCGAGCCGTGGCGGGCGTCGCAGATTGCGGCGGAGCTCAAGGAGAAAAATTACCTGGTGGCGACGGCGGAGGCGTTTGCGGTGGGGCATGGGGCGGTGCCGCAGTTCATTCGGGCGAGTGTGTGCAATTCGGCGGGGGATGATCGGTTGTTGCTGCGCGGGTTTGAAGCGCTGGCCGGGGCTCTAGCCGAGACCGTGTGATCGTTCTTCGCGAGCAGGCTCGCTCCCACAGGGGATTTTCGTCGTACACAAACTTTGTGTTCACTGAAGATTCACTGTGGGAGCGAGCCTGCTCGCGAAGGCGGCCGGACAGACGCCGCAGAATTACTTGAACCGCCGTTCCACACCTTTCTCAACAAGAATCTTCGCCGAAATCTCTTCCACCGAGAAATGCGTGGAGTTGATGTGCGGGATGTTCTCGCGACGGAACAGATTCTCCACCTCGCGCACTTCAAACTCGCACTGGGCATAGCTCGAATAACGGCTGTTGGGCTTGCGCTCGTTGCGGATCGCGGTGAGGCGGTCCGGGTCGATGGTCAGGCCAAACAGCTTGTGCTGGTGGGCGCGCAGGGCGCTGGGCAGGGTCAGGCGTTCCATGTCGTCTTCGGTCAGCGGGTAGTTGGCCGCGCGGATGCCGAATTGCATGGCCATGTACAGGCAGGTCGGGGTTTTGCCGCAACGCGACACGCCGACCAGGATCAGATCGGCCTTGTCGTAGTAGTGGGTGCGGGCCCCGTCGTCGTTGTCGAGGGCGAAGTTCACCGCCTCGATGCGTTCCATGTAATTGGTGTTGGCGCCAATGGAGTGGGACTTGCCGACGGTGTAGGAAGAATGCTCGGTCAATTCCTGCTCAAGCGGTGCCAGGAAGGTCGAGAAAATATCGATCATGAAACCATTGGAGGTAGCGAGGATCTCACGAATGTCCTGATTGACGATCGTGTCGAAAATAATCGGCCGGAAGCCGTCATTTTCGGCGGCTTTGTTGATTTGTTGTACCATGGCCCGCGCTTTATCCACGTTGTCGATATACGGTCGCGTGAATTTGCTGAAGGTAATGTTTTCGAACTGCGCCAGGAGGCTTTGACCCAGAGTTTCGGCAGTGATGCCCGTGCCGTCGGAAATAAAGAAAGCAGATCGTTTCATTTGCACCTTGGGCCTTAAGCTAAAGACGAATCTTGGATATGATAGGCGCGATTTGTTGGCCGCCAGTGGCCCGCATTCTCACTTATTTTCCAGGTCCAGGCCATACAGCTGGCAAACGCTCCCCCGAGCAGCCGGCTCCTGAGCTTTTCCAACACAGTTAGTGGAGAGATCACCTTGGTAGAGTACGTAGTTTCCCTCGATAAGCTCGGCAAACACGATGTTGAGCATGTGGGGGGCAAGAACGCATCCCTGGGCGAGATGATCAGTAACCTGGCAGGTGCCGGTGTTTCGGTGCCCGGTGGATTCGCCACGACAGCTCAGGCTTATCGTGATTTTCTGGAACTGAGCGGCTTGAACGATCAGATCCACGCCGCCCTCGATGCCCTGGATGTCGACGATGTCAACGCCCTGGCCCGCACTGGCGCCCAGATCCGTCAATGGATCATGGAAGCCGAGTTCCCCGAGAAGCTCAACGCCGAAATCCGCACCGCGTTCGCCACGCTGTCAGCCGGCAACACTGACATGGCCGTGGCCGTGCGTTCTTCCGCTACCGCCGAAGACTTGCCGGACGCTTCCTTCGCCGGTCAGCAGGAAACCTTCCTGAACATCCGTGGTGTCGAAAACGTCATTCGCGCCGCCAAAGAGGTGTTCGCTTCGCTGTTCAACGACCGTGCGATTTCCTACCGCGTGCACCAGGGCTTCGACCACAAGCTGGTGGCCCTGTCGGCTGGCGTTCAACGCATGGTCCGCTCCGAAACCGGCACCGCCGGCGTGATGTTCACCCTTGATACCGAATCGGGTTTCCGTGACGTGGTGTTCATCACCGGCGCCTACGGCCTGGGTGAAACCGTCGTACAAGGCGCGGTGAACCCGGATGAGTTCTACGTCCACAAAGGCACGCTGGCCGCCGGTCGCCCAGCCATCCTGCGTCGCAACCTGGGCAGCAAAGCCATCAAGATGATCTACGGCGAAGTCGCCACGGCCGGTAAATCGGTCAAGACCATCGACGTTGACAAGGCTGATCGCGCACGTTTCTGCCTGAGCGATGCCGAAGTCAGCGAACTGGCCAAGCAAGCGATGATCATCGAGAAGCACTACCAGTGCCCGATGGACATCGAATGGGCCAAAGACGGTGACGACGGCAAGCTCTACATCGTTCAGGCCCGTCCTGAAACCGTGAAGAGCCGCACCCAGGCCAACGTCATGGAACGTTACCTGTTGAAAGAAACCGGCACCGTGCTGGTTGAAGGTCGCGCCATCGGCCAGCGCATCGGCGCCGGCAAGGTCCGCATCATCAAGGACGTGTCCGAGATGGACAAAGTCCAGCCGGGCGACGTGCTGGTTTCCGACATGACCGACCCGGACTGGGAACCGGTCATGAAGCGCGCCAGCGCCATCGTCACCAACCGTGGCGGTCGTACCTGTCACGCGGCGATCATCGCTCGCGAGCTGGGCATCCCGGCCGTGGTCGGTTGCGGCAACGCCACCCAGCTGTTGAAAGACGGCCAGGGCGTGACCGTTTCCTGCGCTGAAGGCGACACCGGTTACATCTTTGAAGGTGAACTGGGCTTCGACATCAAGAAAAACTCCGTCGACGCCATGCCGGACCTGCCGTTCAAGATCATGATGAACGTTGGCAACCCGGACCGCGCCTTCGACTTCGCGCAACTGCCGAACGCTGGTGTGGGTCTGGCCCGTCTGGAATTCATCATCAACCGCATGATCGGGGTTCACCCCAAAGCGCTGTTGAACTACGACGGTCTGCCGCAGGACATCAAGGACAGCGTCGACAAGCGCATCGCCGGTTACAACGATCCGGTCGATTTCTACGTCGACAAACTGGTCGAAGGCATCAGCACCCTGGCTGCAGCGTTCACCCCGAAAAAGGTCATCGTGCGTCTGTCGGACTTCAAGTCCAACGAATACGCGAACCTGATCGGCGGCAAGCTCTACGAGCCGGAAGAAGAAAACCCGATGCTGGGCTTCCGTGGCGCCTCGCGTTACATCAGCGAATCGTTCCGTGACTGCTTCGAACTCGAGTGCCGTGCCCTCAAGCGCGTGCGCAACGAGATGGGCCTGACCAACGTCGAAATCATGGTGCCGTTCGTCCGTACCTTGGGCGAAGCCAGCCAGGTGATCGATCTGCTGGCCGAAAACGGTCTGGCTCGCGGCGAAAACGGTCTGCGCATCATCATGATGTGCGAACTGCCATCCAACGCGATCCTCGCTGAAGAGTTCCTCGAATTCTTCGACGGCTTCTCGATCGGCTCCAACGACCTGACTCAGCTGACGCTGGGCCTGGACCGTGACTCCGGGATCATTGCGCACCTGTTCGACGAGCGTAATCCGGCGGTCAAGAAGCTGCTGGCGAACGCCATTGCCGCGTGCAACAAGGCTGGCAAGTACATCGGCATTTGCGGTCAGGGTCCTTCGGACCACCCTGATCTGGCCAAGTGGCTGATGGAGCAGGGCATTGAAAGCGTTTCGTTGAACCCGGACTCCGTACTGGAAACCTGGTTCTTCCTGGCTGAAGGTCAGGCGCAGGCGTGATGTGAATGAAGCCCCGGTCAAGTGGCCGGGGCTTTACGATTTGAGTAGGGCGGGCTCCTCTGGATGCCGCCCTTTTTTGTGCAAGAGCATTATGCAAAGCAGCAGCAACCTATTTCCTGTCGCCCTGATCAGCGCCGAACGGCGTGGTGATTTGAGCGAAGATGTTTACCGTTTGAAGCCGGCAAACAGTCCCGACATCAGCGTCGAGCTGGCCGTTACCCGGCTGGGCATGGCCGATGAGCCGGCGGTACGTGGCGTGCCGGTGATCCTGTTGCACGGCAGCTTCTCCAATCGGCGCTTCTGGTTTTCCCCGAAAGGGTTGGGGTTGGGTGCTTATCTGACGCGTCTGGGATTCGATGTATGGATTCCCGAAATGCGCGGTCACGGCCTGTCCCAGCGTAACCAGAACTACCGCAAGAACCGTGTCGCCGACTACGCGCGTTACGATCTGCCGGCCATTGGCGCGTTCGTGCGTGAGCAAAGTGGCCAGGTCCCGCACTGGATCGGTCATTCGCTGGGCGGGATTACGCTGGCGGCGGCATTGGGTGGTGAGTACATCGGTGAGCCTGTGGTGGCGTCGGCGGCGTTTTTTGGCACGCAAGTCAGCCGTACCTATTGGCCGTTGAAGATTCCCCCGGTGGAGTGGAGCGGGCGCTTTATTCTCAAGCGCTTTGCGCAACTGTCGGGATCACGACTCAAGCGCGGCCCGGAGGACGAGCCGATTGGCCTGGCCCTGGAAAGCATGCGCTGGTACGGACTGTTCGGGCGTTTTGGCGATGCCGACAAAGACTGGTGGGCCGGATTGGCCAACGTTGCGATGCCAGTGCTGGCCGTGAGCGCAGTCGGCGATCATCAAGACCCGGCGTGGGCCTGTCGCAAACTGTTCGAGCAGATCGGTTCCGAGCACAAGCAATTCATCAACCTGGGACCTGAGCAGGGCTTTGGCGATAATTTTGGTCACGTTGAAATGCTGGTCAGCAAAGCCGCTCAAGCCGAGGTCTGGCCGCTGGTGGCGCGGTGGTTGGTTGATCAACAGACGCCCTTGATGGGCGACAAGCCGGATCTGGCGACGGCAGTTTGAGCCTGATGCTCTAACAAGGGCATTTCGCTCTGATCGGCTTGCGGCTAAGATATGACGCATTGAGCAGTTTTGGTCACGTTTCGACACCCTCGATTGTCTTCCTCTTTACAGGAGTTTCTCGATGAATCATTACCTCACGCCTGACCTGTGCGACGCCTATCCGGAGCTGGTGCAGGTGCTGGAACCGATGTTCAGCAATTTCGGTGGCCGTGATTCCTTCGGCGGCGAAATCGTGACCATCAAGTGCTTCGAAGACAACTCGCTGGTCAAGGAACAAGCCGAGCTCAAGGGCAATGGCAAGGTGTTGGTGGTCGACGGTGGCGGTTCCCTGCGTCGTGCGCTGCTGGGCGACATGATCGCCGAGAAAGCCGCGAAGAACGGTTGGGAAGGGCTGGTGATCTACGGTTGCATCCGTGACGTCGACGTCATTGCACAAACCGACCTGGGTGTTCAGGCCCTGGCCAGCCACCCGATGAAAACCGACAAGCGCGGCATCGGCGATCTCAACGTAGCGGTGACCTTTGCCGGCGTGACGTTCCATCCCGGCCATTACATTTATGCGGACAACAACGGCGTGATCATCTCGCCAAGCCCGCTGAAAATGCCTGAATAAACAGAAACCAACAAAGGGATGCGGATGTTCGAGGAAGAAAACGCGCAGTGGGGCCTGGTGCATGCCCTGGTGCTGGACGGTAAAGGCAGTGCGCGTTCGATAGCCCGGACTGAACTCGATGACTTGCAGCTTCAGGCTCATGAGAGCCTGTGGCTGCATTGGGATCGCAGTCATCCGCAAACCCAGACCTGGCTGCGTAAAACCAGCGGTCTGAGTGAATTCAGCTGTGACCTCCTGCTTGAAGAAAATACCCGACCGCGTCTTCTACAGCTTTCGGACAGCGAACTGCTGCTATTTTTGCGTGGGGTCAATTTGAATCCCGGCGCAGAGCCGGAAGATATGGTCTCGGTACGGATTTTTGCCTCGGCCAAGCGTGTTATTTCCCTGCGTTTGCGTCCATTGCGCGCCACCGATGAATTGTTGGTGCAACTCGCCGAAGGTAAAGGACCAAAAACAGCGTCCGAGCTCGTCCTGTATATGGCGCAGTACCTCACCAATAAAGTGCAGGACCTGGTCAGTTGCCTCTCGGAAGTGGTCGATGAGGAAGAAGAAAAACTGGATGCCGACGAACGGTATACGCCCGAACACGGCGCGATATTGCAGATCCGTCGCAGGGCGGCAGCTCTGAAACGTTTCCTTGCACCTCAGCGGGATATTTTCGGGCAACTGACGCGTATAAAGCTGCCGTGGTTTGTCGAAGACGATGGCGATTACTGGAACGAATTGAACAACAGCCTGACCCGCTACCTTGAGGAGCTGGAATTGACCCGGGAGCGGGTGGGGCTGGTCCTCGAGGCTGAAGACAGACGTTTGAGCGTGCGAATGAACCGCACGATGTACCGCTTCGGGATCATCACCGGGATCTTTTTACCGATGAGTTTCCTGACCGGTCTTTTGGGGATCAACGTCGGTGGTATTCCATTCTCGGCGAGCCCGTATGGCTTCCTGATTGCGTGCCTGATGATGGTCTCGGTGGCGCTCGGGCAGTGGTGGTTATTTCGACGTTTGCGTTGGGTGTGAGCATGCGTCATGTGACCCGGGCAAATTTGATCGCGTCTTTCACAGACATCACGAGAGGTGCGTATGCACGATCCGTTTGAACAGTCTTTGCGCGACATGCTCAATGCATCACCGTCCACCCGGGACGACGATGCGTGCCTTGGGCGTGTACTGAAAACCGCCAACCGCCAGGTCGGCGCCGGCGATCTGTTCAGCCTGCTGGGCCGCTGGTTGCCCGCGCTGATGATTGCCCTCAACAACGGCTCGGCCCACGTCGCTCCGGTCTCCCGCCACCGTAAACCTACCGTTCGCACTGCTGATAAGGCTGATTGAATATGGAACTTGATCTCTGGACTCAGAGCCTCGTCACTGCAATGACTGCGTTATGGACAAAGGTTGCGAACTTCATTCCGAACCTGTTCGGCGCACTGGTCGTGCTGCTGTTGGGTTTCGTCGTTGCGAAACTTTTGGACACTTTGTTGTCCAAGCTGCTCGCCAAGCTGGGTCTCGATCGCCTGATGGGCGGCACCGGTCTGACTAAATTACTGTCCCGGGCCGGTCTTCAAGTACCGATCTCGACCTTGATCGGCAAGATTGTCTATTGGTTCGTCCTGCTGATTTTTCTGGTTTCTGCAGCAGAATCCCTTGGACTTGAGCGAGTTTCAGCTACGCTGGATATGCTGGCTCTGTATTTGCCCAAGGTATTCGGCGCGGCGCTGGTGTTGCTGGTGGGTGTTTTGCTGGCGCAATTGGCCAATGGGCTGGTGCGCGGCGCGGCAGAAGGCGTAGGGCTGGACTATGCTTCGGGGTTGGGACGAATCGCTCAGGGTCTGGTGATTATCATCAGTATCTCGGTAGCGATCAGCCAGTTGGAGGTCAAGACTGACCTGCTCAACCATGTGATCGTCATTGTGTTGATCACCGTTGGTCTGGCGGTAGCGTTGGCCATGGGTTTGGGAAGCCGGGAAATTGCCGGTCAGATTCTTGCGGGAATCTATGTGCGTGAGCTATATCAGGTTGGGCAACAAGTGCGTGTTGGCGAGGTCGAAGGCCAGATCGAAGAGATCGGCACGGTTAAAACCACATTGCTGACCGATGAGGGTGAGCTAGTCTCTCTCTCCAATCGGATTCTCCTGGAGCAGCATGTGAGTAGCCGCTAACCCGGCAAACCCTGCTAATGTATGCCGCCGCAAATTGCCCGAAAGGGCAGCGGCGGACATTGACCTGACTGTCGGCCCGACTTGTTTTGAATAAAGCTCAATCGCTCTCCACGCGCTACGACCCCCGCGAGCTCTCTGATGAGGAGTTGGTCGCGCGCTCGCATACCGAGCTGTTTCACGTAACGCGCGCCTATGAAGAACTGATGCGGCGTTACCAGCGAACATTATTTAACGTCTGTGCCCGATACCTTGGGAACGATCGCGACGCAGACGATGTCTGTCAGGAAGTGATGTTGAAGGTGCTGTACGGCTTGAAGAACTTCGAGGGGAAATCGAAGTTCAAGACATGGCTATATAGCATCACGTACAACGAATGCATCACACAGTATCGGAAGGAACGGCGAAAGCGTCGCTTGATGGACGCTTTGAGTCTGGACCCCCTCGAGGAAGCGTCTGAAGAGAAGGCGCCGAAACCCGAGGATAAGGGTGGACTTGATCGCTGGCTGGTGTATGTAAACCCGATTGACCGGGAAATTCTGGTGCTACGATTTGTCGCAGAGCTGGAATTTCAAGAGATCGCGGATATCATGCATATGGGTTTGAGTGCGACAAAAATGCGGTACAAACGTGCTCTTGATAAATTGCGTGAGAAATTTGCAGGCATTGCTGAAACTTAGTTCAGCGCAAATATCTCTTACGTGTAGGCTAGTTCTGATAGACTAGCCGCCGAGTTGTCCCCCGGTTTGAGGGACTGCTTTACAATCACCAGATGGGGATTTAACGGATGAAACTGAAAAACACCTTGGGCTTGGCCATTGGTACTCTTATTGCCGCTACTTCGTTCGGCGTTCTGGCACAAGGCCAAGGCGCAGTTGAAGGCGAGCTCAACTACGGGAAAAAGTACAACGACAGCGTTAACAACGTTGAAGACGGCTACACTCCTGGCGCCTCCATCGGTTACTTCTTGACCGACGACGTATCGTTGAACTTCACCTACAACAACGATGACTACACCCGTTCGGACAACAACACCGGCAAGCAGAAAATCGAAGGCGATCAGTTCGGTCTGAACGCTCAGTACCACTTCAACAACGCTGGCGACGCTCTGCGTCCTTACGTTCAAGGTGGTGTTAAGCACGGCAGCCTGACCAACGTGCGCGCTGACGGCCACAGCGGTCGTGATCAGTCGACTTTCCTGACTGCTGGCGCTGGCCTGAAGTACTACTTCCTGGAAAACGTCTACGCTCGTGCTGGCGTAGAAGCTGACTACAAACTGGACAACGGCCGTTGGGACTACATCCCATCCGTTGGTCTGGGCGTGAACTTCGGTGGCGGCAACAAGCCAGTCGCTGCTGCTCCAGCTCCAGAAGTCTGCTCCGACAGCGACAACGATGGCGTTTGCGACAACGTTGACAAGTGCCCAGACACCCCAGCCAACGTAACTGTTGACGCTGATGGCTGCCCGGCAGTTGCTGAAGTTGTTCGTGTTGAGCTGGACGTGAAATTCGACTTCGATAAGTCGGTAGTCAAGCCAAACAGCTACGGCGACATCAAGAACCTGGCTGATTTCATGAAGCAGTACCCATCCACCACCACTACTGTTGAAGGTCACACTGACTCCGTCGGTCCTGACGCTTACAACCAGAAACTGTCTGAGCGTCGTGCAAACGCCGTTAAACAAGTTCTGACCAACCAGTACGGTGTTGAATCGTCCCGCGTTCAGTCGATCGGCTACGGCGAAACTCGCCCAGTTGCTGACAACAAAACTGAAGCTGGCCGCGCTGTAAACCGTCGCGTAGAAGCGCAGGTTGAAGCTCAAGGTAAGTAATTACCCGCCGCTTTAAGTAAAAGCCCGGCTTAGGCCGGGCTTTTCTTTGTCTGCGATTTGGTGAGGCAGGGATGCGTCAGGCGCGTTGGCATCCGACGACGTTGATGTCGTTGATCAGGGCCTCTTCGCGAGCAGGCTCGCTCCCACAGTTGCCAGCGACTGCACCAATCACCAGGATGGCCGGGCTTTTCAACTCGAAGGCCAAGGCATCTTCTTCCATCGCCATCAGGCTGCTCCGACATTCCCGTTGATGCGGCAACGATGCGTTTTCAATCATCGCCACCGGCGTATCCGCCGCCATTGCGCCCGCCAGCAGTTGCTCACGGATCTCGCTGAGCTTCGCCACGCCCATGTAGATCACCAGCGTCGTGCCACCTTGAGCCAGTGCTTGCCAGTTCAGGCTGCTGCCATCCTGAGTGTGGGCGGTCACCAGCGTCACGCCTCGGGCCACACCGCGCAGGGTTAACGGAATATCGCATTGAGTCGCGCCAGCCAGGCCGGCGGTGATGCCATTGACCAGTTCGGCTTCGACCCCGCGCTCTCGCAACCACTGCGCTTCTTCACCGCCACGCCCGAAGATGCACGGGTCACCCCCCTTGAGCCGCACCACGCATTTGCCTTGACGGGCGTAACGCAGCATCAAACGATGAATGAACGCCTGTGGCGTAGAGCGGCAGCCACCGCGTTTACCCACCGGAATTATCCGTGCTCCGGGGCAGTGCTCAAGCACCGCGTCGTTGACCAGATCGTCGATCAGCACCACATCCGCTTCTCTCAACGCGCGAACAGCTTTGAGCGTGAGCAATTCAGGGTCACCGGGGCCCGCGCCCACCAGCCAGACTTTTGCACTCATTGTGTTTTCCTCACGAGATGACGGCGACCGGCTGCGCGGTGGCGGCCAGCAAACGCTTGATTTCCGGGACGCAGGAGCCGCATTGCGTGCCGCAACCCAATTCCTGTTTCAAGCCCTGCAAGTCCAGGCCACGGCGGATGCCGGCACAGACCGCGTTTTGGCTGACGTTTTTGCAGTTGCACAGGGTTTTGTTGCCGATAGCTTCGGCGTCGACCTGGCCAGGTGGGGCACTCAGTGGCGCGAGCAACCAGCGCCGCAGTTGTTCATCGGCGCGCCCTTCGAGCCAGAGGTTTTGCAGCCAGTGCCGGGCAAGGGTTTCACCCGCCAGGCGGATCGCGGTGATCCGGCCGTTCTCGATCCGCACGCGTTTGCCGATGGAGCGTCGTGGATCGTCGTAGGCCAGCACCGGGCCGTCGTTGAGCCCCAGGCCTTGATCGATATCGCGCAGCAGTTGTGGATCGGGTGCTGTGGCGTTGGCAGCGCGTATCAGCAGCGCAGGGCGCTCACGACCTGTCAGGCTGAGGCTGACGTAGGAAAACGCCTCGCAAAGGGGTCGTAGCGTCTCAAAATGCTGTTGGACATCACCCTCTACCAGCGCGAAAAGGTGCCAGGGCAATTGCACCGGTTCGAGGCGCACGCCGCTGTGTTTAAGCTCAGGTTGTTTTGACAGAGGGTCGAAGGCTGGGAGGGTGAGGCTGTTCACGCCCCCCTTGAGAAAACGGTCACCAAAATGCATCGGCAAAAAGGCTTGGCCGGGGCGCACGCTGTCGTCACTGGCGACCGGCACGATCACCGCGCCGCGGCGACTTTTCAGGCTGATCAGGTCGCCCGTTTGCAGGCGATGCCGGCGCAGCTCATCCGGGTGCAGGCTCAACACGGCTTCGCTGACATGACCGAACAGCTGCGCGGCAGTGCCAGTGCGGCTCATGCCGTGCCATTGATCACGCAGGCGACCGGTGATCAGCGTCAGCGGGAAACGTGCATCGCGCTGTTCCTTGGCGGCGCGATACGGATCAGCCACGAACTGCGCGCGGCCGCTGACAGTCGGGAAATTACCGTCGAGATAGAGACGCGCCGTGCCTGCGCTGGCGCCCGCAGGAAAGGGCCATTGCTGCGGGCCAATCTGGTCGATCAATGCGTGGCTGATCCCGGACAAATCCAGATCCCGACCACGGGTCAGTTGTTTGTATTCGTCGAACACCTGCGCCGGGGTTTCAAAGGCAAACAGGCTGGTTGCGTCGGGGCGCAGACGTTTCTCCAGACGCTGTGCGAAATCCACGGTGATCGCCCAGTCTGGACGCGCTTCACCCGGTGCGACGATTGCCTGGCGGACGTGGGAAATACGCCGCTCGGAGTTGGTGACCGTACCGTCCTTCTCGCCCCAACTGGCGGCGGGCAACAACAGGTCGGCAAACCTCGCGGTTTCAGTGGTGCGAAAGGCCTCCTGCAATACCACGAACGGACACGCTTCCAGCGCCGCGCGCACGGCAGTCTGATCGGGAAGCGATTGAGCGGGGTTGGTGCACGCGATCCACAAGGCTTTGATCTTTCCGCTGCCCACCTGCTCAAACAACTCGATGGCGGTCAGCCCGGGGTTTTCTGGCAGTTGATCGACACCCCAATAAGCCGCCACGTCAGCGCGGTGCTCGGCATTGGCGGCATCGCGATGGCCGGGTAACAGGTTCGACAGACTGCCGGTTTCCCGGCCGCCCATGGCATTCGGCTGACCGGTCAAGGAGAAAGGTCCGGCACCGGGACGGCCGATTTGCCCGGTGGCCAGGTGTAAATTGATCAGTGCGCTGTTCTTCGCGCTGCCGGCGGTGGACTGGTTCAGCCCCATGCACCACAACGACAGGAAACTCGGTGAATTCCCGACCCATTCGGCGCATTGCTGCAATTGCTCAATGCTGATTCCGCACAGCTGCGACACCATCTGCGGGGTGTAATCGCGCACCAGGTTTTTCAGCTCGGGCAAGCCTTCGGTGTGGGCCTTGATGTAGTCGCGATCGATCCAGTCTTCCCACAGCAGCAGGTGCAAAATCCCATGGAACAAGGCGACATCGGTCCCCGGAAGAATCGCCAGGTGCAGGTCAGCCAAATCGCAGGTGTCGGTACGACGTGGGTCGATGACGATGACTTTCATGTGTGGTCGGCGGGATTTGGCCTCTTCGAGGCGGCGAAACAGTACCGGATGGGCGTAGGCCATGTTGCTGCCGACGATCATCACGCAGTCGCTCAACTCCAGGTCTTCATAGCTGCACGGTGGCGCATCGGCGCCCAGGCTGCGCTTGTAACCGACCACCGCCGACGACATGCACAGCCGCGAATTACTGTCGATGTTATTGGTGCCCACCAGCGCCCGCGCCAGTTTGTTGAAGGCGTAGTAGTCCTCAGTCAGCAACTGCCCTGAAATGTAGAACGCGACGCTGTCCGGGCCATGGTCGGCAATGGTTTGGGCGAAGACGCTGGCGGCGTGATCAAGGGCGGTGTCCCAGTCGGTGCGGCTGCGCGCCAGGCCTTTGCCCAGGCGCAGTTCCGGGTACAGCGCCCGTGCCGTCAAGTCGCCGGTCAGATGCAGGGTTGATCCCTTGCTGCACAATTTGCCGAAATTTGCCGGGTGCGCCGGATCGCCGCTGACGCCGAGGATGCGCTCGCCGTCGTGTTCGATCAGCACGCCGCAGCCGACCCCGCAATAGCAGCAGGTGGACGCGGTGATCTGGCGGTCCATCAGCCTGCGTCCCGCAGGGCCAGCATCACTCGGCCATTTTCGACCCGCGCCGGGTGGTGATGGGCGCAGCCGATGTCCGGGGCTTGGGCTTCGCCGCTTTCCAGGTCGATCTGCCAGTTGTGCAGCGGGCACGCCACGCGCTTGCCGTAGATCAAGCCTTGAGACAGCGGCCCGCCCTTGTGCGGGCAACGGTCGTCGAGGGCGAACACTTCATCGTCGCTGGTACGAAAAATCGCGATGTCACCTTTGGGGCCGGCAATGATCCGCGAGCCCAGGGCGTTGATCTCTTCCAGTGCGCAGATATCCAGCCAGTTCATGCCAGCACCTCCAGGTTCTTCACGGGAATGACGTCGAATTCTTTCTTCAGCAATGGCTGGGTCAGGCGTTCTTTCCACGGGTCCTGTTCGAACGACAGCGAGAATTGCAGCCGGTCGTTGAGCGCCTTGCGCCGTTCCGGGTCTTCCAGCACGGCTTTCTTGATGTGGTCCATGCCGACCCGTTGCAGGTAATGCACGGTGCGTTCGAGGTAGAAGGCTTCTTCGCGATAAAGCTGCAAGAACGCGCCGTTGTATTCGCGCACCTCTTCAGCGGTTTTCAATTTGACGAAGAACTCGGCGACTTCGGTTTTGATCCCGCCGTTGCCACCGATGTACATCTCCCAGCCGGAATCGACACCGATAATGCCTACGTCCTTGATGCCTGCTTCCGAACAGTTGCGCGGGCAACCGGAGACGGCCAGTTTGACTTTGTGCGGCGACCACATGTTGAACAGGTCATGCTCCAGCTCGATGCCCAACTGCGTGGAGTTCTGCGTGCCGAAACGGCAGAACTCACTGCCGACGCAGGTCTTCACGGTGCGGATGGATTTGCCGTAGGCATGGCCGGACGGCATGTCGAGGTCTTTCCAGACA
Organism: Pseudomonas sp. GW821-FHT10C09; assembly: GCF_059415465.1. NCBI lineage: Bacteria > Pseudomonadati > Pseudomonadota > Gammaproteobacteria > Pseudomonadales > Pseudomonadaceae > Pseudomonas > Pseudomonas sp. GW821-FHT10C09. The sequence goes on from NZ_JBWKNG010000003.1 coordinate 115,983, forward strand.
CCGGGCAGGTCCTGCTTCTTGATCCCCAACAAGTCGATGCGCTGACCGCCGGTGACCTTGACCATCGGCACGTTGTACTTGTCGGCGACGTCGGCAATCCGGCGCAATTCCGAAGGGTTGGTCACGCCACCCCACATCCGCGGGACCACGGAGTAGGTACCGTCTTTCTGGATGTTGGCGTGGGCGCGTTCGTTGATCAGGCGCGATTGCGGGTCATCCTTGGCTTCGCCCGGCCAGGTGGAAATCAGGTAGTAGTTGAGCGCCGGGCGGCAGGTGGCGCAGCCGTTCGGGGTGCGCCAGTTCAGGTAGCTCTGGGTGCCGGCGATGGTGAGCAGGTGTTGTTCGCGAATGGCCTGGCGGATTTGCCCGTGGTTGAGGTCGCTGCAACCGCAGATGGCTTTTTCGCTTTTGGGCTTCACGTCTGCCGCGCCGCCCACGGTGTTGATCAGGATCTGCTCGACGAGGCCGGCGCACGAACCGCAAGAGCTGGCAGCCTTGGTGTGTTTTTTCACCTCGTCGACACTGAACAGCCCGTGTTCCTGAATCGCCTTGACGATGGTGCCTTTGCACACGCCGTTGCAGCCGCAGACTTCAGCGGTGTCGGCCATGCTCATGGCTTTGTCCTGGCCCTGATGTCCTACGTCGCCCAAGGCGTTTTCACCAAACATGAGGTGATCGCGGATCTCGCCAATGGCGTGATTCTCACGAATCTGCCGGAAATACCAACCGCCATCTGCCGTATCGCCGTACAGACAGGCGCCGACCAGCACGTCATCCTTGATCACCAGTTTTTTGTAGACCCCGCCGATCGGGTCGGAGAGGGTGATGGTTTCCGTGCCTTCGCCGCCCATGAAGTCGCCGGCAGAGAACAGGTCAATCCCGGTGACTTTCAGTTTGGTCGACGTCACCGAGCCTTGATAACGGGCGAAGCCCAATTGGGCGAGATGATTGGCGCAGACCTTGGCTTGTTCGAACAGCGGCGCGACCAGGCCGTAGGCGATGCCGCGATGGCTGGCGCATTCGCCGATGGCGTAGACCCGTGGATCGTAGGTTTGCATCGTGTCGTTGACCAGAATCCCGCGATTGCAGGGAATACCGGATTTTTCCGCGAGTTCGGTGTTGGGGCGAATACCGGCGGCCATCACCACCAAGTCGGCGGGAATGATGTCGCCATTCTTGAATTCCACCGAGCCGACGCGACCATTGCCGGCATCGTGCAGGGCCTGGGTTTGTTCGCACAGGCGAAAGTGCAGGCCGCGCGCTTCAAGGGCGGTCTGCAGCAACTGGCCGCTGGTCTTGTCGAGTTGCCGTTCCAGCAGCCATTCGCCGATATGCACCACGGTCACGTGCATGCCGCGCAGCATCAAGCCGTTCGCGGCTTCCAGGCCGAGCAAACCACCGCCGATGACCACGGCGTGCTTATGGGTCTTGGCGGTGTTGATCATGGCCTGGGTGTCGGCGATGTCGCGGTAGCCGATCACGCCCTGCAAGGTGTTGCCCGGAATCGGCAGAATGAACGGGGTCGAGCCGGTGGCGATCAGCAGGCGATCGTATTCGGCCTCGGTGCCGTCTTCGGCAATGACCCGGCGTTTGACCCGGTCGATCTGCACCACTTTGCGGTTGAGCAGCAGCTTGATGTGGTTGTCCAGGTACCAGTCGAGGTCGTTGAGCACGATCTCTTCGAACGTTTGCTCACCGGCCAGAACGGGCGACAACAGGATGCGGTTGTAGTTGGTATGGGGTTCGGCACCGAAGACCGTGATGTCGTACAGCTCGTTGCTCAGCTTGAGCAGTTCTTCCAGGGTGCGAACCCCGGCCATGCCGTTGCCGATCATCACCAGTTTTAATTTTTTCATCAGGTTCTCCGGGGAGCGGTGACCCGCCTCATCAGGGCTTCAGGTCTGGCTCGACAAATTTTGCGCAAACAAAAAAAGGCGTCCCGCTAGTTGCCTAGCGAGGACGCCTTTGTCCTGGTCCCGTTCTCTCGGGAAGCGCAGCCTTCATCGTTGAAGGCTGGGCTTTATGTGTGGTGGAAAGGGTAATGCAGTGGTTGTGCCAAGTATTCAGAACTGCGGATTTGTTGGGTTTCAGGCAGGCGTGACAGGAGCGGAGCGAATGTTTGTGCACCGATTAGAGGCGGGTTGCCCGGTCCTGGAGCATATGAAACCTGTGGCGAGTCAAGATGAGTGGAGCAACAGAAATAGCATCACCAGATTCAGCAGCAACGACACCACTGCCAATGTCCGCCAAACCTTCAACGGCTCCCGCTCCATCAACGGTCTGGGTCGCACGCTCAAGCTGCGCCGCTCGCCCTGTTCCAGCACCAGCAACCATTCTTCCGCCGTTTCAAACCGCTGACCCGGATCCGCCACAACGGCACGTTCCAGACATTGCGTTATCCATTCCGGCAAATCCGGTCGATAGCGACTGGCGCTGACCGGTACACCAAACCGTGGTCGCTGGAACGCTTCGATTTCTCCGTAGGGGTAATGCCCGGTCAGCAGGAAATACAACGTCACGCCCACCGCATACAAATCCTGTTGCGGCGTCGGGATGTCCCCGCGAAAGGCTTCCGGTGCGAGGTAACTGGGCGTTCCAGGCAGGGCGGAGGCTTGATCCTCGGACAGGCCGGGACAATACGCTAGGCCGAAATCCAGCAGGCGTAATTCGCCGTCGTCACCCAGCAGCAGGTTTTCCGGCTTGATGTCGCGATGCAGAATCTGCCGTCGATGTAATAAGCCAACCGCGCGAAGCAAGCGCTCGGCCAGGTCTTGCCATTGTGCCAACGGCAAAGGTCCGACACTGGCGTGCAGGTTTGCCAGCGTCGTTCCGAAATATTCACGCATCACGTAGTACAAATGCTGACGCTGACTGGCGGCATGGACTTCAGGGAAATGCCGTCCGGCCACGCGCTTGAGAAACCATTCCTCCGACAGCAATGCTTGCCCGGCCAAGTGATCGTCGTGCAGCGCAGCGGGCAAGGTTTTCAACAGCCAGGGTTGCTGTTGCCCGTCGCGAACCCGATAGAGCAGCGATTGCTGGCTCTGGCCGAGTATCCCTTCAACGTGCCAGCCTTCGAAGGATTGACCGGGTTTCAACGCCGGTGGCAATGGCCATTGCTGTAAATGAATCAGCGCATCGCCGATGCTCGTTTCACCCAAGGCATCGACCCGCACCAGCAGGGCGCTGGCATTGTCCTGGCTGCCGGCCAGATGGGCGGCCTGCACCAGAGTGTTTGCCGCACTGTCCAGATCGGGCTGATCCCGCAGAATCGCGGCAATCGCAGTGTCACCGAGCACGGCCCAGATGCCGTCGCTGAGCAGCACGAAACTCTCGTTCAGGCGCAATTCGCCATCGAGAAAATCCAGCACCAGATGCTGATCCAGTCCCAGTGCCCGTTTCAGCACATGCTGCATGCCCGGCTGGTCCCAGACATGATCCTCGCTGACGCGCTGCAACTGATCCGCATGCCAGCGATACACCCGGCAGTCGCCGACATGGGCCAGGGTAAAACGCCTGCCGCGCATGACCAATGCACTGACCGTGGTCAGCAGCGGTTGCCCGCCACCATTGGCCTGCAACCAGCGATTTTGCGCCAGCAGCAGGCGGTCCAATGCTTGCGCGACGCCCCAGGTTTCCGGGGTGGCGTAATAGTCCAGCGCCAGCGCCTGCAAGGTCGAACGGGCGGCGAGACCGCCGTCGGCGCATTGGCTGACGCCGTCGGCAATGGCGAACAAGTAGCCTTTGCTGGCCGCCAGCGCCGGGGCGGGCGTCACGAGGCGCAGGGCGTCCTGGTTTTCCTCCCGCGGGCCAATGGCGCTGGCTTCGGCAAAGCTCAGTTGCAGGCTCATTGAGGCCTCAGACCCGCGCCGCCGTCACAGCGGCCGAACCCCAGGTGGTTCTCCAGCGACGTTTGACCCCGTGCAGACCGAACCACGCGAGGACGCCGAGGCTGGCGAACAACCACAGGGCCAGTTGATAGCTGCCGGTGCTCTGCTTGATCGCGCCCATGCCGGCCGCCAGTGCAAAACCACCGATACCGCCGGCCATGCCGATCAAACCAGTCATCACGCCGATCTCGCGACGAAACCGCTGCGGCACCAACTGGAACACCGCGCCGTTGCCTGCGCCCAAACCGAGCATGGTGCAGACGAAAAGCGCCAGCGCCGCGTAGGAACTCGGCAGATTGAAACCCACCGCCGCAATGCAGATCGCCGCGACTGTGTACATCGCCAGCAACGTGCGTATCCCGCCGAAACGGTCTGCCAGCGCACCGCCCAATGGGCGCATCAGGCTGCCACCGAACACACAGGCCGCCGTGTAGTAACCGGCCGTCACCGGACTCAGTCCGTACTGGTCGTTGAAGTAGCCGGGCAGGGCGCTGGCCAGGCCGATGAAACCGCCGAAGGTCACGCTGTAGAAAAACATGAACCACCAGCTGTCACGATCACCGAGGGCCTTGAAGTAGTCGGCCATCGACTTGGCTTTTGGCCGCTCCGGCGCATTTTTCGCCAGCCAGGCGAAAACGATAATTGTCAGGATCAGCGGAATGAGGGCGAAGCCGAACACGTTGCTCCAGCCGAACGCGGCGGCCAATACTGGAGCAATCAGTGCGGCAAGCACGGTGCCCGAGTTACCGGCACCGGCAATGCCCATGGCTTTGCCTTGATGCTGTGGCGGATACCACTGCGAGGCCAGCGGCAGGGCGACGGCGAAGGACGCACCGGCCATGCCGAGGAAGAGGCCCAGCACCAGCGCTTGCTCGTAGCTGTGAATCCCCAGTTTCCAGGCGCCGAACAGCGCGCAGATGACGATCACCTGGCCGATCAGCCCGGCGGTTTTTGGCGACAGACGATCCGCCAGCATGCCCATGATAAAGCGCAGCACGGCCCCGGCCAGGATCGGCGTGGCCACCACCAGCCCGCGTTGTTGGGTGGTCAGGTGCAGGTCGGCGGCGATCTGCACGGCCAACGGCCCGAGCAGGTACCAGACCATGAAACTCAGGTCGAAATAGAGGAAGGCCGCAAACAGTGTTGGCGTATGGCCGGATTTCCAGAAGCTTGAATTCATCGCGCACCTCAGCTGTGAAGAGTCTCGAGAAGGAGTCATGAGCTAGCAGGTGGGGCGCCTGTGGGCCGCACCACCGGCCCCGGGCTGTGGGGCCAAAACGAAAAAACGCCGCTACCGGATTCGCCAAGGGCAAATGAGGTGAGCGACGTCTTTGTCGTAGGTGGGGCAACCGCCGTTGGTTACCTGTGGTGATTACTTAGCCAGATTTGTGCCAACAGTTCGGGACCGAGTCGCGGCCCTTCGCGAGCAGGCTCGCTCCCACAGTGGATCGCGGTCTAATGTGGGAGCGAGCCTGCTCGCGAAGGAGCCTTCAAAGGCACCACAAAACCTCAGCCAAGCAACTCACTCATGGCAATGATCTGCTCGGCCACCTGGATCAATTTCTGCTGCCGGCTCATGGCCTGCCGGCGCATCAGGGTGTAGGCCTCTTCCTCGTTGCAACTTTTCATCTTCATCAACAGCCCCTTGGCCAGCTCGATGCGCTTGCGCTCGGCCAGTTGCTGGTCGCGGGCATGCAGCTGGGCGCGCAGGGCCTGGTCACTTTCAAACCGCGCCATGGCCACGTCGAGAATCGGCTGCAGGCGCTGTGCGTGAATGCCTTCGACGATATAGGCACTGACCCCGGACTTGATCGCCTGACGCATCACGCCGGGGTCGTGTTCATCGGTAAACATCACGATGGGGCGAGGCTGGTCGCGGGTCACCAGCACCACTTGCTCCAGCACATCGCGGCTCGGTGACTCGGTATCGATCAGGATCACGTCCGGGCGCACCGTTTCGACGCGTTCGGGCAGGTCGATGGTCAGGCCCGATTCGTCGATCACCTCGAACCCGGCTTCGGTCAGGGCGGCTTTCAGTCGACCGACTTTCTTCGCGGTGTCGTTGATCAGCAGGATACGCAACATGTTCGCAATCTCCTGTCAGCGCTGGGCGAATCGGTGAGAGCTGTCGCTCAGGGCGTGCAACTTGAAGCTGCGGGCATAGCCGGACGGGTCGGAACCGTTCCAGATTTTGCCGTCGATCAACTGGCTGCTACGCATGTCCTGCCCCCGGATATCGACACCGACGACACTGGCGGCCTCGCGGTACAGATCCAGTTGCTGGACCTGACGGGCCACGCCGAGGTAATCCGGATCGTCGCGCAACAAACCCCAGCGCCGGAACTGGGTCATGAACCACATGCCGTCGGACAGGTACGGCACGTTGACCTCACCACCCGCATGGAAACGCAACGCATGCGGGTCCTGCCAGCGATGTCCCAAACCGTCGGCGTAATCGCCCAGCAGGCGCGGTTCGATGCAGTCGAGGGGGGCGTCGAGGTAGTCGGGCGCGCTCAACAGTTGTGCGGTGCTGCGGCGGTTTTCCGTGCTTTGCTCGATAAACCGGCTGGCTTCCAGGATCGCCATTACCAAGGCCCGCGCGGTGTTGGGGTACCGCTCGACAAACGCACGGGTGCAGCCGAGGACTTTTTCCGGGTGATCGGGCCAGATGGTCTGGGTCGTCGCCAGGGTAAAGCCGAGATTCTGTTGCACTGCGCTGGCGGACCACGGCTCACCCACGCAAAAGCCATCGATACGCCCGGCTTGCAGGTGCGCGACCATTTGCGGGGGCGGTACCACGACGCTGTCAACATCCTGCAACGGATGAATGCCCTGGCTCGCCAGCCAGTAATACAGCCACATGGCGTGGGTGCCGGTGGGAAAGGTCTGGGCGAAGGTGAGTTTCGGGCGAGTTTGGTGCACGTGGCGGTCGAGTGCTTCAGGACTGGTCACGCCGAGCGCCTGCAAACCGTGGGAGAGATTGATGCTCTGGCCATTCTGGTTCAGGCCCATCAGCACGGCCATGTCGGTAGAAGCCACGCCGCCGATGCCCAGATGGACGGCATAAATCAGGCCGTACAGGCTGTGGGCGGCGTCGAGTTCGCCGCTGACCAGTTTGTCCCGCAGGTTGGCCCAGGACGACTGGCGCTTGAGGTTCAGGGTCAAGCCATAGGGCTGGGCGAACCCCTGTGTGGCGGCGACCACCACCGAGGCGCAATCGCTCAGGGCCATGAAGCCGAGGTTGATGTCGGTCTTTTCCGGGGCATCGCTGCCATTGATCCACGCCAGAGGGTTCGCTGGAACTTCAATCATCGTTAAGCACCTTGCATAAAAAAACGCCGTACCGGGCGCCTTGCCAGGGCAAGGGCCAGTGACGACGCCGTTGTCTTTCGACCCATTCCGCCGTTGGCATGAGTGCTGATACCGGTGGTGGTGCAAGGCATATGCCATCGCTCGCTGATTTTGTCGCGCGCCTCGCCTGCGGCGCCGATGCGCGGCTATAATTGCCGCCACTTTTCGTAGCCCAGAGTCAAACCCGCCCATGTACACCCTGGCCCGTCAGCTGTTGTTCAAACTTTCCCCGGAAACCTCCCACGATCTGTCCCTGGACCTGATTGGCGCGGGCGGACGTTTGGGCCTCAACGGCTTGCTGTGCAAGGCCCCGGCGAAAATGCCGGTGTCGGTCATGGGCCTGGACTTCCCGAACCCGGTGGGTCTGGCGGCCGGTCTGGACAAGAACGGCGCGGCCATCGACGGTTTTGCCCAGTTGGGTTTTGGTTTTGTCGAAATCGGCACCATTACCCCGCGTCCGCAACCGGGTAACCCGAAACCACGGATTTTCCGCCTGCCGGAAGCCGAGGCGATCATCAACCGCATGGGGTTCAACAACCTTGGCGTCGATCACCTGCTGGCTCGTGTAGCCGCCGCCAAGTACAAGGGCGTGCTGGGCATCAACATCGGCAAGAACTTCGACACCCCGGTCGAGCGTGCGGTCGACGATTACCTGATCTGCCTGGACAAGGTCTACGCCCACGCCAGCTACGTGACGGTCAACGTCAGCTCGCCGAACACCCCGGGCCTGCGCAGCCTGCAGTTCGGCGATTCGCTCAAGCAGTTGCTCGCTGACCTGGCCACGCGCCGCGCCGAGTTGGCGTTGCGTCACGGTAAACACGTCCCGCTGGCGATCAAGATCGCGCCGGACATGACCGACGAAGAAACCGCGCAGGTCGCCCAAGCGCTGATCGAAACCGGGATGGACGCGGTGATCGCCACCAACACCACCCTGAGCCGCGTCGGCGTCGAAGGCATGGAACACGGTGACGAGGCGGGCGGTCTGTCCGGCGCACCGGTTCGTGACAAGAGCACCAACACCGTGAAGGTGCTGGCCTCGGAGTTGGCCGGTCGCTTGCCAATCATCGCCGTGGGCGGAATCACCGAAGGCAAACACGCCGCGGAGAAAATCGCTGCGGGTGCGAGCCTGGTGCAGATCTACTCCGGCTTTATCTACAAAGGCCCGGCGCTGATTCGTGAGTCCGTCGACGCCATCGCCGCATTACGCTAAACCCCTGTAGGAGCCCGGCTTGCCGGCGATGGCGTCCTTGAGATCGCTATCGCCGGCAAGCCGGGCTCCTACAAGGGATTGGGTTTCGGCGAAGGGCAGGCATAAAAAAGGGCTCCTCGAAGGAGCCCCTGGGCCGGAGCCCGCCGTCCGGATGGGACGTGCGTGGTTAATTCATTCAGTCATCAGATTGTCGTGTCGGAGTGTTAGGCCCTGTAAATTAGCCGACGGCGTGAAGTTCGTTGAGTCTGTGGATTCCCGCAGTGCCGGTCATACCGTCCCAGTTGTCGCCGCGTCCCTCGCGCCAGCCGTTAATCCAGGCTTGGCGTACTGACGGTAGAGTAAATGGGCAAAGCTCACGGGATTTGCCACCAACGCCATATTGATATCCGCGCAAAAATGCTCTTTCCAACGGATCACGCTTAAGTCTTCTCATAGGGTGTTGCCCTCACTTGTTGACTGTATTTATCGCGTAGACCTCAATCGAGGTCTGGCAGAAAAAAACTTCTGCCGTTGGGGCCCGCTGCCGGCGTCGCGAGCCAAGGTGTTGACGTCGTTGCGGCGTCAACCTGTGTTGAGTTCTAACCAATGCGTCACATCGAGGGAATGATCGTTTTGTCATAAGGACGTAACCATAAAGATGCTATGGCCATAAGTAACACGATGTTTGCCCGTGTTTATTGGCCAAAGCCCTGTATGATCAGCCCCCCGCAGGATGACGGGGTTAATCCTTTAGTGAGAATGACTTCTGTTGCGCAGAAGCATTATTCGACGAAGGGTCGACTTATGACATTTTGTTGCATCAACTTTTTTATCTGCCTGTGCATCTAAGCTCTTCTAACCTGAGCAGCACAGGTGGGACGGCACACCTTCGTGCCACGCGGGCGCTCTTTTAGAAAAGCGCCTGATTGAAAACCGGACCGGCAATGCGTTGCCGGTTCACTTAGCTAAAGGCTTTGAAACTCCAATGTCCGATCAATTCGAAATCTTCCTCACTTGCCCCAAAGGCCTTGAAGGCCTGCTGATCGAGGAAGCCGTCGGGCTTGGCCTTGAAGAAGCACGTGAGCACACCTCTGCCGTGCGCGGCATGGCCACCATGGAAACCGCTTATCGCCTGTGCCTGTGGTCGCGTCTGGCGAACCGGGTGTTGCTGGTGCTCAAGCGTTTCCCGATGAAGGACGCCGAAGACCTGTACCACGGCGTGCTCGACATCGAGTGGCAAGACCACATGCTCAACGACGGCACCCTGGCCGTGGAGTTCAGCGGTCATGGCTCGGGTATCGATAACACCCACTTTGGCGCCTTGAAAGTCAAAGACGCCATCGTCGACAAACTGCGCACCCCGCAAGGCGACCGTCCGTCGATCGACAAGCTCAACCCGGACCTGCGCATTCACCTGCGCCTGGACCGTGGCGAAGCGATTCTTTCCCTCGACCTGTCCGGCCACAGCCTGCACCAGCGCGGTTATCGCTTGCAGCAAGGCGCGGCGCCGCTGAAGGAAAACCTCGCGGCCGCGATCCTGATCCGTTCCGGCTGGCCTCGCATTGCGGCCGAAGGCGGCGCGCTGGCTGACCCGATGTGCGGTGTGGGTACGTTCCTCGTCGAAGCAGCGATGATCGCCGCCGACATGGCGCCGAACCTGCGTCGCGAGCAGTGGGGCTTCACCGCCTGGCTCGGTCACGTCCCGGCGCTGTGGAAAAAACTTCACGAAGAAGCCACCGAGCGCTGTGCGGCCGGCCTGGCCAAGCCACCGTTGTGGATTCGCGGTTACGAAGCCGACCCGCGCCTGATTCAACCGGGCCGCAACAACGTCGAACGTGCCGGCCTGAGCGAGTGGATCAAGATCTACCAAGGCGAAGTCGGTACGTTCGAGCCGCGTCCGGACCAGAACCAGAAAGGCCTGGTGATCTGCAACCCGCCGTACGGCGAGCGTCTGGGCGACGAGGCGAGCTTGCTCTACCTCTATCAGAACCTCGGCGAGCGCCTGCGTCAGGCTTGCTTGAACTGGGAAGCCGCGGTGTTCACCGGCGCCCCGGACCTCGGCAAGCGCATGGGCATTCGCAGCCACAAACAGTATTCGTTCTGGAACGGCGCGCTGCCGTGCAAGCTGCTGCTGATCAAGGTCACGCCCGACCAGTTCGTCACCGGCGAGCGTCGCACCCCGGAACAGCGTCAGGTCGAGCGCGAGCAGGCGGCCTATGATCAGGCGCCGAGCGAGCCGGAAGAACGCAAGTACAACAAAAACGGCAACCCGATCAAACCGACCCCGGCACCCGCACCGGTGATCGAGCAACCGCGCTTGAGCGAAGGCGGGCAGATGTTTGCCAACCGTCTGCAGAAAAACCTCAAGGCGCTGGGCAAGTGGGTCAAGCGTGAAGGCATCGACTGCTATCGCGTGTATGACGCCGACATGCCGGAATATTCCATGGCCATCGACCTCTATCAGGATTGGGTCCACGTCCAGGAATACGCTGCGCCGAAATCCATCGATCCGGAAAAAGCTTCTGCCCGCATGTTCGATGCCCTGGCCGCGATTCCGCAGGCCTTGAACATCGACAAGAGCCGCGTGGTGGTCAAGCGTCGCGAACGTCAGAGCGGCACCAAGCAGTACGAGCGTCAGGCCGCGCAGGGCAAGTTCGTCGAGGTCAACGAAGGTGGCGTGCAGTTGCTGGTCAACCTCACCGACTACCTCGACACCGGGCTGTTCCTCGACCACCGCCCGATGCGCATGCGCATTCAGAAAGAGGCGGCCGGCAAGCGCTTCCTCAACCTGTATTGCTACACCGCAACGGCCAGTGTTCACGCGGCCAAGGGCGGCGCACGCACCACCACCAGCGTCGACTTGTCGAAAACCTACCTCGACTGGGCGCGTCGTAACCTGTCGCTGAACGGTTTCTCTGACAAAAACCGTCTGGAGCAGGGCGACGTGATGGCCTGGCTCGAGGCTAGCCGTGACGAATACGACCTGATCTTCATCGACCCGCCGACGTTCTCCAACTCCAAGCGCATGGAAGGGATCTTCGACGTCCAGCGCGACCAGGTGCAGTTGATCGACCTGGCCATGGCGCGTCTGGCACCCGGTGGCGTGTTGTACTTCTCCAACAACTTCCGCAAGTTCACCCTTGAGGAAAACCTCACTGAGCGTTACGCCGTTGAAGAAATCACCGCCCAGACCATCGATCCGGATTTCGCCCGTAATGGCAAGATCCACCGTGCCTGGAAAATCACTGCGCGTTGACACTTGAGCTGATTGGATCCACAGAGCCTTGATTTTTAAAGGCTCTTGGACCATTTCAGTGCTGGCCAAATTAGTGGCTAATGGCTATAACTCACTCATGGCCAATGGGCTTTTCCGGCACCTGGCATTTTGAGTTGCCTTTATGTCGTTTCAGGCCGTCCGCCCCAAGATCCTGGGTTTTATCAGCGAAGATGTGTCGGCCTGGCTGGTCGCGCTGCTGGTATTGCTCATGGGCGGCGTGCTCACCGGGTTACTGGCCTGGTCGACCGTCAATGTGTTTCACCATCAACTCAAGCAACGCTTCCAACTGCTGGCCAGTGAGCGTTACAGCCGCATTGAAGAACGTTTCGAGGACCAGGAGCAGCGCCTCGACGGTCTGCGCCGGTTCTTCGCCAATTCCGATTCGGTCTCCCGCGAGGAGTTCGACGGTTACACCAAACCCCTGTTGCACCGAACCCAGGCCTATTCCTTCGCGGCCCGAGTGACCCGTGCCGAGCGTGCGGCATTCGAGCAAAAGGTGCGGGACGAGGGCTTCAGCAATTTCACCCTTCGTGAACTCGACGGCAACGGTCAGCTGCACTTGGCCGCCGAGCGTGATGAATACGTGGCGGTGCTGTACAGCCAGACGCAAAGTCGACTGGGCTCGCCGCTGGGTTACGACTTGCTGGCCCAGCCGATGCGCCGCGCTACCCTCGCGCGGGCGGACAAACTGGGCACCATGGCGGTGTCACAGCCGATGCATCTGGTCAGCATCGAACCGGCCTATGCGCGTGGCGTACTGTTGGTGGCCCCGGTGATGTCGCGTAACCCACCCAGCGCTGCGCAGGTAAAACCCTTCGGTTATGTCATGGCGGTGATCAGCATGCGCCAGTTACTGGCCGATGGATTGCCGGACGCCAACTACGACTATCTTTCGGTGCGTATTCTCGACTTGTCGATCGACGATCAGCACGAAGTGCTCTACGAATCCTTGAACCCGCCGGCGGCCAGTGATTTGTCCGCGAGCCGGCTGTTGCGATTGGCCGATCACGATTACCAGGTCGACATCACGCCGAGCGAAGCCTTTATACAAGCCAACCATTCCTCGGTGACGACCCTGATGGTGCTGGGCGGTTTGCTCAGTCTGCTGCTCAGCGCGTTGCTGTATGTGCTGGTCAGCCAGCGCCAACGCGCACTGAAAATGGTGGAGCAGCGGACCGAGGAACTGCGTGCCCGTGAGCAAGAGCTGCGCGGCACCCACGGCCAGTTGCGCGGCGTACTGAATGCGGCGACTCAGGTGGCGATCATCGCCACCGACCTGCGCGGTGTCATCAGCACGTTCAACGCCGGCGCCGAGCAGATGTTGGGTTACGCCAGCGTTGAGGTCGTGGGGCACATGACCCTGGAAAACCTGCACCTCCCCCGGGAGCTGGTGGCACGGGCCGCGGAGTTGAGTGCGCGGTATGGAAAACCGATTCCGACCTGTCAGGCGATGCTGGTCGAAGGGGGCGAGGAGGGCGGTAGCGAGGCGCGGGAGTGGACGCTGGTGCGCAGCGATGGCAGCCATTTGGCGGTGAACATGCTCGCCACCCCGGTGCTCGATGAGCAGGGGTTGTGGGTCGGTCACTTGGCGATCTGCATCGACATTACCGAACGCAAGCGCGTGCACGAGGCACTGGCGGCACGGGACCTGTTGTTGAAGAAACTCAGCGCCCATGTGCCCGGTGGCATCTACCAATTCAAGATGGAATTCGACGGCCGCTTCAGTGTGATCTATGCCAGCGACGGTATTCGCGAGATCTACGAACTGGAACCGGACGTGCTGCTGCTCAACGCCGAAGCGATCTTCACGCGCATCCATCCACAGGACACGACCCGGGTCCGTGCCTCGATCCGCGCCTCGGCGGACACCCTCAGCCCGTGGCGCGAGGAATACCGCGTGCAGCTGCCCATGCGCGGTCTGCGCTGGGTTCGCGGTGAGGCAACGCCCGAAGAACTGCCCGGTGGCGGCGTGCTCTGGCATGGCTACATTTCCGACATCTCTGACCTGAAACGAGTGGAAGAGGAACTGCGCGCGCTGTCGATCACCGACTCGCTGACCGGGATCCACAACCGCCGCTATTTCCAGGAGCGCCTGACCACCGAAATGGCGAGGGTCCAGCGTGGCGTGGGCGAGTTGTCGGTGATCATGCTCGACATCGACCACTTCAAACGCATCAATGACCAGCATGGCCACGCCGTGGGGGATCGAGTGCTGCAGGCGGTGTGCGAGCGCATCGGTCATCGGCTGCGGCGCACGGACGTGTTCTGTCGCCTCGGCGGTGAAGAATTCATGGTGCTCTGCCCGGACACTGACCGCGAGCAGGCGCACGTGCTGGCCATGCAATTGTGGCAAGGGCTGCGCAGTTCGCCGATCGACAGCGTGGGGTTCGTTACCGCGAGTTTCGGGATTGCCAGTTGGCGCGTCGGGGAAGGCGCGGATGCGCTGTTGCTGCGGGCGGATTCGGGGGTGTATGCGGCGAAGCAGGCGGGACGTGATCGGGTCGAGGCGCAGAAAGCCTGAGGCCTGACACGGCCCCCTGTGGGAGCGAGCCTGCTCGCGAAAACGGTGTGTCATTCAGCTTATTAGTTGACTGATACAGCGCATTCGCGAGCAGGCTCGCTCCCACAGTTGATCTACGGTGAACTGTAAACCGGGTCAGAGCACCGAAGCGGTATCTGGCAGTTTCGGTTGGCGATACAGGTCCAGCAGCACTTGATCGAGTACCGACGACGCGCCAAACGGTGCCTTGTCGTTGAGGATCGCCACCACGGCCCACGTGTTGCCATTGACGTCGCGGCTGAAGCCGGAGATCGCGCGTACGGTGTTCAGGGTGCCGGTCTTGACGTGGGCTTCGCCGCGCATCGCGGTGGTCTTCAGACGTTTGCGCATGGTGCCGTCGGTGCCGGCAATCGGCATCGAACTGATGAACTCGGCGGCATACGGGCTGTGCCACGCGGCTTGCAGCATCGCCGCCATTTCACGGGCGCTGACGCGTTCGGCGCGGGACAGGCCGGAACCGTTCTCCATCACCAGGTGCGGCGCGGTAATGCCTTTCTTCGCCAGCCACTGACGTACTACGCGCTGGGCAGCCTTGGCATCATCACCATCGGCATCGGTACGGAATTTCTGGCCCAGGCTCAGGAACAGCTGCTGAGCCATGGTGTTGTTACTGTATTTGTTGATGTCGCGGATAATTTCCGCCAGGTCCGGCGAATAGGCCCGGGCCAGCAATTTTGCGCTGCTCGGGGTCGGGGCCAGCACATCCTTGCCCTGGATGCTGCCGCCCAGCTCTTTCCAGATGGCCCGCACGGCGCCGGCGGTGTAGGTCGCGTGGTCAAGCAGCGACAGGTACGTCTGCGAGCTGCAGCCATCGCCCAACTGGCCGCCGACCGTCACGGTCACGCTGCCATCGGGCTGGGTCACCGGGTTGTAGCGCACGCCGCCGGTGCATTGCTTGGAGTTGACAGCCTTGACCTGGTTTTCGATGCGGATGCTGGCAATCGGCGGTTCCACCGACACCAACACCCGGCCATTGTCGTTGCGCGCCACAAAGCGCAGGGCCTTGAGGTTGACCATCAGCGAGTCGGGCTTGACCAGGAACGGCTTGTTCTCGTCATTGCCATCGTCATTGAACTCGGGCAACTGCGGCTGCGTGAAGAAACTGCGGTCCAGCACCAGGTCGCCGGTGATTTGCGTCACGCCGTTGGCGCGCAGGTCACGCATCAGTAGCCAGAGTTTCTCCATGTTCAGCTTGGGATCGCCGCCGCCCTTGAGGTAGAGGTTGCCATTGAGGATGCCGCCGCTGAGGGTGCCGTCGGTGTAGAACTCGGTTTTCCATTGGTGGTTCGGGCCGAGCATTTCCAGCGCGGCATAGGTGGTGACCAGCTTCATGGTCGAGGCCGGGTTGACCGAAACGTCAGCGTTGAAAATGGTCGGTGTGCCCGGGCCGGTGAGCGGGATCATCACCAGCGACAGGGCGCTGTCCTGCAGCTTGCTGGCCTTGAGGGCCTTTTCGACGTTGGGTGTAAGCGCAGTATTGATCGGAGCGGCGGAAACGGAGAGGGCCAGTGGAAGAATGAAACTGGCCAGCAACAATGGACGCAAAGATTTGATCATGTGTAATAAAACCCTACAGCCGAGGGGGAAAAAAAGACGAGGGCATGGCGATAAAATCCCTCAGTGGTCATGAAAGTGTCGGCATTATGCCCCAAGGCTTGAAAGCGTGTGCCGTGCCATGGCCTTCAAATCTGCTATTTTTTTTACCGACGGTCAGCGATGCGCCCCAGAGAGTCGGGCAATTAGCGGCTTAAACTGCTAAAGTGCCGCCCGTTATTACTTTTGAGGATTGTTCCAATGGCGACTAACCGTTCCCAGCGTCTGCGCAAAAAACTGTGCGTCGATGAATTTCAAGAGCTGGGTTTCGAACTGAACCTGGATTTCAAAGAAGATTTGGCTGATGAAGCCATTGATGCTTTCCTCGACGCGTTCCTGAAAGAAGCCATGGAAGCCAACGGTCTGGGTTATGTTGGCGGCGACGACTTCGGTCTGGTTTGCCTGCAGAAGCGTGGCTCGGTGTCCGAAGAGCAGCGCGCTGCTGTTGAAGCCTGGCTCAAAGGCCGCAGCGAACTGACCGAAGCAACCGTCAGCCCGCTGATCGACGTCTGGTACCCGGAAAAGCCGATCAATCCGGTAGCTTGATGTCTTAGCTTTTTGTCTTGAAAAAAGCGGCGACCCAAGGGTCGCCGTTTTTTTATGCGCAGAATTCAGCTTTTACGCCAATTCAGAATCACCAGCGTCAACACCCCCGCGACAATCCCCCAGAACGCCGAACCGATGGAAAGCAACGTCAATCCCGACGCCGTGACCATAAAGGTGATCAGCGCCGCTTCCCGTTCCTTCACCTCGTTCATGGCAATGCTCAAGCCATTGATGATCGAGCCAAACAGCGCCAGCGCCGCAATCGACAGCACCAGCTCTTTAGGCAACGCGGCAAACAACGCCGCCAATGTCGCGCCGAACACCCCGGCAATCCCGTAGAAAATCCCGCACCAGACCGCTGCCGTGTAGCGCTTGTTGCGATCTTCATGGGCATGCGGCCCGGTACAGATCGCTGCGCTGATGGCCGCCAGGTTGATGCCGTGGGAGCCGAAAGGGGCCAGCAGCAACGAGGCGATGCCGGTGGTGGTGATCAACGGTGAGGCCGGCACGGTGTAACCGTCGGCGCGCAGCACGGCGATGCCCGGCATGTTCTGCGAGGTCATGGCTACCACGAACAGCGGAATGCCGATGCTGATGGTCGCGGCCAGCGAGAAGTGCGGCGTGGTCCAGACCGGCGTCGCCACTTCCAGATGAAAGCCACTGAAATCCAGCAACCCCATGAATCCTGACAGCGCCGTGCCGATCAACAGCGCAGCCAGCACGGCATAACGCGGTGACAAGCGCTTGATTACCAGATAGGTGAAGAACATGCCCAGCACCAGCCCGGTGCGATGCTGCGCGGCGACGAAAATCTCGCTGCCGATCTTGAACAGAATCCCTGCCAGCAACGCGGCGGCCAGGGAGGCTGGAATCTTTTTCACCAGCCGTTCAAAGCTGCCGGTCAACCCGCAAATCGTCACCAGCACTGCGCAGGTGATGTAGGCGCCGATGGCTTCGCCATAACTGACACCGCCGAGGCTGGTGATCAGCAGCGCCGCGCCGGGGGTCGACCAGGCGATGGTGATCGGCGTGCGATATCGCAATGACAGACCGATCGAACACACCGCCATGCCAATCGAGATCGCCCAGATCCACGATGAAATCTGCCCACTGGTCAGGCCCGCCGCTTGTCCGGCCTGGAACATCAGGACTAGGGAGCTGGTGTAACCGGTCATCATCGCGATGAAACCGGCGACGATGGCCGAAGGGGAAGTGTCAGCCAGTGGGCGAAGCTGCGTGTGCGTGGCGTCGTTCATGACAGCGGTGTTCCTTTTATAAAGATGTCCGAAGCGCCGCTGAACCCTGTGGGAGCGGGCTTGTGTTCGAGCGGCAGATTCTGCGTTCAAGCCTAAACTCAAACGTAAGGGATCGTTGCGATACAGCGGAAGCGACAAACAGCCGTACAGTCGTGTTGCCACCCTCCATTGTGTACAATCGCGGTGTTTTTTACGCGATACTTGCCAGCGACCCACTGTGCCGTATTACAGTCACCGTCAATTCGCCGCAGTTCTCCCGACTCGAGTGCCCATGAACGAACAGTTGCAGCCCCTAAAAAAACAACCGCGAGCAGGCAAAGCCGGCCGCAGCGGCACCCAGGACGATATTGTCTACGCGCATATCTTCGAGGCCATCCTCGAACAGCGCCTGGCGCCTGGCACCAAGTTGAGCGAAGAAGCGCTGGGGGAAATTTTCGGGGTCAGCCGCACCATCATCCGCCGCGCACTCTCGCGACTGGCCCATGAAGGCGTCGTGCTGCTGCGTCCGAACCGTGGCGCAGTCGTCGCCAGCCCGAGCGTCGAAGAGGCCCGCCAGGTGTTCCTCGCGCGCCGTCTGGTGGAACGAGCGATCACTGAACTGGCCGTGCAGCACGCCACCGCCGAAGATCTCGCCGAATTACGACAAATGGTCAACGACGAACGTGACAGCTTCTCGCGCGGTGATCGCGGTGCCGGCATCCGTCTATCCGGTGAGTTTCACCTGAAGTTGGCAGAGGCGGCGAAGAACGCGCCGTTAATCAGCTTCCAGCGCAGCCTGGTGTCGCAGACGTCGTTGATCATTGCCCAGTATGAAAGTGGCAACCGTTCGCACTGTTCCTACGACGAACACACCCAGTTGATCGACGCCATCGAAGCGCGCAACGGTGAGCTGGCGGTGAATTTGATGATGCATCACATGGACCACATCGACAGCAAACTCAACCTCGACGAAGAAAGTGCGTCGGATGATTTGCATGCGGTGTTCTCGCATTTGTTGCAGACCAAGAAGCCTGGGCGTTCTGCTGCGAAACTCTGAAACACCGAGGCGCGCCCTTCGCGAGCAAGCCCGCTCCCACATTGAATCTATGTCGTACACAAATAGTGTGTTCACTGGAGATCTAATGTGGGAGCGGGCTTGCTCGCGAAGGCGGCCTCAACGGCAATAAAAATCCCCCGGACTGAAAAGTGCGGGGGATTTTTTATGCCCGGAAAATCTTAACGCTGATGCACCTGATTCCCCGCCGCATACGTCTGCAGAACAGTCCGGTCATCCCCTAGCGTCATCAACACAAACAACGTCTCGGCAATGTTATTGGCCTGCTTCAAACGATAGCTCAGCAATGGCGTGGCGTTGTAATCCAGCACCAGGAAGTCGGCATCGGTGCCCGGTTTCAACGTGCCGATCTTGTCCTCAAGACGCAGCGCGCGAGCACCGCCGAGTGTGGCCAGGTACAGCGATTTGAACGGACTCAGACGCGCACCTTGCAGCTGCATGACTTTGTACGCTTCGTTCAACGTTTGCAGGATCGAGAAACTGGTGCCACCGCCAACGTCCGTGCCCACGCCGACATTCAGTTTGTGCTTCTCGGCCATCGGCAGGTTGAACAAACCGCTGCCGAGGAAGAAGTTCGACGTCGGGCAGAAGGCGATGGCCGAGCCGGTTTCCGCCAGCCGCGCGCACTCGTCGTCGCACAGGTGCACGCCGTGGGCAAACACCGAGCGCTCACCCAGCAGTTGGTAGTGGTCGTAGACGTCCAGATAGCCTTTGCGCTCCGGGAACAGCTCCTTGACCCATTCGACTTCCTTCAGGTTTTCGCTGATGTGCGTCTGCATGTACAGATCAGGGAATTCGCTGAGCAACTGGCCGGCGAGGGTCAGTTGTTCCGGGGTGCTGGTCGGGGCGAAACGCGGGGTGACCGCGTAGTGCAAGCGGCCCTTGCCGTGCCAGCGCTCGATCAGCGCCTTGCTTTCGACGTAGCTGGATTCGGCGGTGTCGGTCAGGTAGTCCGGCGCGTTGCGGTCCATCATCACCTTGCCGGCGATCATCCGCAGGTCGAGCTGTTCGGCGGCCTCGAAGAACGAGTTCACCGATTGCGGATGCACGCTGCCGAACACCAGCGCAGTGGTGGTGCCGTTGCGCAGCAATTCCTTGATGAAAATGTCCGCGACTTCGTCGGCGTGCCCCTTGTCAGCGAACTGGCTTTCACACGGGAAGGTGTAGGTGTTGAGCCAATCCAGCAGTTGCTCGCCGTAGGCGCCGACCATGCCGGTTTGCGGCAAGTGAATGTGGGTGTCGATGAAGCCGGGGGTAATCAGTGCGTCCTGATAATGGGTGATCTCGATGTCGGCCGGGAGGGTCGGCAGCAAGTCGCTGGCGTGACCGAGCGCGCTGATCTGGCCGTTGTCGACCACCAGCAAGCCGTCTTCGAAATACTCGTACGAGGCTTCAATACCGACTTCGGCTGGGTCGGCAATGCTGTGCAGAATGGCGGCGCGGTAAGCTTTGCGAGTCAAAGGCATGAGGGTTCTCAATGGGAGGCTTGGCTGCGGCGTGAAGCAGGCAGCAGTTTGGCAATCGATGATCCGGCGCTGGCGGTCTGCTGGCCGAAATTCGCGTTATAGGTGGCGATGATTTCGCCGGCGATGGAGATGGCGATTTCCACAGGCAACTTGCCTTTGACTTCGCCGATGCCCATCGGGCAGCGCATGCGTTGCACGACGCTGTTGTCGAATCCGCGGTCGCGCAGGCGGTGTTCGAACTTCACCCGTTTGGTCTTCGAGCCGATCAGGCCGAAGTAGGCGAAGTCGTTGCGCTTGAGGATCGCAGCGGTGAGTTCGAGGTCGAGCTGGTGATTGTGGGTCATGACGATGCAGTAACTGCCGGCGGGCAGGTCGTCGATTTCGTCCACCGGTTCTTCGCTGACAATCTTGCGCACGCCGTGAGGGATCTGTTCAGGAAATTCGTCATCTCGCGAATCGATCCAGCGCACCCGGCAGGGCAGGCTGGCGAGCAGCGGCACCAATGCGCGGCCGACATGACCGGCGCCGAACACGGCTATCTGCGCCTGGACCTGGCCCATCGGTTCGAACAGCAACACCGTCGCACCACCGCAGCACTGGCCGAGGCTGGCGCCGAGGCTGAAGCGCTCCAGGTGCGTGTCCTGTTTGCCGCTGGCGAGCATGTCGCGGGCGATCTGCATGGCCTTGTATTCCAGATGCCCGCCACCGACGGTGTCGAAGGTCTGGGTGGCGCTGATGACCATCTTCGAGCCGGCATTGCGCGGCGTCGAGCCGAGCTCTTCGATGATGGTCACCAACACGCAGGGTTCACCCTGGGATTGCAGGTCGGCGAGGGCGTCGATCCAGTTGTACATGTTTCACCTCGACATCTCTGTTGTCTGTTCGGGCCTCTTCGCGAGCAGGCTCGCTCCCACATTTGGAATGCATTTCCCTGTGGGAGCGAGCCTGCTCGCGAAGGCCGCGCCTCGGTCTAGAGCGAAGCCAGTTCGGTTTCAGCTTCCACGGCTTTCACCGCCTTCAACTGGCGCATCTGCTCACACCCCCACAACACCCGCTCCGGGGTCGCCGGCGCATCGATTTTCGGTTGATGCTTGTAGTCGCCAAGACTCGCCACGGCGTCCTTGATCGCACACCACGACGCAATGCCCAGCATGAACGGCGGCTCACCCACGGCCTTGGAATGGAACACCGTGTCTTCCGGATTCTTGCGGTTTTCCACCAGCTTCACCCGCAGGTCCAGCGGCATGTCCGCCACCGCCGGAATCTTGTAGCTGGCCGGGCCGTTGGTCATCAGTTTGCCCTTGTTGTTCCACACCAGTTCTTCCATGGTCAGCCACCCCATGCCCTGGATGAAACCACCCTCGACCTGGCCGATGTCGATGGCCGGGTTCAGCGAGGCGCCAACGTCGTGGAGGATGTCGGTGCGCAGCATTTTGTACTCGCCGGTCAGGGTGTCGACGATCACCTCGCAGCACGCCGCGCCAAAGGCGTAATAGTAGAACGGCCGGCCGCGCGCCTGGCTGCGGTCGTAGAAGATTTTCGGGGTCTTGTAGAAGCCCGTGCTCGACAGCGACACTTGCGCGAAATACGCCTGCTGGATCAGCGCTTCGAACGTCAGGATGTGATCGCGAACCCGCACGTGACCGTTGTGGAATTCGACGTCTTCTTCGCTGACCTTGTAGTGCCGCGCGGCGAATTCGACCAGACGCTGCTTGATGATTTCCGCTGCGTTCTGCGCCGCTTTACCGTTGAGGTCAGCACCGCTGGATGCAGCGGTCGGCGAGGTGTTTGGCACCTTGTCGGTGTTGGTCGCGGTGATCTGCACGCGGTCCATTTCCACCTGGAACACTTCGGCCACGACCTGCGCGACTTTGGTGTTCAAGCCCTGGCCCATTTCGGTGCCGCCATGGTTCAAGTGGATGCTGCCGTCGGTGTAGACGTGGATCAGCGCGCCGGCCTGGTTGAGGAAACTTGCGGTGAAGGAAATACCGAATTTCACCGGGGTCAGCGCCAGGCCTTTTTTCAGGATCGGGCTGTTGGCGTTGTAGCGACGAATCGCTTCGCGACGCTCGGCGTACTGGCTGCTTTCTTCCAGTTCAGCGGTCATTTCTTCGAGCATGTTGTGCTCGACGGTCTGGTAGTAATGCGTGACGTTGCGCTCGGTCTTGCCGTAGTAGTTGGCCTTGCGTACGGCCAATGGATCGAGGGCCAGATGACGGGCAATCGCGTCCATCACTTCTTCGATGGCGACCATGCCTTGCGGGCCGCCGAAACCACGATACGCGGTGTTCGACGCGGTGTTGGTCTTGCAGCGGTGACCGTTGATGGTCGCGTCGCCCAGGTAGTACGAGTTGTCGGCGTGGAACATCGCACGGTCGACAATCGAGGCTGACAGGTCCGGCGAGCAACCGCAGTTGCCGGCCAGTTCCAGGGCGATGCCGTGCAGGCGGCCGGTGCTGTCGAAGCCGACGTCGTACTCGACGTAGAACGGGTGACGCTTGCCGGTCATCAGCATGTCTTCGACGCGCGGCAGGCGCATCTTGGTCGGCTGGCCGGTGAGGTGCGCGATCACGGCGCACAAACAGGCCGGGCTCGCGGCTTGCGTTTCCTTGCCGCCGAAACCGCCGCCCATGCGGCGCATATCGACCACGATTTTGTTCATCGACACATCAAGCACTTCGGCGACAAGCTTCTGCACTTCGGTCGGGTTCTGCGTCGAGCAGTAGACGATCATGCCGCCGTCTTCCGTCGGCATCACCGAAGAGATCTGGGTTTCGAGGTAGAAGTGTTCCTGGCCGCCGATGTGCAGCGTGCCCTGGATGCGATGCTCGGCAGTCGCCAAGGCATTGGCCGAATCGCCGCGCTGGTGAGTGTGGCTGTCGAGCACGAAGTGGCGTTTGCGCAGGGCTTCGACCACGTCCAGCACCGGCTCGAGATCTTCGTATTCGATGATCGCGGCCATGGCGGCCTTGCGCGCGGTTTCGAGGTCTTTCGCCGCCACGGCGAGTACCGGCTGACCGACGAACTGCACGTCATCAATCGCCAGCAACGGGTCGCCCGGCAACAGTGGCCCGATGTCTTTCAGGCCCGGCACATCTTCATGGGTGATGGCAATGCGCACGCCTTCGAAGGCGTAGCAGGGCTTGGTGTCGATGCTGATGATTTTCGCGTGGGCGCGGTCCGACAGGCGTGCGTAAACGTGCAGCTGGTTTGGAAATTCCAGGCGGTCGTCGATGTACTGCGCTTCACCGGACACATGCTTGGCGGCGCTGTCGTGCTTGACGCTGCGGCCGACACCGGTGGTCAGGTCCTTGGCGAACAGTTCAGCCAGTTCGGCTTGGGTCTTCTCTACAGCGTGATGATTAGACATAAGCGGTCACCCGAGTCTCGATGTGCGGTGTTTGCAGTTCGATGAAGTATTTGCGCAGCAGGTTTTGCGCGCTGAGCAGGCGGTATTCCTTGCTGGCGCGGAAGTCCGACAGCGGGGTGAAATCTTCGGCCAGTGCGGCGCAGGCGCGTTCGACGGTGGCGTTGTTGAACGGCGCCCCGAGCAATGTTTTTTCGCAGGCGCTGGCACGTTTCGGGATGGCTGCCATACCGCCAAAGGCGACACGGGCATCGGCGATCACACCGTTTTCCAGACGGATCTGGAACGCGGCGCACACAGCGGAAATATCATCGTCCAGACGTTTGGACACCTTGTAGGCGCGGAACAGTTGTTCGGCGCTGGCACGCGGCACGATGATCTTCTCGATGAACTCACTTTCCTGACGCGCGGTGACCCGGTAATCGATGAAGTAATCTTCCAGGGCCATAGTGCGGCGGGTTTCGCCTTTGCACAGGACGATTTGTGCGCCCAGGGCGATCAGCAGGGGCGGCGAGTCACCGATGGGCGAGGCGTTGCCGATGTTGCCGCCGAGGGTGCCTTGGTTGCGGATCTGCAGCGAGGCAAAACGTTGCAGCAATTCACCGAAGTCCGGGTACTCGGCTTTCAACGCTTCGTAGCAGTCGGAGAGGGCGGTGGCGGCGCCGATTTCCAGGCGGTCGTCGAAACGCTCGATGCGCTTCATCTCGGCCACGTTGCCGACGTAAATCATCACCGGCAAGGTGCGGTGGAATTGCGTGACTTCCAGCGCCAGGTCCGTACCGCCGGCCAGCAGGCGCGCCTGTGGATAAGCGTCGTAGAGGTCGGCCAGGTCGGCGACGGTCAGCGGCACCAGGCAACGTTTGTCGCCACTGTTGAGTTCGCCGATGGACGTCGGGGCAATCGCTTTCAGGCGCGCGATAGTGTCGGCTTCACGCGCATCGAACTGGTCCGGTTGCTTGCCGCAGCAGGACTGTTCGGCGGCTTGCAGGATCGGCCGATAGCCGGTGCAACGGCACAGATTGCCGGCCAGCGCTTCGTGAGCCTTGTGAGAATCCGGTGCATCGCTGTTCTTTTGCAGGGCGAACAGCGACATGACGAAGCCGGGGGTGCAGAAGCCGCATTGCGAACCATGGCACTCGACCATGGCTTTCTGCACGCTGTGCAGTTCGCCCTGGTGCTTGAGGTCTTCAACGCTGATCAGTTGTTTGCCGTGCAACGACGACACGAACGTCAGGCACGAGTTGAGGCTGCGATAGCGAATGTGTTCGCGGCCATCGTCATCCGTTTGCAGCTCGCCGACCACCACGGTGCAGGCGCCGCAGTCACCGCTGGCGCAGCCTTCTTTGGTGCCGGGTTTGCCCACATGGTCGCGCAGATAATTGAGCACGGTCAGGTTTGGGTCCAGGGCGTGCTCGCTACGGAGTTCCTGGTTAAGTAAAAACTGGATCACGGAAGGCCTCGCAGACTCATTATTGTTGTTAACCGACTTGAACCGAATTTAGCAGGTCTGACTTTTCGGTCAATGATTTTCTGACTTAAAGGTCAGGAAATTGCATTTTGTCGGCAAACACCTCATTGCTTCAGTATTGACCCTCACGAACACACCTGCTTTTTTTGCTTGAATCGTGCCAAAACCGCCGAGTGGGCCCTGCGCCATGACCTATCAAGTGGGTTACACTGCGCCGCTTGTGCAGATCGAAGAGTTTGAAGGACAACCATGACGTTCAAGGCGCCGGACAGCCTCGCCGAGCAAATCGCTCACCACCTCGCCGAACGCATCATTCGCGGCGAAATGAAGCCCGGGGAGCGCATTCAGGAACAGAAGGTCACGCTGGCACTCAATGTCAGCCGCGGCTCGGTCCGTGAAGCCTTGCTGATTCTTGAGCGTCGCCACTTGATCGCGATCCTGCCGCGACGGGGCGCCCATGTCACCGAACTCACGGCGCACAAGGTCCAGAGCCTGTGCACGCTGATGAGCGAGCTGTACATCCTGCTCGGTAACGCCGTGGCCAACGGCTGGAAAGTCCAGGCCGACATGGCGCCGTTCGTGCAGATCCAGCAACGCCTGGCCGCCAGCTACGAGCGTCAGGACATTCGTACCTTCGTCGACGACAGCTTCAATGTGATGCGCGCCGCGTACCCGTTCGCCAACAACCCGTACTTGCAGGAAACCGTCGAGAATCTGCAGCCGGCCATGAGCCGCGCGTATTTCCTCGCCCTGGACCAGCGCAAGGCGTCGATGAGCGAATTCCTCGAACTGTTCGAGCGCCTGCTCGCTGCCGTGCTGGCCCGTGACTTTCCGCAGATCCGCGAAGTGCTGACGGCGTATGCCCAGCGCAGCGCCGATCTGGTGGTTTCTGCCCTGACGGACGCTTAAGCGTGCGGCTCAAGTGCATCAAGCTGGCGGGGTTCAAGTCCTTCGTCGATCCGACCACGGTGAACTTCCCCAGCAACATGGCGGCAGTGGTCGGGCCCAATGGTTGCGGCAAGTCGAACATCATCGACGCCGTGCGTTGGGTGATGGGCGAAAGCTCGGCCAAGAACTTGCGCGGCGAGTCGATGACCGACGTCATCTTCAACGGTTCTACCAGCCGTAAACCGGTGAGTCAGGCCAGCATCGAGCTGGTGTTCGATAACTCCGACGGCACGCTGCTTGGCGAATACGCAGCCTATGCGGAAATCTCGATTCGCCGCAAAGTGACCCGCGACAGCCAGACCACTTATTACCTCAACGGCACCAAATGCCGGCGTCGCGACATCACCGATATTTTCCTCGGCACCGGCCTCGGCCCGCGCAGCTACTCGATCATCGAGCAGGGGATGATCTCCAAGCTGATCGAATCCAAGCCCGAAGACCTGCGCAACTTTATTGAAGAAGCAGCAGGCATCTCCAAGTACAAGGAGCGCCGGCGCGAGACTGAAAACCGTATCCGCCGCACCCACGAAAACCTCGCGCGCCTGACCGACCTGCGTGAAGAGCTTGAGCGTCAACTTGAGCGCTTGCACCGTCAGGCTGAAGCCGCGAAGAAGTATCAGGAATACAAAGGCGAAGAGCGCCAGCTCAAGGCTCAATTGTCGGCCCTGCGCTGGCAGGCGTTGAACGAACAGGTCGGTCAGCGCGAAGCGGTGATCGGCAACCAGGAAGTCACCTTCGAAGCA
The DNA here is from genome assembly GCF_059415465.1 of Pseudomonas sp. GW821-FHT10C09. NCBI lineage: Bacteria > Pseudomonadati > Pseudomonadota > Gammaproteobacteria > Pseudomonadales > Pseudomonadaceae > Pseudomonas > Pseudomonas sp. GW821-FHT10C09. The sequence continues at coordinate 142,691 of NZ_JBWKNG010000003.1, forward strand.
CTGGTCGCCGAGCAACGCAACGCCGACGCCGCCATCGAACGCTTCCGGGACGGGCACCATGACCTGTCGGAGCGCTTCAATCTGGTGCAAGGACGCTTCTATTCGGTCGGCGGCGACATCGCCCGGGTCGAGCAGAGCATCCAGCACGGCCAGCAGCGTCTGCGTCAGTTGCAGGACGACCTGAAAGAAGCCGAGCGCGCACGCCTGGAAACCGAATCGCACCTGGGCCACGACCGCACGCTATTGCTGACCCTCGGCGAAGAGCTCGACATGCTCACGCCGGAACAGGAAGTCACCAGCGCCGCCGCCGAAGAAGCCGCCGCTGCGCTGGAAGAATCCGAAACCACCATGCACGGCTGGCAGGAGCAGTGGGACACGTTCAACCTGACCGCCGCCGAGCCGCGTCGCCAATCCGAAGTGCAGCAGTCACGCATCCAGCAGCTGGAAACCAGCATGGAGCGTCTGGCCGACCGTCAGAAGCGCCTCGGCGAAGAACGCGCGTTGCTCTCGGCGGACCCGGAAGACGCGGCGATTATGGAACTCAGCGAGCAGTTGGCCGCCAGTGAAGCCACGCTTGAAGATTTGCAGGCCAGCGAAGAAGCCCAGGTCGAGCGCCTTGAGCAACTGCGTCAGGAATTGCAGCTCGCGTTGCACAATCAGCAGCAGGCGCAAGGCGATTTGCAGCGCCTCAACGGTCGTCTCGCCTCACTTGAAGCCTTGCAGCAGGCCGCGCTCGATCCGGGCACCGGCACCGCCGAATGGTTGCGTGAGCAGCATCTGACGGATCGCCCGCGTCTGGCCGAAGGCCTGAAGGTGGAAGCAGGTTGGGAGCTGGCGGTGGAAACCGTGCTCGGCGCCGATCTGCAAGCGGTGCTGGTGGACGACTTCGGCGACTTCGATCTGGCCGGTTTCGCCCAAGGTGATCTGCGCTTGCTCAGCCCGGCCAGTGATGGCGTGCGCGTGCCGGGTAGTTTGCTCGACAAGGTCGAGGCGCAGATCGATCTGTCGCCGTGGCTGGGGCAGGTCAAGCCGGTCGACAGCCTTGAACAGGCGCTGGCGTTGCGCAGTCAATTGACCGCGGGGCAGAGCCTGATCAGCCGTGATGGTTATTGGGTCGGTCGGCACTTTTTACGTGTGCGACGGGCCAGCGAAGCCGAAAGCGGTGTACTGGCGCGCGGTCAGGAAATCCAGCGGTTGACCGAGGAGCGCGAAGAGCGCGAAGCCACGGTCGAAACCCTGGAAACCCAACTGCAAAATCTCAGGGCGCAGCAGCGTCAGCAGGAAAACGGTCGCGAACATTTGCGCCGTCTGCTGCAAGACGAAGCGCGCCAGCAAGGTGAATTGAAAGCTCAACTGTCCGCCGGCAAAGCCAAGGCCGAACAGCTGACGCTGCGTCGTACGCGCCTCGATGAAGAACTCACGGAACTGAGCGAACAGCGCGCGCTGGAACACGAAAACATCGGCGAAGCGCGCCTGCAATTGCAGGAAGCCCTCGACGCCATGGCGCTCGACACCGAGCAGCGTGAATTGCTGCTGGCCCAGCGCGACAGCTTGCGCGAGCGCCTCGATCGAGTGCGCCAGGAAGCCCGGCAGCACAAGGATCACGCGCATCAATTGGCGGTGCGTCTCGGTTCGCTCAAGGCACAACACGACTCGACACGTCAGGCGCTGGAACGGCTGGAAATGCAGTCCGAGCGCCTGACCGAAAAACGCGAACAGCTCAGCCTCAATCTGGAGGAGGGTGAGGCGCCGCTGGAAGAGTTGCGGCTGAAGCTTGAAGAGCTGCTCGACAAGCGCATGACCGTCGACGAAGAACTCAAGACCGCGCAGATCGCCCTGGAAGACGCTGACCGTGAACTGCGTGATGCGGAAAAACGGCGTAACCAGGCCGAGCAGCAGTCGCAGTTGATTCGCGGCCAGATGGAAACCCAGCGCATGGAATGGCAAGCCCTGACCGTGCGCCGCAAGACCCTCGAAGATCAATTGCTGGAAGACGGCTACGACCTGCACGGCGTGCTTGCCACGCTGACAGCCGAGGCCAGCGAGAAGGACGCCGAAGAAGAACTCGAACGCATTGCCGCGCGCATCCAGCGTCTCGGTGCGATCAACCTCGCGGCCATCGACGAATACCAGCAACAATCCGAGCGTAAACGTTATCTGGATGCGCAGAACGATGATCTGGTGGAAGCGCTGGACACACTCGAGAACGTGATTCGCAAGATCGACAAGGAAACCCGCAACCGCTTCAAAGATACCTTTGATCAGATCAATGGCGGTTTACAGGCGCTTTTCCCAAAAGTTTTCGGTGGAGGACGCGCGTATTTGGAACTGACGGGCGAAGATCTACTCGATACAGGGGTAACGATCATGGCGCAGCCGCCAGGGAAGAAGAACAGCACCATCCATTTGCTCTCCGGTGGCGAAAAAGCCCTGACTGCATTGGCGCTGGTTTTTGCGATCTTCAAGTTGAACCCGGCGCCGTTCTGCATGCTCGATGAAGTTGACGCGCCACTGGATGACGCTAACGTTGGACGCTACGCACGGCTGGTCAAGGAAATGTCGCAGACGGTGCAGTTCATCTATATCACCCACAACAAGATCGCCATGGAAATGGCCGATCAACTGATGGGGGTGACGATGCACGAGCCGGGCTGCTCGCGTCTTGTAGCGGTGGATGTCGAAGAGGCGATGGCGATGGTGGATGCCTGAGTCGGCGTCTGTAGGGCAGGTATTACGAGGCTGTAGGATGTTTTTACCGGGCCTGACTTGCTGGCCAATCGACATATTCGCTAAAGCCATGGTGACAGACGGTGTAAAGTTGCCTTTGGTCGTGCTAGTTTAATGTCAATTTTTCGTATACGTGGGCAAAACGCCTGTCAGAACATAGAGTTGGCGCCACGTTTTAAAGCGGTTTACGAGTTGTAAACCCCTTATTTTTCAGCATTTTTTATAGAGGCACGGGATTACATGGAAATCGGTCTGCGCGAGTGGCTGATCGTCATCGGCATTATTGTCATTGCCGGTATTCTTTTTGATGGCTGGCGCCGTATGCGCGGCGGCAAGGGAAAACTGAAATTCCGTCTTGACCGAAGTTTGTCCAATCTGCCAGATGAGGACACCAGCGCCGAGCTGTTGGGCCCGCCCCGTGTGCTGGACACACATAAAGAACCGCAACTGGACGAGCACGATCTGCCGTCGGTGAGCATGCCTGCCCGTGAGCCGCGTGAATCGGGTTCCAAGCGCGGCAAGCGTGGCCATGGCGAACCGTCGCAAGGCGACATGAACCTCAGCCTCGATCTGGATGGCGGCCCGAGCTTCAGCAGCCGTGACGACGATTTCCCGGATGACACCAAAGCTTCGCCAGTGGTCACTGAAAAAGATCAGCCACAAGCGGAAGAAGTGCTGGTGATCAGCGTGATCTGCCGCGACGCCGCCGGTTTCAAAGGCCCGGCGCTGTTGCAGAACATTCTGGAAAGCGGTCTGCGTTTCGGCGAGATGGACATTTTCCACCGTCACGAAAGCATGGCCGGTAATGGCGAAGTCCTGTTCTCCATGGCCAATGCGGTCAAGCCGGGCATTTTTGATCTGGACGACATCGACCACTTCAGCACCCCGGCCGTGAGCTTCTTCCTCGGTCTGCCTGGCCCGCGTCATCCCAAGCAAGCCTTCGACGTGATGGTGGCTGCGGCGCGCAAACTGTCCCAGGAGCTGAACGGCGAACTGAAAGACGACCAGCGCAGCGTGCTGACCGCCCAGACGATTGAGCATTACCGTCAGCGCATCGTCGAGTTCGAACGCCGCGCGTTGACCCAGAAGCGTTGATTCAAAAGTTGAAGCGGGCTCTTGTGGCGAGGGAGCTTGCTCCCGCTGGGCTGCGAAGCGGCCCTTATTCCGATACACCGCATGCGCTGATTTTACGACGGCTTCGCCGCCGACCGGGAGCAAGCTCCCTCGCCACAGTGTCCATAGCTTTAAGCTACTGTATTTAAGAATTGAGCAGCCTCGGCTGCTCTTTTGCTTTATGAGAGAACACCCATGACCGCCGCCAAAAACCGCATTCTAGAGCTGCGCGCTGAGCTGGATCAGCACAACTATCGCTATCACGTGCTGGACGAGCCGAGTATTCCGGATGCCGAATACGATCGCTTGTTCCACGAGCTCAAGGCCCTTGAAGCGGCTAATCCGGAACTGATCACCAGCGACTCGCCGACCCAGCGCGTCGGTAGCGCGGCGTTGTCGGCGTTCACTCAGGTACGTCATGAAGTGCCGATGCTCAGCCTCGGCAACGCCTTCGAAGAAACCGACATGCGCGAGTTCGATCGCCGGGTGACGGAAGGCCTGGACTTGCCGGTCGGTGATCTGTTCGGTGGCGGTGCGGCGGTGGAATACAGCTGCGAACCCAAACTCGATGGCCTGGCGGTCAGCTTGCTGTATCAAGACGGCGTACTGGTACGCGGCGCGACGCGTGGCGACGGCACCACCGGCGAAGACATCAGCGTCAACGTGCGCACCGTGCGCAACATCCCGCTCAAACTGCACGGCACGGGCTGGCCGGCGACCCTGGAAGTGCGCGGCGAAGTGTTCATGTCCAAGGCCGGTTTCGAGCGGCTCAACGCCAGCCAGCTGGAAGTCGGCGGCAAAACCTTTGCCAACCCACGTAACGCGGCGGCCGGGAGCCTGCGACAGCTGGATTCGAAAATCACCGCCAACCGCCCGCTGGAATTCTGCTGCTACGGCATCGGCCAGATTTCCGCCGATATTGCCGACACGCACATTGGTAATCTCAAGCAGCTCCAGGTGTGGGGCATGCCGATCAGCCATGAGCTGAAACTGGCGCACGGTATCGACGAGTGCCTGGATTACTACCGCGACATCGGTGAGCGCCGTAACGGGCTGGCGTATGAAATCGACGGCGTGGTGTTCAAGGTCAACAGCATCGCCTCTCAGCGTGAGCTGGGTTTCCGCGCTCGCGAACCGCGCTGGGCGATCGCGCACAAATTCCCGGCCATGGAAGAACTCACCGAGTTGCTCGACGTCGAGTTCCAGGTCGGTCGCACCGGCGCCGTCACGCCGGTGGCGCGCTTGAAACCGGTCAAGGTGGCCGGTGTCACCGTGGCCAACGCGACGTTGCACAACATGGATGAGGTCGCGCGTCTGGGTCTGATGATTGGCGACACGGTGATCATCCGCCGCGCGGGTGATGTGATTCCGCAAGTGGTGCAAGTGGTGCTCGAGCGACGTCCGGACAATGCCCGGCCGGTTCACATTCCCGAGCAGTGCCCGGTGTGCGGTTCGCAGGTCGAGCGCACGCAACTGGTCAAGCGCAGCAAGGGCCGCGAGACCGTCAGCGAGGGCGCGGTGTACCGCTGCGTCGGTCGTCTGGCCTGCGGTGCACAGCTCAAGCAGGCGATCATTCACTTCGTTTCCCGCCGTGCGATGGACATCGAAGGCCTGGGGGACAAGAGCGTCGAGCAACTGGTCGACGAAGGCCTGGTGAGCTCGCCGGCCGATCTGTATGCGCTGAAGTTCGACGACATTGTCGATCTGGAAGGCTTTGCCGAGGTATCGAGCAACAAGTTGCTCAGCGCCATCGAGGACAGCAAAAAGCCAAGCCTGGCACGGTTTATCTACGCCCTCGGGATTCCTGATGTCGGCGAAGAGACGGCCAAGGTGCTGGCGCGTTCTCTGGGGTCGCTGGAGCGAGTTCAGCAGGCATTGCCACACGTGCTCACGTACTTGCCGGACGTCGGCCTGGAAGTGGCTCACGAGATCCACAGCTTCTTTGAAGATGCGCATAACCAGCAAGTGATTCAGGACCTGCTCAAGCACGGCCTGCAGATTCAGGATCAGGGCGAGCTGGGTGCGGAGTTCGCGGCCAGCACCACGCTCGGTGGATTTCTCGACAAGCTGCACATTCCTTCAGTCGGACCGGGTGGGGCGCAGAAGCTCGCGGATCGGTTTGGTTCGTTGGAAGGGGTGATGAGCGCCGACTGGCTGGACATGCGCCAGGCGCTGCCGGAGAAGCAGGCCAATTCGGTTCGCGAGTTTTTTGCGGTCGAGGACAATCGCCAGCTCGCTGAGACTGCCGAGCAGCAGTTGCGTGATTTCGGCATGCACTGGCAGAGCGAGAAGAAGGTCGTCGAAGGGCTGCCGCTGGCCGGGCAGACCTGGGTGCTGACCGGTTCGCTGGAGTTGATGAGCCGCGATGTTGCCAAGGACAAGCTTGAAAGCCTGGGGGCCAAGGTAGCGGGCTCGGTGTCGGCCAAGACCCATTGCGTGGTGGCAGGGCCGGGAGCGGGTTCCAAGTTGGCCAAGGCCAACGAGCTGGGATTGAAGGTGCTCGATGAAGAAGCGTTCGTCGAGTTCCTGAAACAGCACGGCATCCCGATCTGACACAAAACCTGTGGCGAGGGAGCTTGTCGGATCGCCGCATCGTCCCGCTGGAGCACGAAGCGGTCCCCATGATGCTAGCGCCTGCTGCGCAGGCGAGCGGGACGGTGCGGTGATCCGACAAGCTCACTCGCCACACTTGTGATTCAAAACCCGGAACGATCTGTGCGTGGCAATGATCTAGTCTTGGCAAGCCCCAGGGAGAGATCGCCATGTACCGCTTCTTCGAACAGCTCAGCTCGCGCATCGCCGCGCCCTTCATGGGCGACAGCTCGCGCAACAGCAAGGTCTGGCAGTGTCGCTGCGGGCAATCGCTGTTCTTTCGCAACAGCCAGTGCCTGGCCTGTTCGGCGGCGCTGGGCTACCAGCCTGAACAGAGTCGCTTGTCTTCGCTGCAACCGGGTGCGCAGATCGACACCTGGCGGCTCGACGCCGACCCGCAAGCCGGTGTGTTCCGCCGCTGCGCCAATCTCGATTCCCCGGCTGCGTGCAACTGGCTGCTCCCGGCCAATGATCACGATGCGCTCTGCATCGCCTGTAGCCTGAATCACACCATCCCTGACCTGTCGATTCCCGAAAACCACGAACGCTGGCGCAAGGTCGAAACGGCCAAGCGGCGTCTGGTCGCGCAGTTGGTCAGCCTCGGTTTGCAGGTGATACCCAAAACCGTCGATGAAGAAACCGGCCTGGCGTTTGACTTCATCGGTGTCGACCTCGAAGGCAAATCACCGACCACCGGTCACGCCAACGGCCTGATCACCCTCGATATCAAGGAAGCCGATGACGCCCACCGCGAGCAGGTCCGGGTGCAAATGCACGAGCCCTACCGCACGTTGCTCGGGCATTTTCGGCATGAGGTCGGGCACTATTACTGGGACCGGCTGATCGCCAACAGCCATTGGCTGGAACCGTTTCGCGGATTGTTCGGTGATGAGCGCGCCAGCTACGCAGAGGCGCTGGAGCGGCATTACCAGCACGGCGCGCCACGCGACTGGCAACAACAGTGCGTCAGCGCCTACGCAACCATGCACCCGTGGGAAGACTGGGCGGAAACCTGGGCGCATTACCTGCACATGATGGACGCGGTGGACACTGCTCTAGGCTTTGGTATGAGCGCGCGGGAAATGGATTTCGATTACCAGCCATTCCCGTCGAGCACGCTTTACGACCCGCAGCACCCCGGCGGTGTGGCGTTTCTGTCGTTCGTCAATGCGTGGATCGAGTTGGCGGGCATGCTCAATGAGCTGTCGCGCAGCATGGGCCAACCGGATTTCTACCCGTTCGTCCTGCCGCCGGCGGTGATCGCCAAGCTGCACTTCATTCACTTGGTGATCCAGCAAGAGGGCGGCAGGGCGGATGAGGTGCTGCAGGATCTCTAATGATCGCCAAAACGACGTCCGCCAATAGCGCGGGGATTCAAGGGGATTGCATGTCCTTGAAGCCGTTCATGTTTTTTAATCCGCCCCAACGGTTGTAACTTCGTCTCAGATAGGTACAATGGCGCGGCTCGCCGTCAGGTGAGCGTCGTTATGGTGACCCCATCGGTCCCCCCGCAACGATTACCCGTGAACCTGGTCAGAGCCGGAAGGCAGCAGCCACAGCGGGAACATTGTGTGCCGGGGTGTGGCTGGTGGGGTTGCCTCCATAACGCACCGCGAATCCTCTTTCGCGTTTTCTATCTGAAAATATTTTTGTCTCTCTGCCATGGATCATCTCCAGGGTGGTTTTTCGTCGTATGCGGTTTTCAGAACGACCATTTCACTTATGCACCGATATTCACTGCTACACGAAGGCTTGGACAAGGCCTGGTCAAGCTGCCAGCATTGCGCACCCTCGTCAGACTGGCGCGAGGTGTTCAAGTCAGATTGATCTGCAGTCTTGCAGGGCCATCAAATGCGCGTCCGGGATGACACGCCATTCTTCCGCTAGCGACAGCGAGCCTGATTCATGGATGAGAAGTACCGCAGGGCTGTGGATGCCGCCGCGATTTTTTCCGAGACCGACCTGAGCGGCCGGATCACCTACGTCAATGACCAATTTTGCGCCGTGTCCGGCTATAGCCGTGAAGAGCTGATCGGGCAGAATCACCGTCTGCTCAATTCCGGCCTGCATTCCTCCGAATTCTTTTCTGCGATGTGGCGCACCATTGCGCTGGGCAGCGTGTGGAAGGGCGAAATCTGCAATCGCGCCAAGGACGGCAGCCTGTACTGGGTCGACAGCACCATGGTGCCGGTGCTCGATGATGACACCGGGCGGGTTGATCGATACCTGTCGATCCGGTTCGACATCAGTGAAAAACGCGAATTGCTGCACACCTTGCAATGGCGGGTCGGGCATGACGTGCTGACCGGGCTGCCCAATCGCGCGTACCTCTCGGACCTGCTGGACCAGGCGCTGGAGTTCTCCCGGCTGGAAGACATCCCGCTGGCGGTGTGCATGCTCGACCTCGACGGGTTTAAAGCGGTCAACGACGGCTACGGCCATGCCAGCGGCGATGTGTTGCTGGTGGAGGTGGCCAGGCGTTTGCGTGGCATTGTGCGCGCCGAGGATGTGGTGGCGCGCCTGGCGGGCGACGAGTTCGTGCTGGTGTTGCGTCACGTGCGTGATCTGCCGGAATTGCGTGCGGCGCTGAACCGGGCGCTGGGGGCGATTTCGGCGCCGTACGTACTGCATGGCAAGGACGTCCACGTGTTCGCCAGCATCGGGGTCACGCTGTTTCCCCTCGACAATCACGATGCTGAAACCCTGTTGCGTCACGCCGATCAAGCCATGTACGTGGCCAAGCAGCGCGGACGCAACCGTTTTCACCTGTTCGACGTCACCCGGGATCAAGAGGTCAAGGCGACTCACCAGACCGTCCAGCGCGTGCGTCAGGCGCTGGCCGCCGGTGAGTTGCGTCTGCATTTCCAACCCAAGGTCAACATGCGCCTGGGTGAGGTCGTCGGGTTCGAGGCGCTGTTGCGCTGGGCGCATCCACAAAACGGCATGATCCGGGCCAGGGATTTTTTGCCCGCAGTGGAAGAGACGGACCTGATCATCGACATCGGCGAGTGGGTGATGGATCAGGTCCTGGCGCAATTGCACCGCTGGCAGCAGACGGGGCAGTGCTGGCCGATCAGCCTGAACATCGCGGCGCGGCATTTTCAGCGTGCAGATTTTGTTGACCGGCTCAAGCAGGTACTCGCTCGGCACACTGAGGTTCCAGCGCAGATGCTTGACCTGGAAATCATCGAGTCGGTGGCCATCGAGAATATCCACCACGTCAGCGCCTGTTTACAGGCCTGTCAGGCGCTGGGGGTGCAGTTTTCGCTGGGCGACTTTGGCACCGGTTATTCGTCACTGAGCTACCTCAAGCGCCTGCGCACGCAAACCATCAAGATTGATAAGACGTTCGTGCGCGACATGCTGGAGGATCGCGATGACCTGGCGCTGACCACCGCTGTTATTGGTCTGGCCCGGGCATTTGGCCGGAAGGTGATTGCCGAAGGGCTGGAAAGCGTCGAGCACGGTGAGTTATTGCTGAAACTGGGTTGCGAAGTCGCCCAGGGTTACTTCATCGCCCGGCCGATGCCGCCAGAAGACGTGCCCGGCTGGGTGGCGGGGTTTGTGGTGCCGCCGCAATGGCAGATGCAGGATCAGGTTGGCTGAGGTTTTGTCGCTCAACTGATCCCCTGTGGGAGCGAGCCTGCTCGCGAAAACGGTCTGACATTCAACATTGATGGTACTGACCTACCGCATTCGCGAGCAGGCTCGCTCCCACAGGGTTCCGTGTTGATTAGATGAATTGCTTAGAGGGTGCCTGGCTCCGCACCGATATAAAGCCGGATGATGTCATCAATCTCCCCGGACATTTTCATCCGCAACAACGTGCGCAGAATGCGCTGCACCGGCACCTTGGGGTCGTTGCGCACGTAACATCCGACATGCTGTTCCTGCAACACCGCTACCGCTTTCAACTGCCGGTCGGGCAGCAGGCGCTGATTGAACCAGTCCAATGTCCATTGATTGCTCACGGCATAGCGGTAGCGCCCGGCATTGAGTTTTTCCAGCACTTGTTCCTGATTGCGCGCATCTTCGCGGCGCAGGCGATCGGCATCGAACAGCGGTTGCAGCGTTGGGTAGTAATAGCCGAGCACCGTGCCGATGGGTTGGCGTGACAGGTTCGCCGGTAACATCTGGGCGGGTGGGTCTTGCTGACTGACCAGCACGTCACGCTGAAACCACAGCGGAATGCTCCAGATGTAGTCGCCCGACTGATTGGGTAGCCAAGACTGCGCGGCATAGCAACGCACATCGACCTCGCCGTGTTCCATGGCGTTTTGCACGCGCGCCCGGGGCAGTACGTGAAATTCCGCAGGCACTCCCACCTGAGTGGCCAGGCTGAGCATCACGTCATACAGAATGCCTTGGGTCAGGCGGCCATGATCCAGTTGCACCATCGGCATCGCCCAGCTGTCGGGTACGACAAAGCGCAACGGCGCTTCGGCAGCGTCGACGCTCACACTTATCCACAGCAATGCCCCCAAGGCACAACGCATAAACGCTCCGGTACAGCTGAAACCCGAGCCGATAAAAGCCCCCAAAGTGCAGCTTAGCCAGATTAGACGAGCACACCGGATGCAATTTTGGCCTTGCTCCGCTAGCATTAGCCGCTTCTGTTCCTTCGTTGCGACGGTTTTCGATGAGTTATCAGGTTCTTGCACGTAAATGGCGTCCGCGCTCGTTCCGCGAAATGGTCGGCCAGACCCATGTGCTCAAGGCTCTGATCAATGCCTTGGACAGCCAGCGGCTGCACCACGCCTACCTGTTTACTGGTACGCGCGGGGTGGGCAAGACCACCATTGCGCGGATCATCGCCAAATGCCTGAACTGTGAAACAGGTATCACTTCGACGCCGTGCGGCGAGTGCTCGGTGTGCCGCGAAATCGACGAAGGGCGCTTTGTCGACCTGATCGAGATCGACGCCGCGAGCCGGACCAAGGTCGAAGACACCCGTGAACTGCTCGACAACGTGCAGTACGCCCCGAGCCGTGGGCGCTTCAAGGTCTACCTGATCGACGAAGTGCACATGCTCTCCAGCCATTCCTTCAATGCGCTGCTGAAAACCCTTGAAGAGCCGCCACCCTACGTCAAGTTCATCCTGGCGACGACCGATCCGCAGAAACTTCCTGCAACGATTCTGTCGCGGTGCCTGCAGTTCTCCTTGAAGAACATGACGCCGGAACGTGTGGTCGAGCATTTGACCCACGTGCTGGGTGTCGAGAACGTGCCGTTCGAAGACGATGCATTGTGGCTGCTGGGCCGTGCCGCGGATGGTTCGATGCGCGACGCCATGAGCCTCACCGACCAGGCCATCGCCTTCGGTGAAGGCAAGGTCATGGCCGCCGACGTGCGAGCAATGCTCGGTACGCTGGATCACGGCCAGGTCTACGACGTTTTGCATGCATTGATCGAAGGTGACGCCAAGGCGTTGCTCGAAGGCGTCCGTCATCTGGCCGAACAAGGCCCGGACTGGAACGGCGTGCTCTCGGAAATTCTCAACGTGCTGCACCGTGTCGCCATCGCCCAGGCCTTGCCTGAAGGCGTCGACAACGGGCACGGCGACCGTGACCGGGTATTGGCGCTGGCCCAGGCCTTGCCGGCCGAAGACGTACAGTTTTATTACCAGATGGGCCTGATCGGCCGGCGTGATTTGCCGCTGGCACCGGACCCGCGTGGTGGTTTTGAAATGGTCCTGCTGCGGATGCTGGCCTTCCGGCCTGCGGACACGGCGGACGCCCCGAGGCAACCGCTAAAGCCAGTGGGGATCAGCCAGGCCACAGTTGATTCCGCAAATTCAGTGGCTGCCGCGCCGGTTGTTGCGCCGGTAGTCGCTGCGGCAGTTGCACCTGTCCCCGTTGTTGCCGCTCCAGTTCCCGCGCCGGAACCTGAGCCGGTTGCGCCGGTTGTCGTGCCGGAACCGGTGGTCGAGCCCATCGCGGTCGAAGCCGTCGTCGACCTGCCGTGGAATGACCCGGTCGTTCCCGAGGTCGTGCAGCAACCTGCCGTCGAGCCGGTACTGGAAACTGCCAGCGAGCAGCCCGAGTTGCCGCCAATGCCGTTGCCAACGCCGGACAGCGTGGTGCCGGACGCGCCGGAGTGGGCCGCTGCGCCGATCCCGGAACCATCCGTGGCCGACGTCGATGCCGCCACGCCGGGCGTGGACCAGGATGACGAACCGCCGCTGGACGAGGATTACATCGAGCCGGACATGGATTCGGCCTACAGTTACCTTGATGAACTGGCCAGCGAACATACTGCCGAACCCGCGCCGGAACCGGAGCCTGAACCCGCTGCGATGCCGGCCACGGGTCTGGCGCTGCAATGGCTGGAAATGTTCCCGAAGCTGCCGATTTCCGGCATGACGGGCAGTATTGCCGCCAACTGCACGCTGATCTCCGTCGAGGGCGATCACTGGCTGATGCACCTGGACCCGGCCCACAGCGCCTTGTTCAACGCGACCCAGCAACGTCGTCTCAACGATGCGCTGAACCAGTTTCACGGGCGCACGCTGACCCTGAGCATGGAGCTGATCAAGCCTGAGCAGGAAACCCCGGCCCAGGCCGCGTCCCGGCGCCGTGCCAACCGTCAGCGCGAGGCCGAGGAGTCGATCCACGGCGATCCGTTCATCCAGCAAATGATGCAGCAGTTCGGTGCGGTGATCCGTAACGATACTATTGAACCTGTCGACGCTCTGGTCAGTCAGGGCTAATAACTGAAGGCGTTCGGTCAAACGGGCCGGACGCTGTTTAATCCAAGTACTTTTGAGGTGATTCCCATGATGAAAGGTGGCATGGCCGGCCTGATGAAGCAGGCACAGCAGATGCAGGAAAAAATGGCCAAGATGCAGGAAGAGCTGGCCAACGCCGAAGTCATCGGTAAAGCGGGCGGTGATATGGTCACCGTGGTGATGACCGGTCGTCACGACGTCAAGAGCGTGACCATCGACCCAAGCCTGGTTGAAGGCCTGAGCGAAGACGACAAAGAGATGCTGGAAGCCGTCGTCGCCGCCGCTGTCAACGATGCCGTGCGCAAGATCGAAGCCAACAGCCAGGACAAAATGTCCGGCATGACCGCGGGCATGCAACTGCCGCCGGGCATGAAGCTGCCATTCTGATTCGCTAAAGCGTGTCGGATGAGCTACAAAAAAATGCCAGGCATCGCGCCTGGCATTTTTGTTTCTGCCTTTGGGGTCTGTGGTGGATGTGAGGCCGCCTTCGCGAGCAGGCTCGCTCCCACAGGTGACCGCATTCCATTGTGGGAGCGAGCCTGCTCGCGAAGAGGTCGAATCGGTCTCAGGCAGAAACATCGAACGCGACACCCGCATAAAGGTCTGCTCCCTATACCGCCGAATTCATCGATCAAAGGAGACGCTCACATGCCACAAGCATTGACCCTCAACCAACGTATCGTCCTGGCGTCCCGCCCGGTTGGCGCGCCGACGCCGGAGAATTTTCGCCTGGAAAGGGAAGCGTTGCCGGACCTCGCTGACGGCCAGGTCCTGCTCAAGACCCTATACCTGTCACTGGACCCGTACATGCGCGGTCGCATGAGTGACGCGCCGTCCTACGCCGCGCCGGTAGAAATCGGCGAGGTCATGACCGGCGGCGCTGTCAGCCGGGTCGAACACTCGTTGAATCCAAAATTCCAGGAAGGCGATGTGGTCGTCGGGTCCACCGGCTGGCAGAGCCACAGCATCAGCGACGGTCGCAACATCATCCCGGTGCCATCCGGGTTGCCGAGCTCGTCGATGGCCTTGGGCGTGCTGGGCATGCCGGGCATGACGGCCTACATGGGCCTGATGGACATCGGTCAGCCCAAGTCCGGCGAAACCCTGGTGGTCGCGGCGGCGTCCGGTGCCGTGGGTTCGGTGGTCGGCCAAGTGGCGAAGATCAAGGGCTTGCGCGCGGTCGGCGTGGCCGGTGGCGCGGAAAAATGCCGTTATGTCGTCGACGAATTAGGCTTCGATGCCTGCGTTGACCACAAAAGCCCGAACTTCGCCGAGGAACTGGCACAGGCGTGCCCCAACGGCATCGACATTTATTACGAGAACGTCGGTGGCAAGGTGTTCGACGCAGTAGTGCCGCTGCTCAACCCCAAGGCGCGAATTCCGCTGTGCGGCCTGATTGCCGGTTACAACGCCTCCGAGGCGCCGAAAGGCCCGGATCGCCTGCCGCAATTGCAACGGACACTATTGACCAAGCGTGTGCGAATCCAGGGCTTCATCGTGTTCGACGACTACGGCGATCGTCAGCCGGAATTCGTCAGTGCCATGGCGCCGTGGGTGCGCGACGGCAAGGTGAAATTCCGCGAAGACGTGGTCGATGGCCTCGAGCAGGCGCCCGAAGCGTTCATTGGTCTGCTGGAAGGGCGCAACTTCGGCAAACTGGTGGTGCGGGTCGCGCAAGACTGAGTATTTGACGCTAAAGAGAGGCGCGGGTATAAACCGCGTCTCGTTGTTTTGTCGGACGTTTCCCCATGAGCTTCAGCCCTTTGATTCGCCAACTGATCGATGCCCTGCGAATTTTGCCGGGTGTGGGTCAGAAAACCGCCCAGCGCATGGCGCTGCAATTGCTTGAACGTGATCGCAGCGGTGGTTCGCGACTGGCATCGGCGTTGAGCCAGGCCATGGAAGGGGTGGGCCATTGCCGTTTGTGCCGCACGCTGACCGAAGACGACCTGTGCCCGCAGTGCGCAGATACCCGCCGCGACGACACGTTGCTGTGCGTGGTGGAAGGGCCGATGGATGTCTATGCGGTGGAGCAGACCGGCTTCCGTGGTCGCTACTTCGTGCTCAAGGGGCATTTGTCGCCACTTGATGGCCTCGGGCCTGAAGCGATTGGTATCCCACAACTGATCGCGCGTATCGAAGAGGCCGGGAGCTTTACCGAAGTCATCCTCGCGACCAACCCTACGGTCGAAGGTGAGGCGACGGCGCACTACATTGCGCAGTTGCTCAGCAATAAGGGGTTGATTGCTTCGCGCATTGCTCACGGTGTGCCGTTGGGTGGTGAGCTGGAGCTGGTGGATGGCGGGACGTTGGCGCATTCGTTTGCCGGGCGTAAGCCGATAGCCTTGTAGTGTTTGAACTGACGCCTTCGCGAGCAGGCTCGCTCCCACACTGGATTTGTGGCGTTCACGAAACCCCTGTGGGAGCGAGCCTGCTCGCGAAGGGCGCAACGCGATCCATCTGATTCACACAATCCTGTTGAAAACCAAGCAAGCGCTCGGTTAACGTCGCTGAACCTTCAGTGGAGTTCGCCGATGCCTGCCTTTCAGGAATACTTCGATCCCAGCCACCAATTGGTCCGTGACAGCGTCAGGCGTTTCGTCGAGCGTGAGATTCTTCCGGACATTGATCAGTGGGAGGAAGCTGAAAGCTTTCCCCGGGAGCTCTACCTCAAGGCCGGTGCTGCCGGGATCCTGGGCATTGGCTACCCCGAAGCGCTGGGCGGCAGCCATGAAGGTGATCTGTTCGCCAAGGTCGCGGCCAGCGAAGAACTGATGCGCTGTGGATCGGGTGGTCTGGTGGCCGGTTTGGGTTCGCTGGACATCGGCTTGCCACCGATCCTCAAGTGGGCCCGGCCCGAAGTGCGTGATCGCCTGGTGCCTCAAGTGCTGGCAGGCGAGAAGATCAGCGCCCTGGCGGTCACCGAGCCCAGCGGCGGTTCCGACGTCGCCAACCTGCAAACCCGTGCTGTGCGTGACGGCGACTTCTATCGCGTCAGCGGCAGCAAAACCTTCATCACCAGCGGCGTTCGTGCCGACTTCTACACCGTCGCGGTGCGCACCGGCGAGCCGGGGTTTGGCGGCATCAGCCTGTTGTTGATTGAGAAGGGCACGCCCGGTTTCACGGTCGGCCGTCAGTTGAAGAAAATGGGCTGGTGGGCGTCGGACACAGCCGAATTGTTCTTCGACGATTGCCGAGTGCCGGTGGGCAATCTGATCGGCACAGAAAACATGGGTTTCGCCTGCATCATGGGTAACTTTCAGAGTGAGCGGCTGGCGTTGGCACTGATGGCCAACATGACCGCGCAGCTGGCGCTGGAGGAGAGCCTGAAATGGGCGCGTCAGCGCGAAGCCTTCGGCAAACCCATCGGCAAGTTCCAGGTGCTCAAGCACCGCCTCGCCGAGATGGCGACAGCGCTGGAAGTGTCTCGGGAGTTCACCTATCGCCAGGCGGCGAAGATGGCGGCGGGGCAGAGTGTGATCAAGGAAATTTCGATGGCCAAGAACTTTGCCACCGACACCGCGGACCGGATCGTCAATGATGCGGTGCAGATTCTCGGGGGCTTGGGTTACATGCGCGACAGCCTGGTGGAGCGGCTGTATCGGGATAACCGGATTCTGTCGATTGGGGGCGGGACGCGGGAAGTGATGAACGAGATTATCAGTAAGCAGATGGGGCTTTGATGCCTGAAGTGTTGCCACTGACGCCTTCGCGAGCAGGCTCGCTCCCACACTGGATTTGTGGTGTTCACAAAACCCTGGTGGGAGCGAGCCTGCTCGCGAATTTTGAAGGCACCGCTTACTTGTCAGTCAACGCAAACTGCGTCAGGCAGAAAGTAGGAATCCCCATGTCTTCCAACCGCTGCGACCCGCCCAGCTCCGGCAGATCAATAATCGCCGCCGCTTCATGAACCCGCGCGCCCATGCGTCGAATCAGGTTCGCCGCCGCAATCAGCGTGCCGCCCGTGGCGATCAGGTCATCGAACATCACCACCGAATCGCCCTCGCACAGGCTGTCGGCATGCACTTCGAGAAACGCTTCGCCGTACTCGGTCGCGTAACCCTCGGCCAACACGTCGGCCGGCAGTTTGCCTTGCTTGCGAAACAGCACCAGCGGCTTGTTCAACTGATACGCCAGCACCGAACCGATCAGGAAGCCACGGGCATCCATCGCCCCGATGTGGGTGAAATCGGCTTCGACGTAGCGATGGGCAAAGCTGTCCATCACCAGGCGTAGAGCCGTGGGCGACTGGAACAACGGCGTGATGTCACGAAAGATCACGCCCGGCTTGGGGAAGTCGATCACGGGGCGGATCAGGGATTTGATGTCGAAGGAGTCGAAGACCATCGTCGAGGTGTCCTGGCAGGCTGCAAACGTCGCAGTATAACGGCGGCTGAACCGTTTCGCTCAGCCGCAATGGTTACAAATCAGCCTTCGAGAGAGCCGCCGGCCAGCGCGCAGAGCTGGATCGGGTCGAGGATATGAATTTCCTTGCCTTCAGCGGCGATCAATTCGCTCTGCTGAAAACGGGTGAACACCCGGGACACGGTTTCTACCGCCAACCCCAGGTAATTGCCGATTTCGTTGCGCGACATGCTCAGGCGGAACTGGTTGGCCGAGAAGCCGCGGGCGCGGAAACGTGCGGACAGGTTGACCAGGAACGTGGCGATGCGCTCGTCGGCGGTTTTTTTCGACAGCAGCAACATCATTTGTTGATCGTCGCGAATCTCGCGACTCATGACGCGCATCAACTGGCGACGCAGTTGCGGCAGTTGCACGGACAATTCGTCGAGGCGATCGAAAGGGATTTCGCACACCGAGGTGGTTTCCAGCGCTTGCGCGGACACGGGGTGCTTTTCAGTGTCCATGCCCGACAGACCGACCAGTTCACTTGGCAGGTGGAAACCGGTGAGTTGTTCCTCACCGCCGTCGCTCAGGCTGAACGTCTTGAGAGCGCCGGAACGCACCGCGTAGACGCAATCGAAGGTGTCACCCTGGCGAAACAGGAACTCACCTTTTTTCAGCGGGCGGCCACGCTTGACGATGTCGTCCAGCGCGTCCATGTCCTCCAGGTTCAGAGACAGCGGTAAACACAGGGGGGCGAGGCTGCAATCCTTGCAATGGGCCTGGTTATGAGCACGCAGTTTGACTGGCTCGGACATTTCTTCAATCCTTGTGGGAAATCACACATAAGACGTAAGGGTAACCCACGGGATGGCATTCCGGCCAGTTTGTGCAGATATTGTCACGCCACGATGCAGCGTGATGTTTGGCAGTCCTGTGTAACTGGGCGATGACGAATTAGATCACCCGGGAAAATCGTTGGTGATTGAGCTGCTGTAGATAAGCATCGAACACCATGCACACCGAACGTACCAGCAAGCGACCGGCCGGCAACACAGTGATTCGTTCGTTGTCGAGGCTGATCAAGCCGTCATCGGCCATGGTCAGTAGCTGCGGCCACAATTGGCCGAAGTAACCGCGAAAGTCGATGTTGAACGCCTGCTCGATCTCGACGAATTCCAGGCTGAACGTGCAGATCAGCTGCTGGATTACTGCTCGCCGCAACCGATCATCGGCGTTGCACACCAGGCCACGGCTGGTGGCCAGTTGACCGGTAGCCAGGGTGTTCTGGTATTGAGCCAGGTCGCTGGTGTTCTGGCAGTACAGATCACCGATCTGGCTGATGGCGGACACCCCCAAACCGATCAAATCGCAATGGCCGTGGGTGGTGTAGCCCTGAAAGTTACGCTGCAGGGTCGATTCTTCCTGGGCAATCGCCAGTTCGTCATCAGGCAGGGCGAAGTGGTCCATGCCGATGTAGCGGTAGCCGGCCGTGGTCAATTGCTCGATGGTGCGCTGGAGCATTTCCAGCTTCTGCGCCGGCGTTGGCAGTTCGTCGCTGTTGATGCGTCGTTGTGGCATGAAGCGTTCGGGCAGGTGCGCGTAGTTGAATACCGAGAGCCGATCCGGTTGCAGGTTGATCACTTCGTCCACCGTGCGGGCGAAGTTCTCGGGCGTCTGCCGGGGCAAACCGTAGATCAGGTCGATGTTGATCGAGCGAAATTGCAGGGTCCGGGCCGCATCGATCACCGCGCGGGTTTCTTCCAGGCTTTGCAGGCGATTGACCGCCCGTTGCACGGCCGGGTCGAGGTCTTGCAGCCCAATGCTGACACGATTGAACCCCAGCTCGCGCAAAAGGCCCATGGTCGACCAGTCGGCTTCGCGAGGGTCGATCTCGATGCCGTAGTCGCCGGAATCATCGTCCAGCAAGTTGAAGCTCTTGCGCAGTTGCGCCATTAACTGGCGCAGTTCATCGTGGCTGAGAAACGTCGGGGTGCCGCCGCCGAAGTGCAGTTGTTCGACCTTCTGTGCCGGGTCGAGGTGACAGGCGATCAGCTGGATTTCCTGCTCAAGCCGCTGCAAGTAGGGCAGGGCGCGACCACGATCCTTGGTGATGACTTTGTTGCAGGCGCAGTAGTAGCAAATGTTCGCGCAGAACGGCACATGCACGTACAGCGACAGCGGGCGCAGGGCTTTGCGGCTGTCACGCAACGCATGGAACAGGTCGAACGATCCGACCTGATTGTGGAATTGCACGGCGGTCGGGTAAGAGGTGTAGCGCGGTCCCGCCAGGTCATAACGGCGGATCAGATCGGTGTCCCAACGAATGGCGTCGAGCATCATGCGGGCGTTCCCCCGGATAGGCTTGCAGTGTGGGCGAGTCTAGGGGGGGAGGCGTTGGGGCATCTTGATTTGTATCAAGGTCGGGATCTGTGGCGGTGGTGAGGGCCTCTTCGCGAGCAGGCTCGCACATTGGAACGCGGTCAACTGTGGGAGCGAGCCTGCTCGCGAAGGGCGCGCCGCCGATCTAATGTCCCATGAGCCAATGCTGATGCGGTCCCGGCAAGGTCCAGAGGCCAAACAGGATCACCAGCAACCCACCAGTCATGCGCACGCTGCGTTTGCGCAGCAGCGCCGTCACCCGCTCAGCCGCCAGGCCCGTGGCGAGCAGCACCGGCCAGGTGCCCAGGCCGAACGCGAGCATCAACAATGCACTGTCCAGCGCATTGCCCTGACTCGCCGACCACAGCAATGTGCTGTAAACCAATCCGCACGGCAGCCAGCCCCAGAGTGCGCCCAGCAGCAAGGCGCGGGGCAGGCTCGATACCGGCAGCAGTTTGTTGGCAATCGGCTGGATATGCCGCCACAGGCCGCGACCCAGGCTTTCGATACGGGTCAGCCCGCTCCACCAACCGGCGAGGTAAAGCCCCATGGCGATCAGCAGCAAGCCGGCGATGACCCGCATAAACGTCGCCGCCGGGCTGTTGGCCACGGCCCAGCCCGCCAGGCCGATCAGCAGGCCGGCGGTGGCATAGCTGAGGATGCGTCCCAGGTTGTAGGCCAGCAGCAAGCGAAAGCGTCGGCTGCGTTGTTCCTTGGGAATTGCCAGGGTCAACGCGCCCATCAAGCCGCCGCACATACCCAGGCAATGGCCGCCGCCGAGCAAGCCGAGAATCACCGCAGACACCAGCAGTGGCGCCAATTCAAGCATGAGGCGGCGCCTTGTCGTCGGGTTTGGCCGGATGGCCGCTGGCTTCGTCGACCGCAGCCTTGTGGGCCGGGTCCTGGTCGTCGAACAGAATGCTATGGGCCGGGCCGTCGAGGTCATCGTACTGACCGCTGTCGACCGCCCAGAAGAAGATGTAGACGGCGATGGCCACGATCAGCAGCGCGGCCGGGATCATCACGTAAAGAGCTGGCATGGGTGGACTCCATGCCCGCGCGGCTCAGGCCGGCAGCGGGCGGGTTTCTGGCGTGGCGCGGGTGGCCGGCGTGCTCGGCAAGCGAGTCAGGCGCAGGGCATTGAGCACCACGGTCAACGAACTGATCGACATGCCGACGGCGGCCCACACCGGAGTGATCCAGCCGAGGGCGGCGAACGGCAGCATGAGGCCATTGTACAACCCGGCCCACAACAGGTTCTCGATGATTACCCGACGGGTGCGCCGCGCCAGGCTGAAGGCTTGCACCAGCGCGTCGAGGCGGTTGGACAGTAACACGGCATCGGCGCTGGTTTTCGCCAGATCGGTGGCCGAGCCCATCGCCACGCTGATGTCGGCCGCGGCCAGCACCGGCACGTCGTTGACCCCGTCACCGAGCATCAACACCTTGCGGCCTTCCTTGTGCAGTTGTTGCAGGACCTGCAGTTTGTCGTCCGGACGCAAACCGCCTCGCGCCTCGTCGATGCCCAGTTCGGCGGCGACGCTGGCGACCATCGGCGAGCTGTCGCCGGACAACAGCAAGGTTCGCCAGCCCCGCGCCTTGCAGGCTTTCAGTAACGCCGGGGCATCGGCGCGCAAACGGTCGTCGAGAACAAACCACGCCAGTGGTCCCTGACTGTCGCCGAGCAGCAGCCACTGGCCCGCTTCATCGGGCATCGAAGGCACAGCGGCAGCACTGAGTTCGCAGACAAATCCCGGCTGGCCAATGCGCAAGCGTTGTCCGCCGACCAGGCCTTCAAGCCCCAAGCCCGGTGTGCTGTGGACTTCTTCGGCGGCCAGTGGTGCGCGGCCAAAGGCGCGGGCGATTGGGTGTTCGGAGCGGTTTTCCAGCGCAGCGGCGAGGCTCAGGCATTGATCACTGTCGAGTGCGGCCAGCGGGCGGATTGAACGTAAAGCGAGGCGCCCTTCAGTCAGGGTCCCGGTCTTGTCGAAGATCACCGTGTCGATCTGGTTCAGGCCTTCCAGCACATGGCCGCGCGTCAGCAACAGGCCGAGTTTGTGCAGCGTGCCGGTGGCGGCGGTCAGCGCGGTTGGTGTGGCGAGGGACAAGGCGCACGGGCAAGTGGCGACGAGCATCGCCAGCACAATCCAGAAGGCCCGCGATGAATCGAGTTCCCACCACAACAGGCCAATGGCGGCGGCGGCAATCAGCGACAGCAGCAAAAACCACTGCGCGGCGCGGTCGGCGATTTCCGCCAGGCGCGGCTTTTCGGCTTGCGCGCGATCCAGCAGGCGGACGATGGCGGACAGTCGCGTGTCCTGGCCCAGCGCCAACACTTGCACGGTCAACGCGCCTTCAACGTTCAGCGTGCCGGCGGTGACTGCATCGCCCGACGTTCGCGGTTGCGGCAGGTATTCGCCGGTCAGCAGCGACTCATCGATGCTCGACTGGCCGTCGAGGATCTTGCCGTCCGCCGGCAGAATCGCGCCAGGGTGGACCAGCACCTGATCGCCGACGCGCAATTCGCTGAGCAGGATCCGCTCACTCTGGCCATCTGCGCTCAGGCGCAGGCATGAAGCGGGCAGCAGGTTGACCAGTTGTGCGGTGGCTGCGGCGGTACGCTCTCGGGCTCGGCGTTCCAGATAACGACCGGCCAGCAGGAACAGCGCAAACATGCCGACGGCATCGAAATACAACTCGCCGACGCCGCTGATCGAGGTCCAGATCCCGGCGAGGTAGGCGCTGCCAATCGCCAGTGACACTGATACGTCCATGGTCAGGTGGCGGGTGCGCAAGTCGCGCATGGCGCCTTTGAAGAACGGCGCACAGCTGTAGAACACGATTGGCGTGGTCAGGAACAGCGCGACCCAACGCAGAATGGTGTGCAGTTCGGGGCTGAGGTCGATGTTGAATTCCGGCCAGGTGGCCATGGTCGCCATCATCGCCTGGAACCACAGCAGCCCGGCGACGCCGAGTTGGCGCAGGGCCAGACGGTTTTCACTGGCCAGTTGTTCGCTGGCGCGGTCGGCTTGATAGGGGTGGGCGGCGTAACCGATATGGCGCAACTCACTGAGCACCTGGCTCAACGGCAATTGCGCGTCGGCCCAGCGTACGTGCAAGCGATGGTTGGACAGATTGAGGCGCGCTTCGGCCACCGCCGGTAAACCGCGCAGGTGTTTCTCGATCAACCAGCCGCACGCGGCGCAACTGATGCCTTCCATCAGCAAGGTGGTTTCGGCGAGGTCGCCGTCGTGGCGCACGAACGGCGCTTGCACGTCGGCGCGGTCGTACAACGCCAGTTCGTCGACCAACTGGACCGGCAAGGCTTCGGGGTTGGCCGATGATTCGCTGCGATGCTGGTAATAGCTTTCCAATCCACCCGCCACGATAGCCTCGGCCACGGCCTGGCAACCCGGGCAACAGAACTCGCGGGTTTCACCCAGGACCGCCGCGGTGAAGCGGCTGCCGGCCGGGACGGGCAGGGCGCAGTGGTAGCAGGGGGTTGGCGTGGTCATGAGGTGGAGTCTATATCGTTCGGGAGGGCCTCATCGCGATGCGCGAAGCGCAGGCTTTTACTTTTTCAGGTCTTCCGCGCCTTGCAGCGGCTCATCGCCCAGCAGCAGGTCCTTGTCATGGCTGACCTGTTCTTCTTCGAACAGGCGCCAGGTCTTGTCGCCCTCGACGCCCAGCAGTTCTACAAAGCGGCGGCCTTCGACCTTGTCGCTCAGTTGACCGATGTAGCGGCCCTGTTCCGTGTCGCTGTGGGCGAGGGTGATCTTGCGATCCTTCTCCGGTTGCGTCGGCGAAATCAGGTTCAGCTCGAGGGTTTTCGGTTGGCTGTTGCCGCTCAAGTGCAGGTCGACTTCGCCGGTCACGCCATCCAGATGCATGCTGGCGCGTAACAGCAGGGTCTGGGCCAACAGTTCACGGTCGAGCGAGCGATTGATGCCTTTGCCGGCCTCGTAGTAGTTGTCGTTCACCAGGTTGTCCGGGTTATTCACCGCGATGGTCACCATGGACAAGGTCAGGGTCACCGAGCAGGCCAGAATCCCGATGATGATCCATGGCCAAAGATGCTTGTACCAAGGACTTGCGGCAGTTGCTGCGGGCATGATCACTTCTCTCAACGAATTTGTGGGCCGATGAATCGGCTCTTGGCTTCAACATGAACGCTGTCGTCATCGGCATCCTTGAGGATGAATTTCACCTCGTTGGTGCTCGATGGCAGTTGTTCCGGTGCACTGGACAGCTCCACCGGCTGGCTGAAAATTTCCCCGGCGGCGACTTTGATTTCGCGCTTGCCTTGCAGCTTGAGGTCCGGCAGACCGGTGGCTTCCAGCACGTAGGTGTGGTCGCGCTGATCCTTGTTCATGATCTTCAGGCTGTAGACGTTTTCGATCCGGCCCTCGGCGTTCTCGCGGTACAGCACGCGGTCTTTGCTGACGTCGAAACCGACCAGCGAGCGCATGAAGAACGCGGTGATCAACAACGAGATCATCGCCAGCAGCACCACGGCATAGCCGATCAGGCGCGGGCGCAGTTTATGGGTTTTTTGCCCGGACAGGTTGTGCTCGGTGGTGTAGCTGATCAGGCCGCGCGGGTACTCCATCTTGTCCATGATGGCGTCGCAGGCGTCGATACAGGCGGCGCAGCCGATGCACTCGATTTGCAGGCCGTCGCGGATGTCGATGCCGGTCGGGCAAACCTGGACGCACATCGTGCAATCAATGCAATCGCCCAGCCCTTGGGCCTTGTAATCGATGCCTTTCTTGCGCGGGCCACGGGACTCGCCTCGGCGTGGATCGTAGGAGACGATCAGCGTGTCCTTGTCGAACATCACGCTCTGGAAACGCGCATACGGGCACATGTAAATGCACACCTGCTCGCGCAACCAGCCGGCATTGCCGTAGGTGGCGAGGGTGAAGAAACCGACCCAGAAATACGACCAGCCATCCGCTTCGCCGGTGAAGAAGTCGAACACCAGTTCGCGGATCGGCGAGAAGTAACCGACGAAGGTCAGGCCGGTGACAAAACCGATCAACAGCCACATCGAATGCTTGCTGAGCTTGCGCAGGAATTTGTTGGCGCTCATCGGCGCCTTGTCGAGCTTGATGCGCTGGTTGCGGTCGCCTTCGGTGACCTTTTCGCACCACATGAAAATCCATGTCCAGACGCTCTGCGGGCAGGTGTAGCCGCACCACACGCGACCGGCGTAGACCGTAATGAAGAACAGGCCGAAGGCACTGATGATCAAAATCCCCGACAGCAGGATGAAGTCCTGAGGCCAGAAGGTTGCGCCAAAAATAAAGAATTTACGCTCCGGCAGGTTCCACCAGACGGCTTGATGGCCGCCCCAGTTCAGCCACACCGTGCCGAAATACAACAGAAACAAAAAGGCACCGCCCATCATCCGCAGGTTGCGGAACAAGCCAGTGAAGGCGCGGGTGTAGATCTTTTCTCGAGAGGCGTAGAGGTCGACGCTGTTGTTCGCGTTCTTGTCGGGTGGAGTGACGTCGTGTACCGGAATCTGGTTGCTCATCATTGCATCCCACGGCAGTGGAAAAATGCCCCGGTCAGTACATGCCGACCGCGGTCAAAAAGGGCTGTTGCAGTGGCGCAATGATACGCCTGAAGCTCTAGCGCAAGGGTGCGACCTTTGGTCACGTTGGTGGAAATCAACGGACGGTGTAATGACTTGAATCAATTGACTTGTGAATTATGGCCGGTTTTGCGGGTGGGGCGAACTCAATCGTCCCATGGGTTGATCAGTGCAACGCCGCTGGATTGAAAATCGCCAGTGTTGCGGGTGACCACCGTCAACCCATGAACCAGAGCGGTCGCAGCGATCAGGGCATCGCTTTCATTGGCGCGGTCCGGCACATGCAGACTGGCACAGCGTAATGCAACGGCAGCATCGACTGGCAGGATTCGGGCATCGAAAGCAGGGATTACGTGTCGCTTCAGCCACGTGCGCAATACTTTCCCTTGTACGGGATCGCGTCGCTCCATTCGCAGGACCCCGGTCTCCAGTTCCTTCAGCGTAATGGCTGAAATAAACAGGCGTGGGGTAATGATGCTTTTCGCCCAGGCCACGACATTGGCGTCAGCCTGGGGTTTGCGCAGTTCGGATATCACATTGGTGTCGAGCAAATACATCAGGACAGGTCCACGGGTCGATGAGTGATGACGGCACGCTCGGTTTCGAACTCGAAGTCTGCCGCTTCCGGCATCACCAACAAGTCGACAATGTTTGCGTTGTGGCCAGTCAGTTTCTGGTACTCCTCAATGCTTAGCAGTACGTGAGCGGGTCTGCCACGGTCGGTGATGATAACCGGCCCCTGACGCGTGGCTTTTTTGGCACTGCTTGTGTCCTGATTGAATTCGCGGCTGGAAATGGTGGTGATGGCCATCATATTTGCCCCTCCTGAAAGTTCTTTGTAGAAACGTTACTACTTGCCAGGCTGCCAAGCAACCGCGGTAGCGAAGCGGGGCGCTACCACCGGTCGTGTAGTTAATACGGCTTAAACAAAACGGCCCCGCCAATCTTCATTGGCGGGGCCGTTTTTTGTTGCTTCAAGCGTTTGCTTTACTGAGCGTCTGCCGCCGGAGCCTTCTCACCGTGAGACAGGCTGTAGACGTAAGCGGCCAGCAGGTGAACCTTGTCGTTGCCTTGCAACTGCTCTTGAGCAGGCATCTGGCCCTGACGACCGTAACGGATGGTCTGCTGCAGTTGAGCGAAGCTCGAACCGTAGATGAACGCGGCCGGATGGGTCAGGTTAGGCGCGCCCATTGCTGGCGTACCTTTGCCTTCCGGACCGTGGCAAGCCACGCAGTTGGCGGCGAACAGCTTCTGGCCTGCAACCGGATCAGCCTTGGTGCCTTCCGGCAGTTTGCGGCCATCGAGGTTCGTCAGGACAAAGGCAGCGACGTCGGAAACGCCTTGCTCGCCGATCACGTCAGCCCACGCCGGCATGACCGCGTGACGGCCGCCCATGATGGTGGTCTTGATGGTGGCCGGCTCGCCGCCCCAGCGCCAGTCGGCGTCAGTCAGGTTAGGGAAGCCGTAGGCGCCTTTGGCATCGGAACCGTGGCAGACCGAGCAGTTGGAGGCGAACAGACGGCCACCCATCTTCAAGGCTTGCGGGTCTTTGGCGACTTCTTCGATAGGCATGGACGCGAACTTGGCGAAGATCGGGCCGAACCGGGCGTCCGACTTGGCCATTTCCTTTTCCCACTCGTGAACGCCGGTCCAGCCGGTCTGGCCGTTGGCGAACGCGGTCTGCTTCTCGTTATCGAGGTAGTTGTAACCCGGCAGCAGGCCTTTCCAGTTGCCCAGGCCCGGGTACAACACCAGGTAGCCCAGGGCAAAAATGATGGTGCCCACGAACAGCATGAACCACCATTTTGGCAGTGGGTTGTCGTACTCCTCGATCCCGTCGAAGGAGTGGCCAACCGTTTCTTCCGTCTGCTCGGCGCGCTGACCCTTGCGGGTAGACAGCAGCAGCCAGGTCAAGGCGAAGATGGTGCCGAGACTGAGGACTGTGACGTACAGACTCCAGAACGTAGTCATTCTTTGTTACTCCTAGAAGCTTGCTCGACGTGCTTGATGGCTTCGGGATCATCCGCGAAAGGCAGCAAGGTCGCGTCTTCAAACTCCGACTTGCGCTTGGGGCTGAACACCCACAACGCCAGACCGATGAAGGCCACCATCACGACAACGGTGCCCAGGCCACGAATCATCCCGATATCCATCTAAATCACCGTTTGCTTTTGATGATGGTGCCCAGGCCTTGCAGATAGGCCACCAGCGCGTCCATTTCGGTTTTGCCCTTCACAGCATCCTTGGCGCCGGCGATGTCTTCGTCGGTGTAAGGGACGCCGAGCGTGCGCAAGACTTCCAGTTTCTTGGCGGTGTCTTTGCCGTCGAGCTTGTTTTCCACGAGGAACGGGTAGGCCGGCATTTTCGACTCAGGCACTACGTTGCGCGGGTTGTACAAATGCGCACGCTGCCAGTCATCGGAGTAACGACCGCCGACGCGGGCCAGGTCCGGACCGGTACGCTTGGAACCCCACAGGAACGGGTGGTCCCAAACGCTTTCACCGGCAACGGAGTAGTGGCCGTAGCGTTCGGTTTCAGCACGGAACGGGCGGATCATCTGCGAGTGGCAGCCGACACAACCGTTGGCGATGAAGACGTCGCGTCCTTCGACTTCAAGCGCAGGACGAGGCTTCATGCCTTCGACCGGCTTGTTGGTGACGTCCTGGAAAAACAGCGGAACGATCTGGGTCAGGCCGCCGATGCTGACGGCGATAACCATGAAGAAGGCCAGCAGGCCAATATTCTTCTCGACTGCTTCATGCTTCATCAGTGAGCTCCAACTACAGCAATCTGAGCGGCGGCTTCGGCTTCAGCCGGGTTCGAGGCACGTACGGTACGCCATACGTTGTAGGCCATGAACAGCATGCCGCTGGCAAAGAACGCACCGCCCAGGGCGCGAACGATGTAGCCAGGGTGGCTGGCTTGCAGCGCTTCGACGAACGAGTAGGTGAGGGTGCCGTCATCGTTGATTGCACGCCACATCAGACCCTGGGTGATGCCGTTGACCCACATCGAAGCGATGTACAGAACGGTACCGATGGTCGCGAGCCAGAAGTGCGTGTTGATCAGGCCCGTGCTGTGCATCTGGGCGCGACCGAACAGTTTCGGGATCATGTGGTAGATCGCGCCGATCGAGATCATCGCTACCCAGCCCAAGGCGCCGGCGTGTACGTGGCCGATGGTCCAGTCGGTGTAGTGAGACAGCGAGTTGACGGTCTTGATGGCCATCATCGGGCCTTCGAAGGTCGACATGCCGTAGAACGCCAGCGACACGACCAGGAAGCGCAGGATCGGGTCGGTGCGCAGCTTATGCCAGGCGCCCGACAGGGTCATCATGCCGTTGATCATGCCGCCCCAGCTCGGAGCCAGCAGAATGATCGACATCGCCATGCCCAGGGACTGAGCCCAGTCCGGCAGTGCGGTGTAGTGCAGGTGGTGCGGACCGGCCCAGATGTACAGGGTGATCAGCGCCCAGAAGTGCACGATCGACAGGCGATAGGAGTAGATCGGACGCTCGGCCTGCTTCGGAACGAAGTAGTACATCATCCCCAGGAAGCCGGTGGTCAGGAAGAAACCTACGGCGTTGTGGCCGTACCACCACTGGATCATGGCGTCAGTCGCACCCGAGTAGGCCGAGTAGGACTTGAACAGACTGACCGGCAGCGACATGTGGTTGACGATGTGCAGCATCGCGGTCACGACGATGAACGCGCCGTAGAACCAGTTACCGACATAGATGTGCTTGGTCTTGCGCTTGACGATGGTGCCGAAGAACACCAGACCGTAAACGACCCAGACAATGGCCAGCAGAATAGCCAGGGGCCATTCCAGTTCCGCGTATTCCTTGGTGGTGGTGTAACCCAGCGGCAAGGTAACGATCGCGCCGATGATCACCGCTTGCCATCCCCAGAAGTGGAAGGCCGCGAGGCTATCGGAAATCAGTCGCGTTTGGCAGGTTCGCTGCACGACGTAATAAGAAGTGGCAAACAGTGCACAACCACCGAAGGCGAAAATCACCAGGTTGGTGTGCAACGGGCGTAAGCGTCCAAAAGTCGTCCACGGCAGACCGAAGTTCAATTCCGGCCATACAAGCTGTGAGGCGATGAAGACACCGAGCCCCATGCCAAGGATCCCCCAGACCACCGTCATGATGGCGAACTGGCGGACTACCTTATAGTTATAAGCAGTCGGACTGATTGCTGTGCTCATTCTAAGGTTCCACGGTTTGGGTGTTTTATTAGGAGTAAAAATCGGCCGCAAGTATGGAGAAAGCAGGGGGTCATTGCAACGCGCCATGACCTGGGTCAATGCTTTCAAAAGCTGATTCTGCGGCCTTTCCATGCGCCGCGTAAGGACAAAATCACCCAAGGGCAAAATGTCGCGGCGGACGAAAATGAGGAGGGGGTCCGGTCAGTTGTAACGGGGTGTGTTCAAACACAACGATCGGGTGACCGACGGCAATTGTCGCGACAGCCGGTATCTACCAGCCTTTGCGGCTTGTCATCGAACAGAATCGTCGAACACATCGGCTAAAAACGACCTGGAACCGGCTCATGCCAGTCCGCACCGAGCAAGCTTAGACCCGAATCTGGTGAACCGAAAGAAAGAGCAAGGGGAGGGTGCGACAATGGGTCGCAAAGAGGCAGGGAACTGCCGCATCCGGGAGAATGCGGCAGCAGAGCGGTCGAGAATTATTCCTGCTTGCCTTGAGCCTGCAAACGCTCGGTGCCGGCACCGTGAGACAGGCTGTACACGTAAGCGGCCAGCAATTGCACCTTATCGTTGCCGAGCAATTCGTTCTGCGCCGGCATATGGCCCTGGCGGCCATGACGAATGGTCTGTTGCAGTTGCGCCAGGCTTGTACCGTAAATAAAACCGGCCGGGTGCGTCAGATTCGGCGCGCCCATGGCTTCAGTGCCCTGGCCGTTTGCCCCATGACAGGCTACGCAGGTGGTGCTGAACAGTTGCTGTCCAGCTTGCAGGTCGGCGCCGCTGTCGGCAGACAACGGCAGACCGGCCAAGTCGTGACGCACATATGCGGCGACATTCTTCACGCCGGACTCACCGAGGATTTCACCCCAGGCCGGCATCGCGGCCATGCGCCCGCCCATGATCGTGGTTTTGATCGTGTCGGCCGAACCGCCCCAGCGCCAATCGCTGTCCGCCAGGTTCGGGAAGCCAAATGCACCCTTGGCATCCGAGCCGTGGCACACCGAACAGTTGGACGCAAACAGGCGCCCGCCCATTTTCAGCGCTTGCGGGTCCTTGGCCACTTCTTCCACCGGCATCGCGGCGAATTTGGCGAAGATCGGCCCGAACTTCGCGTCGGCCTTGTCCATCTCCTTTTCCCATTCATGCACGCCGGTCCAGCCGTTTTCATAGCCCGGCAGAATGCCTTTCCAATTGCCCAGGCCCGGGTAAAGAACCAGATATCCCACGGCAAACACCAGCGTGCCGGCGAACAGCATGAACCACCACTGCGGCAGCGGGTTGTCGTACTCCTCGATGCCGTCGAAGCTGTGGCCCATGGTCTGGTCGACGCTGCCCTTGGTTTCGCCCTTGCGGGTGCCGATCAGCAACCAGGTCAGGCCGATCAGGCTGCCGATAGTCAGTACGCAGATCCACGTACTCCAAAAGGTGGTCATGGCCGGGTACTCCTTGTTTCAGGTTCTTGGGTGGCGTCATCGGGTGTCGGTTCGTCGGCGAACGGCAGCAGGCGCGCTTCGGCGAACTCCGGGTTGCGCTTGCTGTTGAACACCCACAGCGTCAGGCCGACGAAGGCCACAAACACCACGACCGTGCCCAGTCCGCGGATCATTCCACTGCTCATTTCAATGACCATGGCTCACCTCTTGCTCTTGATAGCGGTGCCGAGCACTTGCAGGTAAGCGACCAAGGCGTCCATTTCGGTCTTGCCCTTGAGCGAGGCCGTTGCCCCGGCGATGTCATCGTCGGTGTACGGCACGCCCAAAGTGCGCATGGCGCGGATTTTGGTTTCGGTGTGGCTGCTGTCGAGCTGATTGGCCACCAGCCATGGGTAGGCCGGCATTTTCGATTCCGGCACCACGTTGCGCGGGTTGTACAAGTGCGCGCGGTGCCAGTCTTCCGAGTAGCGACCGCCAACCCGCGCCAGGTCCGGCCCGGTGCGTTTAGAGCCCCACAGGAACGGGTGATCCCAGACGCTTTCACCGGCGACCGAATAGTGGCCATAGCGTTCGGTCTCGGCCCGGAAGGGGCGGATCATCTGCGAGTGGCAACCGACGCAACCTTCGCGGATGTAAATGTCGCGACCTTCCAGTTGCAGGGCGGTGTAGGGCTTCATGCCTTCCACCGGTTTGTTGGTCACGTCCTGAAAGAACAGCGGGACGATCTGGGTCAGGCCGCCGATGCTCACGGCCAGCACCATCAACAACAGCAACAGGCCGACGTTTTTCTCGATTGTTTCGTGTTTCATGGCGGACTCCTCAAGCCATCTGCGCGGCAGCGGCGACGTCGGCAGGCTGCGAGGCCCGTACGGTGCGCCAGGTGTTGTAAGCCATCAGGAACATGCCGCTGAGGAAGATCGCCCCGCCCACCAGTCGCACGATGAAGCCTGGGTGGCTGGCCACCAGGGTTTCGACGAAGGAGTAGGTCAGCGTGCCGTCTTCGTTGATTGCGCGCCACATCAGGCCCTGGGCGATGCCGTTGACCCACATCGAGGCGATGTACAGCACGGTGCCGATGGTGGCGAGCCAGAAGTGCGCGTTGATCAGGCCGATGCTGTGCATCTGCTCACGGCCGAAGATTTTCGGGATCATGTGGTACAGCGCGCCGATGGAAATCATCGCCACCCAGCCGAGTGCCCCGGCGTGAACGTGGCCGATGGTCCAGTCGGTGTAGTGAGACAGCGCGTTGACCGTTTTGATGGCCATCATCGGCCCTTCGAAGGTCGACATGCCGTAGAACGCCAGCGACACCACGAGGAAGCGCAGGATCGGGTCGCTGCGCAACTTATGCCAGGCGCCCGAGAGCGTCATCATGCCGTTGATCATCCCGCCCCAGCTTGGCGCCAGCAGGATCAATGACATCACCATGCCCAGGGACTGTGCCCAGTCCGGCAGTGCGGTGTAGTGCAAGTGGTGCGGACCCGCCCAGATGTACAGGGTGATCAGCGCCCAAAAGTGTACGATCGACAGGCGATAGGAATACACCGGGCGTTCGGCCTGTTTCGGCACGAAGTAGTACATCATCCCGAGGAAACCGGCGGTGAGGAAAAAGCCTACGGCGTTGTGCCCGTACCACCACTGGACCATGGCGTCGGTCGCACCGGAATACACCGAGTAGGACTTGGTGAAACTCACCGGCAACTCAAGGTTGTTGACGATGTGCAAAATCGCCACGGTGATGATGAACGCACCGAAGAACCAGTTGCCGACGTAGATGTGCTTGGTCTTGCGCTTGGCCAGCGTGCCGAAGAACACGATGGCGTAGGCGACCCAGACGATGGTGATCAAAATGTCGATCGGCCATTCCAGCTCGGCGTATTCCTTGGAACTGGTGTAACCCAGCGGCAGGCTGATCGCCGCCAACAGGATTACCAGTTGCCAGCCCCAGAAGCAGAACGCGGCGATTTTCGGCGCGAACAGCTGCGTCTGGCAGGTGCGTTGCACCGAATAGAACGAGCTGGCGAACAGCGCGCAACCGCCGAACGCGAAGATCACCGCGTTGGTGTGCAGCGGGCGCAACCGCCCGAAACTGGTCCACGGCAAATTGAAGTTGAGTTCGGGCCAGACCAACTGGGCCGCGAGAAAAACCCCGAGCCCCATGCCGACGATGCCCCACACCACCGTCATAATGGCGAATTGGCGGACCACCTTGTAGTTGTAGGCGGTACTGATAGAAGTGTTCATGGTTCCCCATCCACGGTTCAGCTGAAGTGAAGTCGTCTGCGCAAGGCAATGACGCTCCCTTCGGCCGGAGTTATAGGCAGACTAAAAGCGAGGCAAGCATGGACAAACAGCACAAGGCCGGTATTGACGGGGATCAATGGGCGCAGTGCGTGCGGGAACACGGATGGCTCTGGAACGCTGCTTCGAAACCGGGTTCACCGACACTGATCCTTGCCCATGGCGCCGGTGCGCCGATGGACAGCGGCTGGATGGACGACATGGCGGCACGCCTCGCCTATCAAGGCGTCAACGTGGTGCGCTTCGAGTTTCCGTACATGGCGCAACGGCGTGTGGATGGCGGTAAACGACCACCGAATCCGGCGCCGAAACTGCTGGAATGCTGGCGTGAGGTGTATGCCATGGTGCGACGCCATGTCACTGGGCCACTGGCCATCGGCGGCAAGTCCATGGGCGGGAGAATGGCGAGTTTGCTGGCGGATGAATTGGGGGCGGATGCGTTGGTGTGTCTGGGTTATCCGTTTTACGCGGTGGGTAAACCGGAAAAACCTCGGGTTGAACATTTGGCGGGGTTGAAGACGCGGACGTTGATTGTGCAGGGCGAGCGCGATGCGCTGGGTAATCGCGAGGCTGTCGAGCGGTATGTGTTATCGCCGAGCATCGAGATGATGTGGCTGGTGGCGGGGGATCATGATTTGAAACCGCTGAAGGCTTCGGGGTTTACCCATGAGCAGCAGTTGGCGGCTGCGGCCCGAAAGGTGAGTGAGTTTTTTGGGAAGTGACTGCCTTTACAGGTCAAAGATCGTCCAAATCGGGAAAGACAATTTTCCCCATCACCCAAGGCTCAACAATCTCGTAATGCACTGTACGCAGAAATGAACCCCATTCAATTCGATTATGGGCATCCGGGCCGGTGACGGTAAGCAAAAGGTACTCGTCCCGAAAGGCGTCATAGGCATAGATCAGCCAGAAATCATTGTCAGGATCGTTGACCAGTGCTGTGCGGTAATACTGGCGTTCGATTTTCGCCCATCGCGCTTGAGTCGTATGAGTGCTTGCCAGGTGGATGTGGTGCATGTCGCTCAGATCGAGCCGTTCGTCCCGTCCGAAAATTGCAGGCAGCTCGTCGCACACTTTGTAGTTGTAAAAGTGTGCTGCGAAGTTTTGCCAGTTGATTATTTGTTCGAAAAGCGCAGAGATTTTGACGGCTGGCATCCAGGCCTACTTTGTAATGGGTAGCCTGCCTGTGATTACAAATTTATCGAACACTTTCTGTCCATCACGCGCGGCTTGCCGAACATCCAGGAATGTCAGTTCATCACGAACAGCCTTTTTGTTGGGGTTGTCGATTTTTTTGGTGGTGGCCATCGGAGCCTCCGAAGGGTGTGTATTCATATCGGCCAGCTTATGTGAATAATTTTTGACCGGCAAACAATAGAACCTGCCCCCCAAGCGTACAAGTCGGTGGATTCTGGCGAAGTTGTAGGCAGAGTCAGCGCCGCTTGAGCGACAATAAAAAACCCGGAAGCTTTCACTGTCCGGGTTTTCTGGTCTTCCAGAAACAATCAGCGGTTAAACCGCTCCACCAACGAATATTGGGTATTCGCGGTTTTCGTCAGCTCTTCACTCAACAGCGCCGAGTTCTGTGCCTGTTCCGAGGTCTGGTCCGCCAGTTGCGAGATATTGCTGATGTTGCGGCTGATCTCCTCAGCCACCGCACTCTGCTCTTCAGTCGCGGCCGCAATCTGGGTGGTCATGTCGGTGATGTTGGCCACCGCTTCGCTGATGCCCACCAGCGCCTGATCCGCTTCCAGTACCCGTGCCACACCTTCTTCGGCCTGACGATGCCCGGCTTCCATGGTTTGCACGGCGGTGCTGGCGGTCTGCTGCAGCTTGGCGATCAGGGCGTGGATCTGCCCGGTGGATTCGCTGGTGCGTTGCGCCAGTTGGCGAACTTCGTCGGCCACCACCGCAAAACCACGGCCCATTTCACCGGCGCGGGCCGCTTCGATGGCGGCGTTCAAGGCCAGCAGGTTGGTCTGGTCGGCGATACCTTTGATCACATCGACCACGCCGCCGATTTCGTCGCTGTCCTTGGCCAGTTGAGTCACGGTCAGGCCGGTTTCACCCACTACCACCGACAGGCGCTGGATGGCTTCGCGGGTTTCCCCTGCGATGTCGCGGCCGCGACCGGTCAGGCGATTGGCCTCCTGGGTGGCGTCGGCGGTGCGCTGTACGTGGCTGGCGACTTCCTGAGTGGTGGCGGCCATCTGGTTGACGGCGGTCGCCACTTGCTCGGTTTCGACGCGCTGACGTTCCAGGCCGCTGGAGCTGTTGTGCGCCAGGGTATCGGACTGTTTCGCTTGTTCGGTCAGGTGCTCGGCGGTGTCCTGCAGACGGGTCAGGCAGGTTTTCAGGCGGGCTTCCTGACTGAGGATCGACATTTCCAGGCGCGCCTGGGCGCCGCGGCTGTCGGTGTACATCTGCGCGATCAGCGGGTCGGAGGTGGTTTGCCCGGCCAGGACCAGCAGGCGCTTGAGACCACGCTGTTGCCAGCTCAACCCCATCAGGCCCAACGGCACCGACAGGCCGGCCGCCAAGGCAAAGCCCCACTGTGACGTCAGCGTGGCACCGATCATGAAGCTCAATTGGCTGACCAGAATGAACGGCAGCCAGTCCTGAAGCACCGGCAGCCATTTATCCGTCGATGGAATGGCGGACTTGCCTTGGTTGATGCGTTGGTAAAGCGCTTCGGCACGCTGGATCTGTTCGGTGGTGGGTTTGATCCGCACCGACTCGTAACCGATTACCTGGTTGCCCTCGAATACCGGCGTCACGTAGGCGTTGACCCAATAGTGATCACCGCTCTTGCAGCGATTCTTGACGATGCCCATCCATGGCAAGCCTTGCTTCAGAGTGCCCCACATGTGCGCGAACACGGCGGCCGGAACGTCGGGGTGACGGACCAGATTGTGCGGTGCGCGGACCAGCTCCTCACGCGAGTACCCGCTGATCTCGACGAACGCGTCGTTGCAGTAAGTGATCACGCCCTTGGCATCGGTGGTGGAAATCAACCGTTGCTGTGCCGGGAAGGTCCGTTCGCGTTGGGTAATGGGCTGGTTGTTACGCATGGCTTTTTCAATCCGCAAGGCTTTGACAGGTTGTCGGCGGTGCCAGGAATTAGTTGAAATTATTTTTCAATAATCAGCGGTGCGTCGCAAAACGAGCATTGCCTCAACCCGCGAGCATCGGATAGGTGAACAGCGTGAAGTGCAGCAGGTTCAGACCGAAATGGGTGGCAATGGCGGCACCCAGACCGCCAAAACGATAGGCCAGGCCATAACCGACACCGGCCAGGG
Source organism: Pseudomonas sp. GW821-FHT10C09 (assembly GCF_059415465.1). Taxonomy (NCBI): domain Bacteria; kingdom Pseudomonadati; phylum Pseudomonadota; class Gammaproteobacteria; order Pseudomonadales; family Pseudomonadaceae; genus Pseudomonas; species Pseudomonas sp. GW821-FHT10C09. Next base: position 179,420 of record NZ_JBWKNG010000003.1, read on the forward strand.
TCGCCAATAGCACCCATTGCCAGCCAGCTCCCACATGCACCAGACCGAACAGCAACGACGCGAGCAGCAGCGCGAGGTTTTCGCCGTAAGGCAGGTGTTTGAACCGACGGCTCAGGCCACCCTGGAAGTAGCCACGAAACAGTGCTTCCTCGACCACCGTGACCAACAACAGATTGTTCAGCAGCCACAGCCAGGCTTGATCCGGCCACTTCGGCGCCCAACTGATCATGCCCAGCAACAACGCGCCACCCAAGGCCAGTACGGCACTCAGCGTCAGGGCGAGGGCGGTGGCGTAAACGCCAAGGCGCCAGGAGCGCCGGCCGACAATCCATGGGCAAACCAATAACAGCCAGAAGCCGATCAGCGGTTTGTCCTGATTCAGGTACATGGAAAACGGCACGGCATCAGCGGTGAGGTATTGAGGGGCGATCGCGCGTCCGTTGAAGAAGCCCGGGAGCAAGTGCATCGCCAGCGCCAGGGTCAGGATGATGAACAGGCCGTGGCCGAGGTAGCGGGCAATCGGGAGTTTTTGTTGGCGAACGGCAACACCGGCCGCGATCAGCAAGGCGATGGTGATCAAGGCCATCCAGCTGAGTTGGCCGTAGGTCAAGGCGAGGCCGAAGCCGAGGGAGAGTAAGGCCAGGTAGGTCCATGGCAGGGCGATCATTGAGCATCCTTATTAGGCAAAATTCTGCGGCATACCCCGGCCCTCCTACAGGGGGGTGGTGTTGGGCATGCAAAAGCGGCGGCGGATTATGGGACGCTAGCGGTACAAATAAAAACACCGCCCGAAGGCGGTGTCTGTGGCAGCGGGCGGTTACGCTGTTATCAATTGTCGCAACACATAATGCAAAATCCCCCCGGACTTGAAGTACTCGACCTCATTGAGCGTATCGATCCGGCACAGCACGTCGATCTTTTCCTTGCTGCCATCTTCACGGGTGATCACCAGCGTCAGGTTCATCCGCGGCGTCAGCTCCACGCCGGTCAACCCGAGAATATCCAGGGTTTCCCTGCCCGTCAGGTTCAGACTCTTGCGGTTCTGGTCCAGTTTGAACTGCAACGGCAGCACGCCCATGCCGACCAGGTTGGAGCGGTGAATCCGCTCGAAGCTTTCGGCGATGACGGCTTTCACGCCCAGCAGATTAGTGCCCTTGGCCGCCCAGTCGCGGCTTGAGCCCGTGCCGTATTCCTGGCCTGCGATGACCACCAGCGGCGTGCCTGACGTTTGATAACGCATGGCTGCGTCGTAGATCGGCATTCTCTCCATGGTGGGAATGTAGAAGGTGTTGCCGCCTTCCTCGCCGCCAAGCATTTCGTTGCGGATACGGATGTTGGCAAAGGTGCCGCGCATCATCACTTCATGGTTGCCGCGACGCGAGCCGTAGGAGTTGAAGTCCCGCGGTTCCACACCCTTGTCGCGCAAGTACTGACCGGCCGGGCTGTCGGCCTTGATGTTGCCGGCGGGGGAGATGTGGTCGGTGGTCACCGAGTCGCCCAGCAGTGCCAGCACCCGGGCCCCGGCGACGTCCTTGACCACCGGCGGCGGGCCGCCGATGTCGTCGAAAAACGGCGGATGCTGGATGTAGGTCGAATCGTCCTGCCACACATAGGTCGCCGCTTGCGGCACCTTGATGGCTTGCCATTGCTCGTCGCCGGCAAACACTTCGGCGTATTCCTTGTGGAACATCGACGTGTTGACCTGATTCACCGAATCGGCAATTTCCTTGCTGCTCGGCCAGATGTCGCGCAAATACACCGGATTGCCATCCTTGTCGTCGCCCAACGGCTCACTGCTGATGTCGATGCGCACCGTGCCGGCCAGCGCATAGGCGACGACCAGTGGCGGGGAGGCCAGCCAATTGGTTTTCACCAGTGGATGCACGCGTCCCTCAAAGTTGCGGTTGCCCGACAACACCGACGCAACGGTCAGGTCGGCGGCCTGAATGGCTTTTTCAATCGGCTCCGCCAATGGCCCGGAGTTGCCGATGCACGTGGTGCAACCGTAGCCGACCAGCGCAAAACCCAGTTCGTCGAGATATTGGGTCAGGCCCGCCGCCTTGTAGTAGTCGGTGACCACTTTGGAGCCGGGCGCCAGCGAACTCTTGACCCACGGTTTGCGCTTGAGGCCTTTCTCCACAGCCTTTTTCGCCACCAGGCCGGCCGCCATCATCACGCTCGGGTTGGAGGTGTTGGTGCAGGACGTGATGGCGGCAATTACCACCGCGCCGTTTTTCAGTCGATAGGTCTGACCGCCGTGTTCGTAATCGGCTTCACCGGCCAGGTCCGCGTTGCCCACCGCGACACCGCCGCCGCCCTCGCTTTCCAGGCGTCCTACTTCCTTGCTGGTGGGTTTGAATTGCAGGTCGATGAAGTCCGTGAACGCCTGCGCGACATTGGGCAGGGAAACACGGTCCTGCGGACGTTTCGGGCCGGCGAGGCTGGCTTCGACGCTGGTCATGTCCAGCGCCAGGCTGTCGGTGAATATCGGTTCCTTGCCTGGCAGGCGCCACAGGCCTTGTGCCTTGCAGTAGGCCTCGACCAGTTTCACCGTTTCCGGTGGTCGACCGGACAGGCGCAAGTACTCCAGCGTCACGTCATCCACGGGGAAGAAGCCGCAAGTAGCTCCGTATTCAGGGGCCATGTTGGCGATGGTCGCGCGATCGGCCAGCGGCAGGTCGGCGAGGCCGTCGCCGTAGAACTCGACGAACTTGCCGACCACGCCTTTCTTGCGCAGCATCTGGGTGACGGTGAGCACCAGGTCAGTGGCAGTGATGCCTTCCTTGAGCTTGCCGGTGAGTTTGAAACCGATCACTTCCGGAATCAGCATCGACACCGGTTGGCCGAGCATCGCCGCTTCCGCTTCGATCCCGCCGACACCCCAGCCGAGCACGCCGAGACCGTTGATCATGGTGGTGTGGGAGTCGGTGCCGACCAGCGTGTCGGGAAACGCGTAGGTGCGGCCATCCTCGTCCTTGGTCCAGACCGTGCGGCCGAGGTATTCGAGGTTGACCTGATGGCAGATCCCGGTGCCCGGCGGCACCACGCTGAAGTTGTGGAAGGCGCTCTGGCCCCAACGCAAGAACGCATATCGCTCACCATTGCGTTGCATCTCGATGTCGACGTTCTGCTCGAAAGCGCTGGCGCTGCCAAACTTGTCGACCATCACCGAGTGGTCGATCACCAGGTCCACCGGCGACAGCGGGTTGATCCGCTGCGGGTCACCACCGGCCTTGGCCATGGCGGCGCGCATGGCGGCCAGGTCGACCACGGCGGGAACGCCGGTAAAGTCCTGCATTAACACGCGGGCGGGGCGGTACTGGATTTCGCGGTCGGAGCGACGCTCCTTGAGCCACGCGGCAATCGCCTTGAGGTCGGCGCCGGTGACGGTTTTTTCATCTTCCCAGCGCAGCAGGTTTTCCAGCAGCACTTTCAACGACATGGGCAGCTGGTCGAGATCACCGAGGCTCTTGGCAGCATCGGGCAGACTGAAATAATGGTAGGTCTTGTCGTCGACTTGCAGGGTTTTAAGGGTTTTCAGGCTATCGAGGGACGGCATTGAAATGACTCCTTTGAGCCCGCACGGCTACGGGCTGACGGGACGGACAGAGCTCTTAACCTAGCCCTGTTTGGACGTTAAGGCTAATAACTGGACTCTATGGTGAAGTCCGAGGTTCCGAACTCGGCTATCATGCGCCGGTTTTCGTGACAGGCTTTGCTACAGGGCAAGTTTGCGCATCGATTCATTGCCGATTGCCCAGGAGATTCAATGAACACCCTCTTTATGCATTGCCGGCCGGGCTTCGAAGGCGAAGTCTGTTCCGAGATTGCCGAGCACGCCGCCCGCCTGAACGTGGCTGGTTATGCCAAGGCCAAGACCGCCAGCGCCTGCGCCGAGTTCATCTGCACCGAAGAAGACGGCGCTGAGCGCTTGATGCGTGGCCAGCGTTTCGCCGAGCTGATCTTCCCGCGCCAATGGGCGCGCGGAATCTTTATTGATCTGCCGGAAACCGACCGCATCAGCGTGATCCTCGCGCACATGGCGGACTTTCCGCTGTGCGGCAGCCTGTGGCTGGAAATGGTCGACACCAACGATGGCAAGGAACTGTCGAACTTCTGCAAGAAGTTTGAAGGTCACCTGCGCAAGGCGCTGATGGCCGCCGGCAAACTGGTGGAAGATGCGCACAAGCCGCGCCTGCTGCTGACGTTCAAGAGTGGCCGTGAAGTGTTCATGGGCCTGGCCGAGTCGAATAATTCGGCGATGTGGCCGATGGGCATTCCGCGCCTGAAGTTCCCGCGTGAGGCGCCAAGCCGTTCGACGCTGAAACTGGAAGAGGCGTGGCATCACTTCATTCCTCGTGACCAGTGGGATGAGCGTCTGCACAGCGACATGACCGGCGTTGATTTGGGCGCTGCCCCCGGCGGCTGGACCTGGCAACTGGTCAATCGCGGGATGCTGGTGACCGCCATCGACAACGGTCCGATGGCCGAAAGCCTGATGGACACCGGTCTGGTGCAACACTTGATGGCCGACGGTTTTACCTACAAGCCCCGGCAGCCGGTGGACTGGATGGTGTGCGACATCGTCGAGAAACCGGCGCGCAACGCCTCGATGCTGGAAGAGTGGATTGGCGAGGGGCATTGCCGGGAAGCGGTGGTCAACCTCAAACTGCCGATGAAACAGCGCTATGCCGAAGTGAAACGCTTGCTGGAACGCATCGCCGAGGGCTTCAAGGAGCGCGGCATTCGGGTTGAGATCGGCTGTAAACAGCTGTATCACGACCGGGAAGAAGTGACGTGCCATCTGCGTCGGCTGGACGTGAAGAAACCCAAGTCCCGCTGAAACAGGCAGGTCAATGTGGGAGCGAGCCTGCTCGCTCCCACTGGTACGGTGTCCACCACAGATGATGTTAAAAGCCGACAATGCCGGCCAGTTTCAGGAGTTAATCATGAGTGAAATGCTTGATACGCCGGTAGACGGCACCCTCGACGCCACCGGCCTCAACTGCCCGGAACCGGTCATGATGCTGCACCAGCACATCCGCGACCTGGTGCCCGGCGGCCTGCTCAAGGTGATCGCGACCGATCCGTCGACCCGTCGCGACATTCCCAAGTTCTGCGTGTTTCTGGACCATGAACTGGTTGCGCAGCACGAAGAGGCAGGCACCTACCTGTACTGGATCCGCAAGAAACTCGCTTAACCCGCCGAATGACTGATGCGGATCCGCTTGCGTGCACTGCGCGCCAGGCGGATCGACAGCATCAGCGCCGCGCAGCTCAAGCCCACGATCAAACCTTGCCACAGCCCGCTCGGGCCACTTGGCGCACCTAGCCAATTGGTCAGGCCCAGTGCGTAACCCACCGGCAAACCAATCCCCCAGTAAGCGAACAGGGTCAGGATCATCGTTACCCGCGTGTCCTGATACCCGCGCAATGCGCCGGCTGCCGTCACCTGAATGGCATCGGAAAACTGGAACAGCGCCGAGTACACGATCAACATCGCGGCCACTTGAATCACCGTCGGGTCAGCGGTGTAGATCGCTGCAATGTGCTCGCGCAGCAACAGCATCATGCTCGCGGACAGGCAGGCATACGCCAGCGCTGTGCCCATGCCGACACCGGCGGCGAAACGCGCCTCGCGTGGTTCCTGTCGACCGAGGGCCTGGCCGACCCGCACCGTCACGGCCATGCCGAGGGAGTAAGGAATCATGAACACCAGCGAGCTGAAGTTCAGGGCGATCTGGTGCCCGGCCACCACGGTGGCGCCGAGGCTGCCGATCAGCAGCGCAATGACGGCAAAGATGCTCGACTCGGCGAACACCGCGATCCCGATCGGCAGGCCAATGCCCAGCAAGCGCTTGATCACCGACCACTGCGGCCAGTCGAAACGGCTGAACAACTGGCTCGACTGATACGCCGGCGCCCAGCGTTCCCAGCCGGCCATGCCCAGCGCCATTACCCACATTACAATCGCCGTGGCCCAGCCGCAGCCGACACCGCCCATGGCCGGCACACCGAAGTGGCCATAGATGAAGATGTAGTTCAGTGGAATGTTCAACGCCAGCCCGCACAGGCCCAGTACCATCGCCGGACGCGTACGGCCCAGGCCATCACTGAAGCAGCGCAACACATGGTAGAAGGCGACGGCGGGCAAGCCGCTCGCGATGCCATGCAGGTATTGCATGCACGGGCCGATCAATTCGGGATCGACCTTCATCATGTGCAGGATCGGCTCGGCGCTGAACAGCATGCCGGTCGCCATCAAACCCACCACCAGAGCCAGCCACAGTGCCTGACGCACAATCGGCCCGATTTCGCTGTGGGTGCCGGCGCCAAAGCGCTGGGCGACTTTTGGCGTGGTGGCCAGCAAGGTGCCGGTCATCAGCAGGAACACCGGGACCCAGATGGAGTTGCCCAGTGCGACCGCCGCCAGGTCCCGAGGCCCCACCCGGCCCGCCATCACCGCATCGACGAACCCCATGGCAGTGGTCGCCAGCTGCGCGATCATGATCGGCAGCGCCAGGGTGAGCAGGTTTTTCAGCTCCAGGCGAACCCGGGCCGGGCGGGTGAGGGTGGTAGCGGCAAGGCTGTCGGTCACGGAATTCAAAGGCGAAACGTCCAAAGGTGTTGATGCGCAAAGCGATGCATTCTACGCCCTGACGCAGTGGTCAGGAAAAGTCCTGTGTTAGGGATTTGTAATCAACAAACCCGTTCCACACCGAACCCATTTGTGGCGAGGGAGCTTGCTCCCGCTGGGCTGCGGAGCAGTCCTAATCCAAGCGACATGATTTTAACGGTTGTTGTGCGTTGGAAGGTTTTGGGATTGCTGCGCAATCCAGCGGGAGCAAGCTCCCTCGCCACAGGAGGAGTGGTGACTTTAATGCTTGCTGGCCCACAAAGGTCATCTCCGCCTACACTGCCGATCCGCCAAAGGAGCCTGCCATGCTGATTGTTGCCGACGAAAATATCCCGCTGCTCGATGCCTTCTTCTCTGGGTTCGGTGAAATCCGCCGGGTGCCGGGACGTTCCATCGACCGCGCCACCGTCGAACACGCCGATGTGCTGCTGGTCCGCTCGGTGACCAACGTCAATCGTGCCTTGCTCGAAGGCAGCAGCGTGCGCTTTGTCGGCACGTGCACCATCGGCACCGATCACCTGGACCTGGATTACTTTCAGCAAGCCGGCATCACCTGGTCCAGCGCACCCGGCTGCAATGCCCGGGGCGTGGTCGACTACGTGCTCGGCAGTCTGCTGACCCTGGCTGAAATCGAAGGCGCTGACCTGACTCGGCGCACCTATGGCGTGGTCGGTGCCGGCGAAGTCGGCGGTCGTCTGGTCAAGGTCCTGCAAGGTCTGGGCTGGAACGTGCTGGTGTGCGATCCACCCCGGCAGGCGGCTGAAGGGGGTGATTTTGTCAGCCTCGAACAGATCATCGAGCAGTGCGACGTCATCAGCCTGCACACGCCTTTGAAGAAGCACGGCGCGCAGTCGACCTGGCATCTGTTCGATAAAAAACGCTTGGGCCAGCTCAAGCCTGGCACTTGGCTGATCAACGCCAGTCGTGGCCCGGTGGTCGACAACGCCGCCCTGCGGCAGGTGCTGCTTGAGCGCGAAGACCTGCAAGCGGTGCTCGACGTCTGGGAAGGCGAACCTGAGGTCGACGTGGCGCTGGCTGAACTGTGCGTGCTGGCGACGCCGCACATTGCCGGTTACAGCCTTGATGGCAAACAGCGCGGGACGGCGCAGATCTATCAGGCTTATTGCGAGTTTCTCGGACAGCCGGCTCAGGTCAGCCTGAGTGATTTGCTGCCGGCGCCGTGGTTGTCGCAAGTGACCCTGCATGCGCAGGCTGATCCGGCGTGGGCGCTGGCCATGCTGTGCCGTGGCGTGTACGACCCGCGCCGTGACGATGCGGATTTTCGCCGCAGTCTTGTAGGTAGTGTGAACGAACAGCGTGCGGCGTTTGATGCATTGCGCAAGCATTACCCGTCGCGTCGGGAGATTGATGGATTGCAAGTGCGGATTGAGGGGGATTCGGCTGAGTTGCGCAGGATTGTCGCGGCGTTGGGGGCTTCGCTCATCTGAACACCGGGTTGGCCCCATCGCGAGCAGGCTCGCGATAGCCGCACCGCCATTTCCAGATAAGCACCCATAAAAAACCCGGCCAACCAGGGCCGGGTCAAGAAGACGGTGGCTATATCACTCTTGTTCGGCAGGCTTGACCAATCGCTTTTCCAGTTCGCTGCACGCTTTCTGGATCATGTCTTCAGTGATCGGTACTTCACGCCCATCGGCATCGATAATCGAGCAACCCAGAGACTGGTCGGGCTGTGTGCGGATCACTTGAATCTTGTCTTCGCTGCTGTTTTGCAAGGACATGGCCTGTCTCCTCTTCAGGTGTGTGCTTACTTTAGAACCTTCAGGTGACCGGGCTATGACAACTCCCTGCGATCTTTCCCGAACGGCAACGCCACTCCACCAGATATTTAAGTACGTTGCCACCCGGACTTTAGACCAATAGCGTCTAGCAGCTAGTCGTCCCGGTCATAATTAACCTGACTCATTATGATTTACAGAGTTCACCCGCTGGCCGTGTAGGCTGGCGATATCAATGGCGTACTGGATAACCCCGATGCTCTCTGCCCGTCACCGCCGCGCGATCCGCCTGACCCTTCGCTTTCTTGCGCCGTATCGCTGGCAAGCCTTTGGCGCCTTGCTCGCGTTGATTGTCACCGCCGGCATCACCTTGTCGATGGGGCAGGGCATTCGCCTGCTGGTGGATCAGGGGTTCATGACCCAGTCACCGCACCTGCTGAATCAATCCATCGGCTTGTTCATGGTGTTGGTGGTGGGATTGGCGATCGGCACCTTCGCGCGTTTTTATCTGGTGTCGTGGATCGGCGAGCGTGTGGTCGCAGACATCCGCCGGCAGGTGTTCAATCACCTGGTTTATCTGCATCCGGGGTTCTACGAAAACAATCGCAGTTCCGAAATCCAGTCGCGGCTGACCGCCGATACCACGTTGCTGCAATCGGTGATCGGATCATCGTTGTCGCTGTTTCTGCGCAATCTGCTGATGGTCATCGGCGGGATTGTGTTGCTGTTTATCACCAACCCCAAACTCACCAGCATCGTGGTGATTGCATTGCCGCTGGTGATTGCCCCGATCCTGATTTTCGGCCGGCGGGTGCGCAATCTGTCGCGCCTGAGCCAGGACCGGATTGCCGATATCGGCAGTTATGTCTCCGAAACCCTCGGCCAGATCAAAACCGTGCAGGCCTACAACCATCAAGTCCAGGATGAGCAGCGCTTTGCCGTGACCGTGGAGCAGGCATTCGACACCGCGCGTAAGCGCATCTTCCAGCGCGCCTGGTTGATCACGCTGGTGATCGTGCTGGTGCTGGGTGCTGTCGGCGTGATGCTTTGGGTCGGTGGCATGGACGTGATTGCCGGGCGGATCTCGGCCGGTGAACTGGCGGCGTTTGTTTTCTACAGCCTGATCGTCGGCAGCGCCTTTGGCACCTTGAGTGAAGTCATCGGTGAGTTGCAGCGCGCGGCGGGTGCGGCCGAGCGGATTGCTGAATTGCTGCGTTCGGAAAACATTATCCAGCCGCCGACCACCGGCCTGGTGACCTTGCCAAAGCGGGTTAAGGGCGATCTGGTGCTACAGGACGTGCGTTTTTCCTATCCGTCGCGGCCCGAAAGTTACGCCGTTGACGGCTTGAGTCTGACCATTAACGCGGGCGAAACCCTCGCTCTGGTGGGGCCGTCCGGGGCCGGAAAATCCACGGTATATGACTTGCTGCTGCGCTTTTACGATCCGGCCGCTGGGCAGATCCTGCTCGATGGCGTGCCGTTGACCCAGCTCGATCCACTCGACCTGCGCCGTTGCTTCGCGCTGGTTTCGCAAAATCCTGCGCTGTTCTTCGGCAGCATCGAAGAGAACATACGCTACGGTAATCCGGGCGCCACCCTGGCTCAGGTTCAGGAAGCGGCAAAGATCGCTTATGCCCACGACTTCATCGAGCAAATGCCTCACGGTTACCAGACGCATCTGGGCGACGGCGGCCTCGGTTTGTCCGGTGGCCAACGCCAACGCCTGGCCATCGCTCGCGCATTGCTGGTGGACGCGCCGATCCTGCTGCTCGACGAAGCCACCAGCGCCCTCGATGCCCAGAGCGAACACCTGATCCAGCAAGCCCTGCCCAGCCTGATGAAAAACCGCACCACGCTGGTGATCGCCCACCGTTTGGCCACGGTGAAAAACGCCGACCGGATCGCGGTGATGGACCAAGGGAAACTGGTGGCTGTGGGGACGCATCAGGCGTTGATTGCGAGCAATGCGCTGTATGCGCGGTTGGCGGCGTTGCAGTTTAGTGATGGGCACAACACGGTTATCGACCCGGTTACCGACTAAGTCGAGCACCCAAAAAAATGCCCGCATCAACCGATGCGGGCATTTTTTTTGTCAGTGGGTAAAAACGGAATCACTGATCGTCAAAATACCGCTCATGCCAATCCACCAGCGGCTGTGGCGAATTAAGCTTCTGGCCGTAGATCACCGAGTACGACAGCACGTTCTGCACATACTGACGGGTTTCGTCGAACGGGATGCTTTCCACCCAGACGTCGAAGCTAAGGTGGTCTGCACCGCGCAGCCACTGACGCACACGGCCAGGGCCGGCGTTGTAGGCGGCGGAGGCGAGGACGCGGTTACCGTTGAACTGGGAATGGACCTGGCTCAGGTACGCGGCGCCGAGCTGGATGTTTTTGTCCGGGTCGAGCACTTGCTGCGGCGAGGCCAGCGGAATGCTGAACTTGCGTGCGGTTTCCTTGGCGGTGCCGGGCATCAATTGCATCAGGCCGCTGGCACCGACGCCGGAGCGGGCGTCGTCCATGAAGGCGCTTTCCTGGCGCGTGATCGCGAACACCCAGCTTGGATGCAGGCCGCGGACCTTGGCTTCACGGACCAGGGTTTCGCGGTGGGCCATCGGGAAGCGGATGTCCAGATCGTCCCAGTACTGCGCCTGGCTGATGGTGCGGATCGCCGGGAAATACCATTTCAGGTCATAGGCCAGTTTCGCTTGGGCGACCATCTCGTCACGGTTGAAGTGACGGCTGACGTAATACCACTCGCGACGACCATCGACGACCTGGCCTCGGGCGTGGAACTCCAGGGCTCGACGTATACCCGGCGTGTTGCGCACCTTGTTGATGGTGGCCTGGCTGAGTACCAGCGGTTTGTTGAGCAGCGAATACGGTAGTTGCGAACGGTCGGCGGCAAGGAAACCATAGAAATCACGTTCGCGGGCAAGGCTCTTGTACAGCGTCTGCGCTTCCGGGTTTTGTGGTTGCGCCAGCTCAAGGGTGCGAGCCTGCCAGTAGCGCCAGCGGTTGGTGGTCGCCAGGTCCTGTGGCAAGCGGCGAGACAACTGATAGGCATCGTCCCAGCGAGCCAGGCGAAGCAGCAGGCGCAGGCGCCATTCGGACACGGTGTTGTCGCGCAGTTCCGGGTCGTACTTGGTCATGACATCGAGCGCGCGAGCATCATAGCGTCGCGCCAGCGTCAGGCCGATTTCGCGGGCGATTGCCACTTTTTCATCGCGGGAGAAGTGCATGCTGCTGGCATAACCGTCCAGCAGGTCCATAGCCTTGTCCGGGTCCTGCTTGGCCAGGCGGCGCAGGCCGAGGCTGACCACGTCGGACATCGGTTCGTCAGCCGGGGTGAAGCGCGAAGGCTGGTTGAGCAGCTCGGGTTTTTGCGCCACATCAATCAGCAGCCGACCGCGCGGAGCGAGGGTGGTCAGGCCGCTAACCAGACTGTTGGCCAGCGGATAATTGCGCGCCTGGGCAGCAAGCTTGGTGCGCTCCCAGCGTTTTTGTTCGGTCAATTGACCTTCGGCAGCCCATTGCCCGAACAGCGCATCGCAGGCAGCCGGTTGGGATTTTCCGGTCAGCCACAGTTTGTTGGCGTTGGCATAGCCTTCGGCCTTCTGGTTGTGGCCAATCTGATACTGCGCGTTCAGGCAGTCCAGTTCGGTGAAGTTGAGCTTGGGGTCGTAATACTTGACGAAGGTCGCCCAGTCGCCGCGGTCGGCCAGCCAGCGCAGCCAGCGCAATTTCATCCAGTTGGCTTGCGGCAGGTCACCATGGTCGGCGAGGAATTTCTCGATTTCGGCATTGCTGGCGGTTTTCAGGCGAGCGGTCAACTCGTCATAGGCCAGGTACGGCTCCAGCGGGTAATCACTGAGGGCCTGGCTGTAGCGAAAGTAAGGACCGGTATCGCCTTTGGCCAGGGCGCGCTTGGCTTCATCGTAATATTGGCGCTGGGTGGACAGGTCCACCGCCTGGGCTGATTGAACGGCAGTGGCAGAAAGAAGCAGGCAAGATAAAAGACTGAAAAGGCGACTGCGCATGAGACGTCCGGGCAGAGAAATCATGACAAGTGCGGGGATTGCCCGCACTGAATAATCTGTAGCTTAGCCTTTTGCCAGCAACGGGCGAAAGCTTTGCAGGCCTGTCAGCCCAAGTTCGTAACATTTGTTATGCAGAGTGCTTCGAGAGTGAAATTGCCGGCCTTCTGAAGCCTCAAGTCAGGTAGAATGCGCGCCCGGTTTTTGGAGAAGCTCATGACCCTGCTCAAATTCAGCGATGTGTCCCTTGCTTTCGGCGCTATGCCGTTGTTGGACAAGGTGTCCTGGCAGATCGCCCGTGGTGAGCGGGTGTGCATCATCGGCCGCAATGGCACTGGCAAGTCCAGCATGATGAAGCTCGTCAAGGGCGACCAGAAGCCCGATGAGGGCTCCGTTTGGCGTGCACCTGGCCTCAAGATTGGCGAATTGCCGCAAGAATTGCCGGTAGCCGACGAGCGGACCGTGTTCGACGTGGTTGCCGAAGGCCTGGACGGCGTGGGCGAGCTGCTCGCGCAGTATCACCACCTGAGCCAGAACATCGTCACCGACGCCGACCTGGACAAGCTGATGCACGTCCAGCACGACCTCGAAGCCCGCGATGGCTGGCGTTTGCAGCAACTGGTCGACAGCACATTGAGCCGTCTGCAGTTGCCAGCCGACAAGACCCTCGCCGAATTGTCCGGCGGCTGGCGTCGTCGCGTCCTGCTGGCTCAGGCCCTGGTTTCCGAACCGGATCTGTTGCTGCTCGACGAACCGACCAACCACTTGGACATCGGTGCCATCGCCTGGCTTGAAGAAGCGTTGAAGGATTTCCAGGGCGCCGTGCTGTTTATCACGCACGACCGTTCATTCCTGCAAAACCTCGCGACCCGCATCCTCGAGCTGGACCGCGGTGGCCTGATCGACTGGAACGGCGACTACGCCAGTTTCCTCGTGCACAAAGAAGCGTCCCTGGCCGCTGAAGAAACCGCCAACGCGCTGTTCGACAAGAAGCTGGCCCAGGAAGAAGTCTGGATCCGCCAGGGCATCAAGGCCCGTCGCACCCGTAACGAAGGCCGTGTTCGCGCATTGAAAGCCTTGCGCGTTGAGCGAAGCGAGCGTCGTGAGCGCACTGGCAAGGCCAACATTCAGCTGGATACCGCTGACAAGTCCGGCAAGCAGGTGATGGTCCTCGAGAACGTGAGCTTTGCTCACCCGGGCGGCCCGTTCCTGATCAAGGACTTCTCGATGGTCCTGACGCGCGGCGACCGTATCGGTCTGCTCGGCGCCAACGGTACCGGCAAGACCACGCTGTTGAAGCTGATGCTCAGCGGTCTGCAGCCAACCAGCGGCACAGTGGAAGAAGGGACGCGCATCGACGTGGCCTACTTCGACCAGTTGCGCCATCAGTTGGACCTGGAAAAGACCGTGATCGACAACGTGGCCGAAGGTCGCGACTTCATCGATATCGATGGTCAGAGCCGTCACGTGCTGAGCTACCTCGGCGACTTCCTGTTCAGCCCGCAGCGTGCCCGCACGCCGGTCAAGGCGCTGTCCGGTGGTGAGCGTGCCCGTCTGTTGCTGGCCAAACTGTTCAGCAAGCCGGCGAATCTGCTGGTCCTCGACGAACCGACCAACGACCTCGACGTTGAAACCCTCGAACTGCTGGAAGAGGTCTTGCTGACCTTCAACGGCACCGTGTTGATGGTCAGTCACGACCGGGCATTCCTCGACAACGTGGTCACCAGCACCCTGGTCTTCGAAGGTGAAGGCAAGGTTCGCGAATACGTCGGTGGTTATCAGGACTGGCTGCGTCAGGGCGGCTCGCCGCGCCTGCTGGGCGTAACCGAGAGCAAATCCGGCAAAGCCGACCTGACCTCCGCGGTGGTTACGGCTGAGGCTGCGCCTGTCGTTGCTACTGCTGAAGCGCCGCTGGCGAAGAAGAAGTTGAGCTACAAGCATCAGCGTGAGCTGGAAATGCTGCCGGCTCAGATCGAAGCCATGGAACAGCAGATCGCGGCGGTTGAAGCGCAAATGGCCGATGCCGGTTTCTACCAGCGTCCTGCTGCCGAAACGGCTGCGGTGATTGCGCAGTTGGAACAGTTGCAGGCCGAGCTGGACGTGATGGTCGAGCGCTGGGCCGAACTGGATGCCTGATTGATCCCGTAACAAAAAAGCCCGGCGTTCAGTGATGAGCGCCGGGCTTTTCGTATGGAATGCGATCTACTGCTCGCTGTAGATCTCCTGTAGGAGTGAGCCTGCTCGCGATGAGGTCGTATCAGTCGATATCAATGTTGACTGGCAGGGCGCCTTCGCGAGCAGGCTCGCTCCCACAAGGGGTTAGCGTTTTACCAGGTGCACCGCGAGCACATCGCATGGCGCGCCGTGCAGCACGTCATTGGCGGTTGAGCCCAGCAGCAATGCCAGGCCGTGTCGACCATGGCTGCCCACCACGATCAGGTCGCAAGTCTGTTCCTTGGCCAGATGGTGAATCTCCTGGCGCGGCTGGCCGTAAGTCAGGTGGCTGTATTCCTTGGAGAGTTCCGGATACTTCACAATCAGCCGGTCCAGGCGCTCCTTGGCCTGATCGAACTGCTGTTGTTGCAGTTGTGACAGGTCCATCGGGACGTCGCCGCCAAAGGCCATGGCCATTGGTTCGACAATGTGCACCAGGGACAACTTCGCCCCGTTGCTCACAGACAGCTCGCGAGCGCGGTGGATGACAGGGTCGCACTCTTCGGTTAGATCTACAGCGACCAGAATATGGTTGTAGGGCATGAGGTGCTCCTCCTGAGGATTGCAATATTGGTAAGTATGGCTGGTTTCAAGCGCAATGGTTCCAAAGTGACCCAAAGCGCCCATCAAGAATCGGGAGTACAGATATGACGGTCTGGATAGTGGTGTCAATCCTGCTGGTGGTGTTGAGTCCACTGGCGTGGTTGCGACCGTCGCGTGGTCAGAGCGGGCGCATGGCCCTGCGAATGGAGGCGCGACGCATCGGCCTGGCCATGCAGCTGGCGCCTCAGGAGTGGCCGCACTGGCTGAGCCAGGAGCCGCCGAGCCCGTGTGCGCAGTATCATCGGCCGCGCCGTGGCAATCAGCCGGCGTGCTGGAGCTACTGGCAAAAATCACCGGGTGTGTGGGTGAATCAGTGGCAGGAGATTTGTGAGGATCGAGCCTTGCTCAATCATTTCGAAAAATTGCCAGCCAATGTCTACAAGGTCGAGGCTGACAAGCAGATGATCACCTTGTATTGGGGCGAGAAGGGCGAGGCGACCGTTTTGCAGGACATTGACGCCGTGCTCAAAGCGCTGGCGTGAAATGAGAGCGTTGCGCTCTGCAAGGGCGCGCAATGCGGACAGACAGGCAATAAAAAGCCCGACATCATCATCGGGCTGGGGTTGGCCAGGCAGGCCGGTAATTCGCTGTAGGGCTGATCTTGCGCCGGGCATTCGCCCCGCGCGTTCATCTTTTTTCTTCAACTCCATGCCAGCGTAGCTTGTTAAACGCGGGCTGCAGCGAATTAGGGCGACTTTTCTAACTATTGATTCTATGAATGAGTTCACATGCATCTGCGTGTTGAAGATCTTCGCAGTACGGAAGTGACCGCAAAGTCGCGTTTCAACCCGTATTTTGGGCGATTGACAATTGTCGGAAATTCCGTGAAGGTGGCGTACCCAAATCAAACGGGCGTATGAATTGAGCGTTTGTATTTCAGATCGCTCCTACAGAATCCCGACTATCGCGTTGGAGGGTGTGCCGGGTGGATTGGCGTAGCATTGACGTTTAACGTCCTGCCGAGCCATTCGCCTGCGTCCGACGTGTACTGTTCAGCTTCCATATCGTGGAGATCAGTTGATGATTTACGAAGGTAAAGCCATCACGGTTAAGGCTCTTGAAAGTGGCATCGTCGAATTGAAATTCGACCTCAAGGGTGAGTCCGTCAACAAGTTCAACCGTCTAACCCTGAACGAACTGCGTCAGGCTGTGGACACCATCAAGGCAGATGCTTCGATCAAGGGCGTGATCGTCAGCAGTGGCAAGGACGTATTCATCGTCGGCGCCGACATCACCGAATTTGTCGAGAACTTCAAGCTGCCTGATGCCGAGCTCGTTGCTGGCAATCTGGAAGCCAACAAGATTTTCAGCGATTTCGAAGACCTCAACGTCCCGACTGTCGCCGCGATCAACGGCATCGCCCTGGGTGGTGGTCTGGAGATGTGCCTGGCGGCGGATTACCGCGTCATGTCCACCAAGGCCAAGATCGGTCTGCCGGAAGTCAAACTGGGCATCTACCCAGGCTTCGGCGGTACCGTGCGTCTGCCGCGCCTGATCGGTGCCGACAACGCCATCGAGTGGATCGCCGCTGGTAAGGAAAACCGTCCTGAAGACGCGCTGAAAGTCGGCGCAGTGGACGCAGTGGTTGCGCCTGAGAAGCTGCAGGAAGCGGCCCTTGAGCTGATCAAACGCGCCATTTCCGGCGAGTTTGACTACAAGGCCAAGCGTCAACCGAAGCTGGAAAAGCTGAAGCTGAACGCAATCGAACAAATGATGGCTTTCGAAACCGCCAAAGGTTTCGTCGCCGGTCAGGCTGGCCCGAACTACCCGGCGCCGGTTGAAGCGATCAAGACCATCCAGAAAGCCGCGAACTTCGGTCGCGATAAAGCGCTGGAAGTCGAAGCCGCCGGTTTCGTCAAGCTGGCCAAGACCTCTGCCGCGCAGAGCTTGATCGGTCTGTTCCTGAATGATCAGGAGCTGAAGAAAAAGGCCAAGGCCTACGACGAAATCGCCAAAGACGTGAAGCAGGCTGCCGTACTGGGCGCCGGCATCATGGGTGGCGGTATCGCTTATCAGTCGGCCTCCAAAGGTACGCCGATCCTGATGAAGGACATCAACGAGCACGGCATCGAGCAAGGCCTGGCTGAAGCCGCCAAGCTGCTGGTCGGTCGCGTTGATAAAGGTCGCATGACCGCAGCGAAAATGGCTGAAGTGCTCAACGGCATTCGTCCGACCCTGTCCTACGGTGATTTCGGTCACGTGGACCTGGTGGTTGAAGCAGTCGTCGAAAACCCTAAGGTCAAGCAAGCCGTACTGGCCGAAGTCGAAGACAAGGTCAAAGAGGACACCATCCTCGCGTCCAACACCTCGACCATTTCCATCACCTTGCTGGCCAAGGCCCTCAAGCGTCCGGAAAACTTCGTCGGCATGCACTTCTTCAACCCGGTGCACATGATGCCGCTGGTTGAAGTGATTCGTGGCGAGAAGTCCAGCGAGCTGGCTGTTGCCACCACCGTTGCCTACGCCAAGAAAATGGGCAAGAACCCGATCGTCGTCAACGACTGCCCGGGCTTCCTGGTCAACCGCGTACTGTTCCCGTACTTCGGCGGTTTCGCCAAACTGGTCAGCGCCGGTGTGGACTTCGTCCGTATCGACAAGGTCATGGAAAAATTCGGCTGGCCAATGGGCCCGGCGTACCTGATGGACGTGGTCGGCATCGACACCGGTCACCACGGTCGCGACGTGATGGCTGAAGGCTTTCCGGACCGTATGAAAGACGACCGCCGTACCGCGATCGACGTGCTCTACGAAGCCAAGCGCCTGGGCCAGAAGAACGGCAAGGGCTTCTACGCCTACGAGACCGACAAGCGCGGCAAGCAGAAGAAAGTTGCCGATCCATCGGTACTGGAAGTGCTCAAGCCGATCGTTTACGAGCAGCGCGAAGTCACTGACGAAGACATCATCAACTGGATGATGATCCCGCTGTGCCTGGAAACCGTGCGTTGCCTGGAAGACGGCATCGTCGAAACCGCTGCCGAAGCCGACATGGGTCTGGTCTACGGTATTGGTTTCCCTCCATTCCGTGGCGGTGCGCTGCGCTACATCGATTCGATCGGTGTTGCCGAGTTCGTTGCCCTGGCTGACCAGTACGCTGATTTGGGCGCGCTGTACCACCCGACCGCAAAACTGCGTGAAATGGCCAAAACCGGCCAACGGTTCTTCGGTTAAGCGTCCCAACACTTGAGCGAGAGTGAAATTTTATGAGCTTGAATCCAAGAGACGTCGTGATTGTCGACTTCGGTCGTACTCCGATGGGCCGCTCCAAGGGCGGCATGCACCGCAACACCCGCGCCGAAGACATGTCGGCGCACCTGATCAGCAAATTGCTGGAACGCAACGTCAAGGTTGACCCGAACGAAGTCGAAGACGTGATCTGGGGCTGCGTAAACCAGACCCTGGAACAGGGCTGGAACATCGCGCGCATGGCGTCCCTGATGACTCAGATCCCGCACACTGCTGCCGGTCAGACCGTAAGCCGTCTGTGTGGCTCGTCGATGAGCGCACTGCACACTGCCGCGCAAGCGATCATGACCGGCAACGGTGACGTGTTCGTCGTCGGCGGCGTCGAGCATATGGGTCACGTGAGCATGATGCACGGTGTCGATCCGAACCCGCACATGTCCCTGTACGCGGCGAAAGCCTCGGGCATGATGGGCCTGACCGCTGAAATGCTGGGCAAGATGCACGGCATCACTCGCGAACAACAGGACGCTTTCGGCGTGCGCTCCCACCAGCTCGCCCACAAGGCGACGCTGGAAGGCAAGTTCAAAGACGAAATCATCCCGATGCAGGGCTACGACGAGAACGGTTTCCTGAAACTGTTCGATTACGACGAAACCATTCGTCCGGAAACCACTCTGGAAAGCCTGGCGGCTCTGAAGCCAGCGTTTAACCCGAAGGGCGGCACCGTGACAGCAGGTACTTCGTCGCAAATCACCGACGGCGCTTCGTGCATGATCGTGATGTCGGCGCAGCGTGCTCAGGACCTGGGCATCCAGCCTATGGCCGTGATCCGTTCGATGGCAGTGGCAGGTGTGGACCCGGCAATCATGGGCTATGGTCCAGTACCGGCTACACAAAAAGCACTGAAGCGCGCGGGCCTTGGCATTAACGATATCGACTTCTTCGAGCTCAA
This sequence comes from Pseudomonas sp. GW821-FHT10C09, assembly GCF_059415465.1. NCBI lineage: Bacteria > Pseudomonadati > Pseudomonadota > Gammaproteobacteria > Pseudomonadales > Pseudomonadaceae > Pseudomonas > Pseudomonas sp. GW821-FHT10C09. Next base: position 198,785 of record NZ_JBWKNG010000003.1, read on the forward strand.
CGAAGCTTTCGCTGCACAGGCCCTGCCAGTGCTGAAAGATTTGAAAGTTCTCGACAAGATGAACGAGAAGGTTAACCTGCACGGCGGCGCAATCGCCCTGGGTCACCCGTTCGGTTGCTCCGGTGCACGTATCTCCGGCACGCTGTTGAACGTGATGAAGCAAAATGGCGGCACCTTCGGGGTGGCTACCATGTGCATTGGTCTCGGCCAAGGCATCTCCACCGTCTTCGAACGCGTTTAAGCGATCCGTTGACGGAAGCCGGGGCCAAGTGCCCCGGTTTTTGTTTTTCTGAATTTATTTTTGTTTTTATTTTGAAAAGATTTGAGTGAGGGCCAAACCATGCCGATACAACCTGGGCTCTACCAACATTACAAAGGTCCGCAGTACCGCGTATTCAGTGTTGCGCGGCATTCGGAAACCGAAGAAGAAGTAGTCTTCTACCAAGCCCTGTATGGCGATTACGGCTTTTGGGTGCGTCCCTTGAGCATGTTCCTGGAGTCGGTCGAAGTTGACGGCGAACAGGTGCCACGCTTTGCTTTGGTGCAAGCCGAACCGAGCCTTTTTTCGAAGCCATAAGCTGAGTGCGCGCAAAACCCTGCGCTTGACCTCACCTTGTAGCCACTATATATAGCGGTGCCGCGTCAGGCGCCAACCGCCTTTCACTTCTAGAATTCAGGAATTTTCTGATCCATGGGCAAATCGCTGGTCATTGTGGAATCCCCGGCTAAGGCCAAGACCATCAACAAGTATCTGGGTAACCAATACGTGGTGAAGTCGAGTATCGGCCATATCCGAGACCTGCCCACCAGCGGTTCGGCTAGCGCCAGCAAAGAGCCAGCCGCCAAGCGCGGCAAGGCTGCCGCGGGTGAAGGTCCGGTGCTCACGCCGAAAGAGAAAGCGCGCAAGCAGCTGGTCTCGCGCATGGGTGTCGATCCCGATCATGGCTGGAAAGCCAAGTACGAGATCCTCCCGGGCAAGGAAAAAGTCATCGAAGAGCTGCGCCGGCTCGCCAAAGATGCTGACACCATCTATCTCGCAACCGACTTGGACCGCGAGGGGGAAGCCATTGCCTGGCACCTGCGCGAAGCCATCGGTGGTGACGACAGCCGCTACAAGCGCGTGGTGTTCAACGAAATCACCAAGAAGGCGATTCAGGAAGCCTTCTCCAAGCCGGGCGAGCTGGACATCGACCGTGTAAATGCCCAGCAGGCGCGTCGTTTCCTCGACCGCGTGGTGGGTTACATGGTTTCGCCGCTGCTGTGGGCCAAGATCGCCCGTGGCCTGTCCGCCGGTCGCGTGCAGTCGGTTGCCGTAAAACTGGTGGTTGAGCGCGAACGCGAAATCCGTGCGTTCAACCCGGAAGAATACTGGGAAGTCCACGCTGACCTCGGCACCGCCAAGGGCGCGACTGTGCGCTTTGACGTCGCTCGCGAGAAAGGCGAGGCCTTCAAGCCGCTGAACGAAGCCCAGGCCATGGCCGCGCTGGAAAAGCTCAAGGCTTCCAGCTACAGCATCGCCAAGCGCGAAGACAAACCGACCAGCAGCAAGCCGTCGGCCCCGTTCATCACGTCCACGTTGCAACAGGCTGCGAGCAACCGCCTGGGCTTCGGCGTGAAGAAAACCATGATGATGGCCCAGCGTCTGTACGAAGCCGGCTACATCACTTACATGCGTACCGACTCCACCAACCTCTCGGCCGATGCCGTGACGATGGCGCGCACTTATATTGAAGGCGAGTTCGGCAAGAAGTACCTGCCGGAAACCCCGAACGTCTACAGCAGCAAGGAAGGCGCACAAGAGGCTCACGAAGCGATTCGTCCCTCCGATGCCAATACCGAGCCAAGCAAGCTGTCGGGCATGGAGCGTGATGCAGAGCGGCTCTACGAGCTGATCTGGCGCCAGTTCCTCGCTTGCCAGATGCTGCCGGCACAATACCTGTCGACCACTGTCACCGTGGGTGCTGGCGATTTCGAGCTGCGTGCCAAGGGCCGCATCCTGAAGTTCGACGGTTACACCCGTGTCATGCCGCAAATCGCCAAGCCGGGCGACGACGATGTGCTGCCAGACATGGCTCAGGGCGACGCGATGAAGCTGATCAAGCTTGATCCGACCCAGCACTTCACCAAGCCGCCTGCGCGTTATTCGGAAGCGAGCCTGGTTAAAGAAATGGAAAAACGCGGCATCGGTCGTCCCTCGACCTATGCGGCGATCATTTCGACTATCCAGGACCGCGGCTACGTCGCGCTGCACAACCGTCGTTTCTATTCGGAAAAGATGGGTGACATCGTCACCGAGCGTCTGTCCGAGAGCTTCTCCAACCTCATGGACTACGGCTTCACCGCCGGCATGGAAGAGAACCTCGATGACGTGGCCCAGGGCGAGCGCGACTGGAAAAACGTGCTGGACGAGTTCTACGGTGACTTCAAGAAGAAGCTCGAAGTTGCCGAGAGCGCCGAAAACGGCATGCGCGCCAACCAGCCGGTCATGACCGACATTCCGTGCCTGACCTGCGGCCGTCCAATGCAGATTCGTACGGCCTCGACCGGCGTGTTCCTCGGCTGCTCGGGCTACAGCCTGCCGCCGAAAGAACGCTGCAAGGCCACCGTCAACCTGGTGCCGGGTGATGAAATCGCCGCGGACGACGAAGGTGAGTCGGAATCCCTGGTGTTGCGTGGCAAGCATCGCTGCCCGATCTGCAGCACGGCGATGGACGCTTACCTGCTCGATGAGAAGCGCAAGCTGCACATCTGCGGTAACAACCCGGATTGCTCGGGCTACGAAATCGAAGAGGGCACCTATCGCATCAAAGGCTATGAAGGTCCGAGCCTGGAATGTGACAAGTGCGGCAGCGAGATGCAGCTCAAGACCGGCCGTTTCGGCAAGTTCTTTGGTTGCACCAACGCGACCTGCAAGAACACCCGCAAACTGCTGAAGAGCGGTGACGCGGCGCCGCCGAAGATGGACCCGGTGAAGATGCCTGAGCTGAAATGCGAAAAGGTCAACGACACCTACATCCTGCGCGACGGTGCTTCCGGCCTGTTCCTGGCGGCCAGCCAATTCCCGAAAAACCGCGAGACTCGTGCTCCGCTGGTCATGGAAATTGTGCCGCACAAGGATGAGATCGATCCGAAGTACCACTTCCTCTGCGAAGCGCCGAAGAAAGACCCGGACGGTCTCCCTTCCGTGATCCGTTATAGCCGCAAGACCAAAGAGCAGTATGTGCAGACAGAAGTCGACGGTAAGCCGACTGGCTGGAAGGCTTACTACGACGGCGGCAAGTGGACGGTTGAAGACAAGCGTCCGGCAGCCAAGGCTTAAAAAGAGCTGTACACAAAAGGCCGCATGACAACCCTCGGGTTTTCATGCGGCCTTTTTGTTTTGTGCTTGCGGTCGCCTCGGGTGATCCACGACACTGTCTGACCTGCGTGAAGCAATTATTTCGTTGTGGAGGCTGCCGTCATGGCCCACGAACTTTATACCCGTACCAATCAGAAGATTTATTTCGCCGGCCTGTCGCTGGAAGCGCTCGCCAAGGCCGAAGAGGGGCGGGCAATGAACTCGCTGGCGCTGATCCAGGCTGGGCGTGAATCGGCGTTGTTTCACTTGTACGGTGCCCTGCTGGGGCTGTGCCATGAGATCGCCGGGTTCTATCGCTTGCCGCAGGCCAATGCGCCTCGAGCTGAGCTGTTGCTGACTCGCGAAGTCCTCGAAGCCATCGCGATTCCAGAAATGGCGGAGATGGTCGAGCTCGCACAAAACCCTGAAACCTGGTTGGCCAAGTTGCTGGCGGCCCATGCGGCGTTGTTTCAACCACCCCGCGCGCCGCACAAGCCTAAAGGCGACGTAACTCAGCCGCTGATCCTGGCCGTTAACCTGGATGCAGAAGAGGCGCCGGAAGAGTTGAGCCGAGAAGAACTGGAGAGTTGGCGTCAGAACCTGAAAGGGCTGGCGATCCGGTTTCGCGAAGGATTGAACGAGTGCTGAAGGACTAAGCGCAAAGACGGATGCTCCGACAGGGTGTCCGCTCAGGGATGAGTGCAAAAAGATATTTCATTGCCATGACATCTGGTCAACTTGCTGAGCGAAGCCTGACCGATGCCTATATAATCCCCGCCTTTCGTGGAGAACAGACCTTTATGCCAACGTCCTTTCTAGAAATTGTCGAGTTACCAGACGGCCGTATCGAGCTGCGCAGGGCCGAGGACGAGGGTTCTCTGGTTACTTTGGATTTCTCCGAGGATGCCAAGGCGTTCCTGCAAGGCCAATACGTGGAAGTCGCCAAAGCGATGTTGAGCGTCGGCGTTCAGATGGCAGGACGCCTGGTTGAAGGCGAATTTGAAAAGGATCAGGGCACTCGCGTCCTTCATTGATCCCGCCCGTCGGTTTTTACGGACAACGCTACAGGTCGGCTTCTCTATCCTTGGAGAAGCCTCGCGCAGATCAAGGCGCGCATTGTTTGTCAGTTAAGTTTCTCAGTTAACCCAATCGAATATTCAGGCTCTGTGCGTCCCCGGTCCGGGCGGCGCTGATCAACTGTTGCCGTGAGGCCGTGCTCAATGGGTTGAGCCAGCTGACCACTGTGTGGCTGCGGCCCAGACGCAAGGCTTCGCAGGTCAGCTGCTGGGCGCTTTGGGCGCCGCGAGGTTGCAGCAGCAGGATACGTTCGCGATTGAGGCCGGCGTCCCGCAGCCAAGCCTGTGTCAGGCTCGCTGGCGGGGCAATCAGTGTCAGCCAGCGTGCGTCCTGGTCCTGGCTCAGTTCCCTGAGAATCGGTGCCAGAAGGTTCAGGCAGTTTCCCGCTGCACCACGTAGCGACAGCTCACTGAAGACTTCGGGCTCGGCGCTCCAAGGCGACTCGACCACGTCTTTCAGGATCGGCGCCAGGGGTTGCGCCATGAATGCCTCGAACAGTGGCAGTTGGGCTTGCTGTGATGTGTGTGGGAACTGCATAAAGCCTCCTTTAGCGGCGAATCACGCCGACACTCAAGCCTTCAATCACCAGTTCCTGATCTTTCAGGTTCACTTCGATAGGGGCAAATTCAGGGTTTTCGGCAATCAACCAGACCTTGCTGCCATCACGCTTGAAGCGCTTGACCGTCACTTCGTCGCCGATACGCGCGACCACGATCTGGCCGTTACGGGCTTCACGCGTGGTGTGTACGGCCAGCAGGTCGCCGTCGAAAATACCGACGTCCTTCATGCTCATGCCGTGAACACGCAGTAAATAGTCGGCGCGCGGATGGAAGAAAGCAGGGTTGATGTTGCAGGACTCTTCGATGTGCTGCTGGGCCAGAATGGGAGCGCCGGCAGCCACTCGACCAATAATTGGCAGGGTGGACTCGTCAGCCTTGGCTTCGAAGCCTGGAATACGAATGCCGCGGGAAGCGCCCGGGGTCATCTCGATGGCACCTTTGCGGGCCAGCGCCTTAAGGTGTTCTTCCGCTGCGTTGGGTGACTTGAAACCCAGTTCCTGAGCGATTTCCGCGCGGGTCGGCGGGTAGCCGTTGTCTTCGAGGCAGCGTTTGATGAAGGCCAGAATCTCTGCTTGGCGTGGCGTCAGCTTTAGCATTGTGGTCGCTCTGTCTTTTTATACAGTGACTGGGATTATATACAGTGAAAGCGTCTTGGCAATGCCCCTTTTTTTATCGACCGCCGGACGGTCGATCGACCCGCTGATTGAAGCTTCGCCGTTGTATGGTTAAATAGCTGACCGACCATTCCCAAAACGAACGGCCAAGCTTGACAATACACAGGCTGAAACGTATGTTTCAAACAAGTGTTTGTCAGGCGGAGTAGCCATGGCCCAGTCGGAAACCGTTGAACGCATTCTTGATGCTGCCGAGCAGTTGTTCGCGGAAAAAGGTTTCGCTGAAACCTCATTGCGTCTGATCACCAGCAAGGCCGGTGTCAATCTGGCGGCGGTGAACTATCATTTCGGCTCCAAGAAAGCGCTGATCCAGGCGGTCTTCTCGCGCTTCCTAGGTCCGTTCTGCCTGAGCCTTGATAAAGAGCTCGAGCGGCGCCAGGCCAAGCCTGAAAACAAGCCGACGCTCGAAGAACTGCTGGAAATCCTCGTCGAGCAAGCCCTGGTAGTACAACCACGCAGCGGCAACGATCTCTCTATCTTTATGCGTCTGTTGGGTCTGGCATTCAGTCAGAGCCAAGGCCATTTGCGTCGTTACCTGGAAGACATGTACGGCAAGGTGTTTCGTCGATACATGATGCTGGTCAACGAAGCCGCGCCGCGTATTCCACCAATCGAACTGTTCTGGCGCGTGCACTTCATGCTCGGCGCTGCGGCGTTCAGCATGTCGGGGATCAAAGCCTTGCGTGCGATTGCCGAGACCGATTTCGGCGTCAACACCTCCATTGAACAAGTGATGCGCCTGATGGTGCCGTTCCTGGCCGCGGGCATGCGTGCGGAAACCGGCGTGACCGACACGGCCATGGCCACCGCGCAGCTGCGTCCACGCAGCAAGTCAGCCCCGGCTGGCGCCAAGGTTTAACCGCACACGGGTGGGCGCGGCAGCTGACATCCGCTAAGCTAGCCGCCCATGCCGACTCTCGTTCTGAACCCGCTCCCCATTTGTATCGCCGACCTGCCGGGCATTGCCCAAGGCGGCGAATACGTGTGGGCCGGGTTTCTCGTTATCAAGGAATCTCTATGACTGCTGGCCTGCAAGGCTCGTTGATGGTGGACGTCGCCGGTACCTGGCTGACGGCTGAAGATCGCCAATTGTTGCGCCAGCCCGAAGTGGGCGGCCTGATCATTTTCGCTCGTAACATCGAAACCCCGCGCCAGGTGCGCGAGTTGAGCGCTTCGATTCGTGCCATTCGCCCCGATCTGCTGCTGGCGGTGGACCAGGAGGGCGGTCGCGTTCAGCGTTTGCGTCAAGGCTTCGTGCGCCTGCCGGCCATGCGTGCCATCGCCGACAATCCGAACGCCGAGTACCTGGCCGAGCAATGTGGCTGGATCATGGCCACCGAAGTGCTGGCCGTCGGTCTCGACCTGAGCTTTGCCCCGGTGCTGGATCTGGATTACCAGCGCAGCGCCGTCGTCGGCACTCGTTCATTTGAAGGTGATCCGGAGCGTGCAGCACTGCTGGCCGGCGCATTCATCCGTGGCATGAACAGCGCCGGCATGGCCGCCACCGGCAAGCATTTCCCCGGCCATGGCTGGGCCGAAGCGGATTCCCACGTCGCCATCCCGAATGACGAGCGCAGCCTCGACGAGATCCGCGCCAACGACCTGGTGCCGTTCGCCAAACTGAGCAAGCAGCTGGCCGCTGTGATGCCGGCTCATGTGATATACCCACAAGTCGACTCCCAGCCTGCCGGCTTCTCCCGTCGTTGGCTGCAGGACATCTTGCGCGGCGAGCTGCAATTCGACGGCGTGATCTTCAGCGACGACCTGTCGATGGCCGGCGCACATGTGGTGGGCGATGCCGCCAGCCGTATCGAAGCTGCGTTGACCGCTGGCTGCGACATGGGCCTGGTGTGCAACGACCGCGCCGCTGCGGAATTGGCGCTGAGCGCTGCCCAGCGCCTGAAGGTCAAGCCGTCCGAGCGAATAGCGCGGATGCGCGGCCAGTCGTACGCCAATACCGAATACCGGCAGAACCCGCGCTGGCTGGCGGCTGTCGGTGCGCTCAAAGACGCTCAACTGATTGAATAAGGACTTTACGTTATGACGGTTTACGCGATTATCGGTGGCACCGGCCTGACTCAACTCGAAGGTCTGAGCATTCGTCAGTCACTGGCAGTGGACACGCCTTACGGTGCACCTTCGGCCGAGGTTCATATCGGTGAATACGCCGGCAAGGAAGTGCTGTTCCTCGCGCGTCATGGTCATCCGCACCGTTTGCCGCCGCATCAGGTGAACTACCGGGCCAACCTTTGGGCATTGAAGCAGGCGGGCGCCGAAGCGATCCTCGCGGTTAACGCGGTGGGCGGCATTCATGCTGCGATGGGTACCGGGCATTTTTGCGTACCGCATCAACTGATCGACTATACCAGTGGCCGTGAACACACCTATTTCGCCGATGACCTGGAGCACGTTACCCACATCGACTTCAGCTATCCCTACAGCGAGCAGCTGCGTCAGCAATTGATCGCGGCGCTGGCGGCTGAAGGCGTGGGTTACAGCAGTCATGGGGTGTATGCCTGCACCCAGGGCCCGCGGCTGGAAACCGTTGCTGAAATCGCGCGACTTGAGCGTGATGGCTGCGACATTGTCGGCATGACCGGCATGCCGGAAGCGGCACTGGCGCGTGAGCTGGAACTGGATTACGCGTGCCTGGCGCTGGTGGTGAACCCGGCGGCGGGCAAGTCGACGGCGGTGATTACCATGGCCGAGATCGAGCAGGCGTTGCATGACGGGATGGGGAAGGTGAAGTCGACGTTGGCGCGGGTGTTGAAAGGCTGAGCAGTCGTAATACCGAGTTGACTCTTTCGCGAGCGGGCTCGCTCCCACAGTAGATTTGTGGTGTTCCCAGTATGTTGGGTAAACACTGATCCAAATGTGGGAGCCTGCTCGCGAAGGCAATGTAGCTGGCAACGCACACCTCAGCGCTTTTCGAGCTTATCCGGCAACGGCGCAAACAACGCTTCGATATCATCACTCTGCAACTTCCAGTCCCCGGTCTTGCGTCCATCGAGCACGCCAGCCGCCAAGTCGGATTTTTCTTTCTGCAGGTGCTGAATTTTCTCTTCCACCGTGCCGCGGGCAATCATCTTGTAGACGAATACCGGCTTCTCCTGACCGATACGATACGCCCGGTCAGTCGCCTGATTCTCCGTCGCCGGGTTCCACCATGGATCGTAGTGGATCACCGTATCCGCTTCGGTCAAGTTCAAGCCAACACCGCCGGCCTTCAGGCTGATCAGAAAAATCTGACGCTTGCCGCTCTGAAAGTCCTTCACCGGCGCGCGTCGGTCGCGGGTTTGTCCGGTCAGCAGCGCGTACTCGACGCCACGTTTCTTCAGTTCGACTTCGATCAGCGCCAGCATTGACGTGAACTGAGAGAACAACAGAATCCGTCGACCTTCTTCAAACAATTCATCAAGCATCTCCATCAGGCTGTCGAGCTTGCCCGATGTGCTGCCACGCGTCGGCAGGACGGCATCGTTGACCAGGCGCAAATCACAGCACACCTGACGCAGCTTCAGCAGCGCCTCAAGAATGATGATCTGGCTGCGCGCCACGCCTTTGCGGGTGATCTCGTCGCGGACTTTCTTGTCCATCGCCAGGCGCATGGTTTCATACACGTCGCGCTGGGCTTCGTTGAGTTCGACCCAGTGAATGATCTCGGTCTTCGGCGGCAATTCCGTCGCGACCTGTTCCTTGGTCCGACGCAAGAGGAACGGTTTGATCCGGCCATTGAGGTGCTGAAGCCTGACTTCACTGGCACGCTTTTCAATCGGCACCCGGTAATCGCGGTTGAAGCTTTTCACGTCGCCCAGCCAGCCAGGCAGCAAGAAGTGGAACAGTGACCACAGCTCACCGAGGTGGTTTTCCAGCGGTGTACCGCTCAGGCACAAACGCTGGCGCGCGTTCAGTTCGCGGGCCGCCTGGGCCGCCTTGCTGTTGGGGTTCTTGATGTACTGAGCTTCATCCAGTACCAGCACGTGCAATGGCTGCGCGGCCAGGCGCTCGACGTCCTTGGGCAGCAGCGCATACGTGGTCAGGATCAGGTCGTAGTCAGCCAACTGCTCGAAATGCTTTTTGCGGCTGGCGCCGTACAGCGCCAGCACTTTGAGTTGCGGCGTGAAGTGCGCTGCTTCATCGAGCCAGTTCGGGATCAGGCTGGTGGGCATCACCACCATGCACGGCCGATCGAGGCGCCCAGCGGCTTTTTCAGTCAGAACATGCGCCAGGGTTTGTAGGGTTTTGCCCAGGCCCATGTCGTCCGCAAGAATCCCGCCGACTTCCAGTTGCCGCAGCGACTGCATCCAGCTCAGGCCTTCCAGCTGATAAGGACGCAACGTCGCGTTCAAACCTTCAGGTGCTGTCGCCGTGTAGTCCTTGATGTCGCGCAAGCGCTGGGCAAAGGTGCGAATTTGTTCGCCGCCCTCCCAGAGTAGCGGCAAGTCTTCCAGCGGATTCAGGCGCGTGGCGTCCGCTTTGCTCAAACGCAGGGTGGTTTCGCCGGGCTCTTGCAGATAGAACTCGCCGAGCGTCGCCAGCACCGGCTTCAAGCGGCCGAAGGGCAGGGCGACTTGCAGCGGGCCGTACTCGGAATTCGGCCGATTGGGGATGTTCACCAGAATCAGCTCGTCGTCGCGACGTCGGGCGAGGCGTTCCGGGTTGAGGATTTCAGTGTGCGAGCGCATCAGGTTCAACAGGATCGGCAGCAAACTCAGCCGCTCGCCGTTGACGATGATCCCCAACTCCAGATCAAACCAGTCGCGTTCCGGCGCTTGCTCGACGGTGGCGTACCAGTCGTCCACAGCAGTCAAATCGAAACCGAAATCTTCGTCGATCTGCAGCTCCCAACCCTGAGTGCGCAGCTTCGGTAATTCGTTGAGGGTGAACGTCAACCAGGCGCTGTCGTTAACCATCTCGTAGAGCTCGCCGGCGCTTTCCGGCAAAGCCTTGCTTTGCCGGGTGGCGATCTTGAAGCCGAGGATTCGCAGCTGTTCCCTGTAGGTTTGCTCCACATCCGGGTGACGTTTTATCCGCAGCGTCTGGGTTTCCTGGCGGATCAGGATGTCGGTGTTCTTCTGCCCGGCAACGTATTCATCCAGATAGCTGAACGACAGTGCGGCGCGATGTTGAATGTAGCGCTGCATTTTGCCGTTGCGTGGTTCGAAAGCACTGAACTCGACACTCGCCAGCCACAGGCGAGGCACCGGCTGCACGTTATCCACAAGCACTTGCGGAGGCGCTTTCGGCCCGCGGTTTTCCAGTACGGCCTGGAGTTTTTCCAGCAGTTCGGCGTCTTGGGCTGCTGCAGGGTAGGCCAGTGTTTCCTGGACTTTGAGCAACACTGCCGCGCAATGTTTGCAGTTGCTGTGGACCGGGCAAGTGCAGGTGGCATCGACCATCAGCAAGGTGGCTTTGGCTGACTCGCGCAGGCGAATAGTCTGACGGTACACATTGCCGCCAGAGCCTTCGCATGCCGCAGTGATCGTAGCGTCACCGACCTCGACGATCCTGACACGATTCTCCAGTGCGTAGCGGCGGCCACGCTCCAGGCTCTGTTCTTTGAATCGGCTGACCCAGGAAGGTCCCAGGGGTTTGCTCAGGGTCGAGGTCATAGGGACTTCAATCAGTCCGGTATTTCATCGGGGACTGGCCGAGGCGCAGGGGCGGTGAGCGAGGTGATCTTGATCAACAGGGCGAGGTGGCCGTTGTCGAGGAAGTTCAGCTGGCCGTTCTTGGTGTGGCTTTCTTGCTTGAGGCGTTCGCTGGCGGTGACCATGCCATTGCCGTCAATCTGGTTGACCCAGAAATCGGCGTCGACGTCGGTGAAGCGCCCCAGTTTCAGGCTTAACGTGCCCTCGATCGGGAACTGACCATATTGTTCCTTGCCATCGCTGATCGCCACTTTGCTGTCTTGCTCGCCGAGCGTTTGTTGCCAGGCTTTGTGCAGCAACACGGTGTAGTCCGCGCTGGCCGTGAGTTTTTCCACTTCGCCATTCAGGCTCGGCGTACGCAGGCTGTCCTTGCTGATGGGCTGCGCGCCGGCGGCCCAGTCTTCCGGCGCGGCGCGGCTGACGATAGCGGGTACGGCGTTTTGCCGGACCAGAATCATTTCAATCTGATACAGATCATCGGCAAACGCCGTGGGTGCGACCAGCGTTAACAGCAGGGTCAGAGAGCGAAACAGGCGCATGCGGCGTCCTTCAAGCAGTTTTCGGGATAAGGAGCTCAAGCAGCGCCTCTACAGTATTAAAGCGTTCTTCCGGGCGCTCCATCGGCACCATGAATTTAAACATCGTGGCCCCTTCGAATTTGTAGCGTTTGGGCTGGCCCTGAATCAGTTTGATCAGCGTCAGCGGGTCGACCGGTGTCTGTGCCGCGAACTCGATTCGGCCACCTTGCGGGCCGCCGTCGACTTTCTTGATACCCAGCAATTCGGCCTGCAACTTCAACGCCGTTATGCGCATCAGGTTCTTGGTCGGCTCCGGCAACAGGCCGAATCGATCGATCATCTCGACTTGCAGGTCCTTGAGGCCTTCTTCGTCGGTGGCCGAAGCGATGCGTTTGTAGAGAATCAAGCGGGCGTGAACGTCCGGCAGATAGTCTTCGGGAATCAATGCCGGTACGCGCAGATTGACTTCCGGGCCACCGCCCAGCGGCTGATCGAGGTTTGGTTGCTCGCCCTTGCGGATCGACTTCACTGCACGTTCGAGCATTTCCATGTACAGCGTAAAACCAACCGCCTGGATCTGCCCGCTCTGACCATCGCCCAACAGCTCGCCGGCACCACGGATTTCCAGGTCGTTGGTGGCCAGCACGAAGCCTGCGCCAAGGTCCTGGGTGTTGGCGATCGCCTCCAGACGCTTTTCCGCATCCGGGGTGATCTGCTGGCGCGGCGGTGTCAGCAAGTAAGCATAAGCCTGGTGGTGACTGCGCCCGACACGGCCGCGCAACTGGTGCAGCTGTGCCAGGCCAAATTTGTCGGAACGCTCGATGATGATGGTGTTGGCGCTCGGCACGTCGATGCCGGTCTCGATGATGGTCGAGGCGATCAGCACGTTGAAGCGTTTGTGGTAGAAGTCGCTCATCACTTGTTCGAGTTCACGCTCGCGCATCTGTCCGTGGCCGATACCGATCCGTGCTTCCGGCACCAGTTCGGCGAGGTCGGCGGCGCATTTCTCGATGGTCTTCACGTCGTTGTGCAGGTAGTAAACCTGGCCGCCACGCAGCAGTTCACGGAGCAGGGCCTCTTTGACCGTGCTCTTGTTCTGCTCCATGACGAAGGTCCGCACCGACAGGCGACGGGCCGGCGGGGTGGCGATGATCGACAGGTCGCGCATGCCCGACACGGCCATGTTCAGCGTTCGCGGAATTGGCGTGGCGGTCAGGGTCAGGATGTCGACTTCACTGCGCAGGGCCTTGAGCTGTTCCTTCTGGCGCACGCCGAAACGGTGTTCTTCGTCGATGATGACCAGCCCGAGGTTTTTGATCTTCACGTCATCTTGCAGCAGCTTGTGCGTGCCGATCACGATGTCGATCTTGCCTTCGGCGAGGTCCGCGACCGCAGCGTTCACTTCCTTGGTCGACTTGAAGCGGCTCATCACCTCTACGGTCACCGGCCAATCGGCAAAGCGGTCGCGGAAGCTGTTGTAGTGTTGCTGGGCGAGCAGGGTGGTCGGCACCAGAATCGCCACCTGACGACCGCCGTGTACCGCGATGAAGGCGGCGCGCATCGCCACTTCGGTCTTGCCGAAACCCACGTCGCCGCAGACCAGGCGATCCATCGGCTTCGGCGCGAGCATGTCGGCACGCACCGCTTCGATGGTGGTTTGCTGGTCGGGGGTTTCTTCGAACGGGAAACCAGCGCTGAAGGTTGCGTAGTCGGCTTTCGGATCTTCGAAGGCATAACCTTCGCGGGCGGCGCGACGGGCATAGATGTCGAGCAATTCGGCGGCCACGTCGCGCACCTGTTCGGCGGCTTTGCGCTTGGCTTTTTGCCAGGTTTCGGAGCCGAGACGGTGCAGCGGGGCCAAGGCATCATCGCTGCCGGTGTAACGCGCGATCAGATGCAGGTTGGCCACCGGCACGTACAGCTTGGCGCCTTCGGCATATTGCAACGTGAGGAATTCGGCGGCCTGATCGTCGATCTCCAGCGTGGCCAGCCCGAGGTAGCGACCGACGCCGTGATCGATGTGCACCACCGGCGCGCCTTCGCGCAGCTCGGTGAGGTTCTTGATGACTGCATCGTTGTTGGCGTCGGCGCGTTTTTCGCGGCGACGGCGCTGCATCACGCGCTGACCGAACAACGGACTCTCGGCCACCAGTGCCAGGGCCGGATTGTCGAGCACCAGGCCTTCGTCGAGCGGGGCGATGGTGATTGCCAAACGTTCTTTGCTCGCGACGAAGTCGGGCCAGCTGTCGACGGTTTTCGGTCGCAGCTTCAGGCGTTCGAGCAATTCCAGCAGCACTTCGCGACGGCCCGCCGACTCGGCGGTGAACAGCACGCGTCCAGGGAATTCATCAAGGAAACCCGCCAGCGCCGCCAATGGCTGAGTGGCCTTGGCTTCGATGGCCAGGTTGGGCAGTTCCCGCGCGGGGAAGCGCTCGCGGCCGACACCGGTTTCTACGTCCTGTTGACTGGCCACCACGCGGGGCCAGTTTTTTAGGCGGGCAAAGCAATCCTCTACCGGCAAGAACAGCTCGGCTGGCGGTAATAAAGGACGGGACGGATCGACGCGGCGCTCTTCATAACGATTGCGCACGTCGTTCCAGAAATTCTCCGCCGCTTGCTCGATACCCGGCAGGGAAAACACTTGCGTGTCCTGCGGCAGGTAATCGAACAGTGTGGAGGTTTCGTCGAAGAACAGCGGCAAGTAGTACTCGATACCGGCCGGTGTAATCCCGCTGCTCAAATCCTGAAAGATCGGGCAGCGGCGGAAGTCGACGTCGAAGCGCTCACGGAAGCGTGCCTTGAAGCGCGTGACCGCATCTTTTTGCAGCGGAAATTCACGCGCAGGCAGCAGGCGGACGGTGTCGACCTTGTCGATGGAGCGTTGGTTTTCCGGATCGAACGTGCGCAGCGTTTCGATTTCGTCATCGAACAGGTCGATGCGGAACGGCAGTTTGCTGCCCATCGGAAACAGGTCGATCAGCGAGCCGCGCACCGTGAATTCGCCGTGCTCGTACACTGTGTCGACATAGCGATAACCGCTGGCTTCAAGCCGCGTGCGCATTTGTTCGACGTCGAGCTTCTGGCCAATGTCCAGCACCAGGCTGCTACCGAGCAGGAATTTGGTCGGCGCCAGTCGATGCAGGGCCGTGGTGATCGGCACCACCAGCACGCCATGGCTCAGCTCCGGCAACCGGTAAAGGGCCGAGATGCGCTGGGAAATAATGTCCTGGTGCGGCGAAAACAGATCGTAGGGCAGGGTTTCCCAGTCCGGGAAATGCAGCACGGGCAAATCCGGGGCGAAGAAACTCAGCTCCTGCTCCAGCCGTTCGGCACTTTGGCTGTCGGCGGTCAGCAGCAGGGTAAAGCGCTTGGCAGCGCTGGCAGCCTCGGCGATGGCCAGGCTGAGGGCGGCACCGGGCAAGTTGCCCCAGTGCTGTTTACCTGCCGCGGCAGGGAGAAGCGGTAGACGCAGAACGGGCACGGAAGGTTGAGCTCCAAGCGTTGCGACAAAGTCGGTAATTGTAGCGGCCCCGGGTGCCGTCTGTCAGTTGCAGACTGTGTCTATTACGCAGGTTTGGCGAAATGTAGTGGTAAAGACAAAATTCGCCGCTTTTTTACTGTTATTTGCTGATTATGTAGTGGCAAAACCAACCAGTGTTACGGAGGGTTACGGACAAGGTAGCGTTGTCTCCAAAAAATTGACTGCGCTGGAAGCCCCGGTTTTATTGGGCTTCGGCGTAGCGTGATTTTTTTGAACAGGAAAATGTTACGGATCGCACGACAAGCGCGCATTGCTACGGGAGGGAGTCGGCGGCATAATGTAGCCCCTTTTTTCTGCCCCTACATGTGGAAGGTTCCCGTGACTCAGAAGCCCGACCAGTGTCTTGGTGAATGGATCGACCGTGAAGCACTCGCAGAAGCGATGATTCCGCTTATCGGTCAGCTCTACCGCAATAACAACGTGGTGAGCTCGATCTATGGCCGCAGCCTGATCAACCGTTCAGTCATTGCGATTCTCAAAGCTCACCGCTTTGCCCGTCATCGTCAGTCCGATGACAGCGAATTGTCCGTCCACGAAACATTCCCGCTGCTCAAGGCGATGAGCGAGCTCAAGCTCGGCGCCGCTTCGGTAGACTTGGGCAAGCTTGCGGTCAAGTTCAAGGCCGAAGGCAAAGGTCGCACTGCCGAGCAGTTCGTCCGTGAAGAACTGGCTGACGTCGTTGGTCAGCAGAACGTTGCCGCGCGCAAAGGCACCGACGTTGTCCTGTACGGCTTCGGTCGTATCGGTCGCCTGCTGGCGCGTATCCTGATCGAGAAAACCGGTGGTGGCGACGGCTTGCGTCTGCGCGCCATCGTTGTCCGCAAGGGCGCCGAGAACGATCTGGTCAAGCGTGCAAGCCTGCTGCGCCGTGATTCGGTTCATGGTCCGTTCGACGGCACCATCACCATCGATGAAGCCAACAGCACCATCACCGCCAACGGCAACCTGATCCAGGTTATCTACGCGAAGAACCCGACTGAAGTGGATTACACCCAGTACGGCATCAAAGACGCGCTGCTGGTGGACAACACCGGTGTATGGCGTGACGCCGAGGGCCTGGGTCAACACCTGGCTTGCCCGGGTATCGACCGCGTTGTTCTGACCGCGCCGGGTAAAGGCAAGCTGAAGAACATCGTTCACGGCATCAACCACGGTGAAATCACCGCTGACGACAAGATCGTTTCCGCCGCTTCCTGCACCACCAACGCCATCGTGCCGGTGCTGAAAGCTGTGAACGACAAGTTCGGCATCGTCAATGGTCACGTTGAAACGGTTCACTCGTACACCAACGACCAAAACCTGATCGACAACTTCCACAAGGGCGATCGCCGTGGCCGTAGCGCCGCGCTGAACATGGTCATCACCGAGACCGGTGCTGCCACTGCTGCTGCCAAGGCACTGCCTGAGCTGGCTGGCAAGCTGACCGGTAACGCGATCCGCGTTCCAACGCCAAACGTGTCGATGGCCATTCTCAACCTGAACCTTGAGAAAGCCGCCACTCGCGAAGAGATGAACGAGTACCTGCGCTACATGGCGCTGCACTCCGATCTGCATAAGCAAATCGACTACGTCAACTCGCAGGAAGTGGTTTCCACCGACTTCGTTGGCTCGCGCCACGCAGGCGTTGTGGACGCTGAAGCGACCATCACCCAAGACAACCGCGTTGTTCTGTACGTTTGGTACGACAACGAATTCGGTTACAGCTGCCAAGTGGTACGCGTGATGGAAGACATGGCCGGTGTAAACCCGCCAGCGTTCCCGCGCTAAGCGTTAGCAACACATGAAACGCCCCGGCCTAGGTCGGGGCGTTTTTGTTTGTGCGCTTTGTCAGGTGTTGGTGTGTTGTGCCGGCCTCATCGCGAGCAGGCTCGCTCCGGGCGGCGATCCGACGATGGCTTTCTATCAGGCGCCGCCAGCCACTGCCGCCTTCGCAGTTCGCAACTCATGACGATTACCCCGGAACAACACCAGCGTCGCGATCAACCCCAACACCGCCGCACCACTGAGCCAGATCCCCGGCGCAGCCTTGTTGTCCAACACATGAATCAGATACGTACACGCCGCCGGGGTAAACCCGCCGAACGTCGCCGTCGCCAGGCTGTAGGCCAACGAGAACCCGGTCGTACGAACCTCTACCGGCATGATCTCGGTCAGTGCCACCACCATGGCGCCGTTGTACGAGCCATACAGGAATGACAGCCACAATTCGACAATCAGCAAATGGCTGAAGCTCGGGTTCGCCACCAGCCACGACAGGGCCGGATAAGCGGTGAGGATTGCCAGAATCGTCGCCGCCAACAGTAGGGGTTTACGTCCGATCTTGTCAGACACGGTACCCATCACCGGCAGCCAGAAGAAGTTCGACAGGCCGATGCACACCGTCACCAGCAGCGCATCCAGGTCCGACAGATGCAGTTCGGCTTTGCCGAAAGTCGGGGTGTAAGCGGTGATCAGGTAGAACGACACGGTGGTCATCACCACCAATGCCATGCCGGCGATAACAATGCCAAAGTTCTGACTGATCGAACGGATGATGTCCCGCAGGGTAGGGCGGTGTTTACGCGCCTGGAACTCCGGTGTTTCTTCCAGCGAACGTCGAATCACGAAGATCACCGGCACGATCATGCAGCCGATCAGGAACGGCACGCGCCAGCCCCAGTCACCCATTTGTTCCGGGCTGAGCCAGTGGTTCAAACCGACGCCCAGCAGGCCGGCGAACACCACCGCGGCTTGTTGGCTAGCGGACTGCCAACTGACGAAAAAGCCCTTGCGACCAGGCGTCGAAATCTCGGCGAGGTACACCGACACGCCACCCAATTCCACGCCGGCCGAGAAGCCTTGCAGCAGTCGACCGAACAACACGATCAGCGGCGCCGCGACGCCCAGCGTGGCGTAGCCTGGCACGCAGGCAATCAGCACCGTGCCGGCGGCCATCATGGCCAGGGTGATGATCAAGCCTTTGCGACGACCATGACGGTCGATATAGGCGCCGAGGAAAATCGCGCCCAGCGGACGCATCAGGAAGCCGGCCCCGAAGGTGGCCAGTGACAACATCAGGGAAGCGAAAGCGCTGTCGGCAGGGAAGAAGGTTTTGGCGATGGCCGTGGCGTAGAAGCCGTAGACCATAAAATCGAACATCTCCAGGAAGTTTCCGCTGACGACGCGAAAAATTGCTTTGCCGTTGCTCGTATTGGAAGACATTTCTAGGCACTCACGCTGGATCTTGTTTGAAAACGCTGCACCTGTGTGTGGCGGTCGTAAGTCCTGTCACCGCTATCGTGTGCAGGCTCGCTCCCACAGGTTTTACGTTTGATTGGCGGGCGCTGGCAGACCTCGCTCTCCTGCGCTCTGAGGCCCATAATGGCGGGCGCGGTTTTGAGGGGAGATGAAGATTTGTTAACTGGACGATGGGGCGCACTTGTGGTTCTGGCCGGCGTTTTGTGCGGATGTGGCAACGGCGACAGCCTGGAAACCTTCGGCGGCCCGACCATGGGCAGCACTTACTCGATCAAATACGTGCGCCGCGAAGGTCTTCCTGCCCCAAAAGACGTCCAGGCCGAAGTCGAAAAGATCCTCGCTGACGTCGATCAACAAATGTCGACCTACCGCAGCGACTCCGATATCGAACGCTTCAACGATCTCCCCACTAATCGCTGTCAGAAAATGCCGGCGTCGATCCTCAAATTGATTCGCGTCGGTGAACAGCTGTCAGAGCAAAGCGAAGGTTCCTACGACCTGACAGTAGAACCGTTGCTCAATCTCTGGGGATTTGGCCCGCAGGCCCGTGAGGAAAAAGTCCCGAGCGCTCAGGCACTGGCCGAAGTGCGGCAACGCGTCGGTTACCAACACCTGCGCATCGACCGCGATCAGTTGTGCAAGGATGCCGCCGTCGAAGTTGACTTCAACAGCATCGCCGCCGGTTATGCCGTCGACACCATTGCCGCCAGGCTCGAAGCCATGGGAATTCACGATTACCTCGCCGAAGCCACGGGCGAGCTCAAGGCTGCCGGCAGGAAACTCGATGGTTTACCCTGGCGAATTGCCCTCGAAGAACCCCGGGATGATCAGCAGGTGGCGCAAAAAATTATCGCGGTGGACGGCTATGGCGTTTCCACCTCCGGCGATTACCGCAACTATTTTCAGCAGGACGGAAGGCGTTATCCCCACACCTTCGATGCGCGCACCGGTGCACCGATCCTACATACCCTGGCGTCAGTCACGGTGATTCATCCTTCAGCGTTGATGGCCGATGGACTATCGACGTTGTTGCTGATTCTCGGCCCTGAACGGGGTTGGGACTATGCCCAGGCACATGACATTGGTGCATTCTTTGTGATTCGTGCCGATACAGGTTTCGTCACACGAACCAATCAGGCTTTTGAACGCCTCAGTGGCGGCAAAGCTGAGTGATGGCAATGATTCAAGCAATGAAGACTGGCGTTGTAGTGCAGGCAAAACTAGCCTACGACGCGACCAAGGGTTAATGTGCGCGGCGTTGACGCTTCTATAGACTGTGTCCGGGTTCTGCACTGGCCCCAAATTGTTCCTTCACGCCACAGATCGGCGTGATTTAGCCGCAGGGTGCCGATGGCGCCGCGGCCTGTTCTGAGGAGTACGCATGGCTGTCTACAACTACGACGTGGTGGTGCTGGGTTCCGGCCCGGCGGGAGAAGGCGCGGCAATGAACGCCGCCAAAGCAGGGCGCAAGGTGGCGATGGTCGATAGCCGTCGCCAGGTCGGCGGCAACTGCACCCACCTGGGTACCATCCCGTCCAAGGCACTGCGTCACTCGGTCCGGCAGATCATGCAGTTCAACACCAACCCGATGTTCCGGGCCATTGGTGAGCCGCGCTGGTTCTCGTTTCCGGACGTGCTGAAAAGCGCCGAGAAAGTCATTTCCAAACAAGTCGCTTCGCGTACCGGCTACTACGCCCGTAACCGCGTCGACGTGTTCTTCGGCACCGGCAGCTTCGCCGACGAGCAAACCATCGAAGTGGTCTGCGCCAACGGTGTGGTCGAGAAGCTGGTGGCCAAGCACATTATCATCGCCACCGGTTCGCGTCCTTATCGCCCGGCGGACATCGATTTCCACCACCCGCGTATCTACGATAGCGACACCATCCTCAGCCTCGGCCACACCCCGCGCAAACTCATCGTCTACGGCGCTGGCGTGATCGGTTGCGAATACGCGTCGATCTTCAGTGGTCTGGGTGTGCTGGTTGAGCTGGTGGACAACCGTGGTCAATTGCTGAGCTTCCTCGACTCGGAAATTTCCCAGGCGTTGAGCTACCACTTCAGCAACAACAACATCACGGTTCGCCACAACGAAGACTACGACCGCGTCGAAGGCGTGGACAACGGTGTGATCCTGCACCTCAAGTCCGGCAAAAAAATCAAGGCCGATGCCTTGCTCTGGTGCAACGGCCGTACCGGTAACACCGACCAGTTGGGTCTGGAAAACATCGGCGTGAAGGTCAACAGCCGTGGCCAGATCGAAGTCGACGAAGCCTACCGCACCTGCGTACCGAACATTTACGGTGCCGGTGACGTGATCGGCTGGCCGAGCCTGGCGAGTGCCGCGCATGACCAGGGCCGTTCGGCCGCTGGCAGCATCGTCGATAACAACAGCTGGCGCTTTGTGAATGACGTGCCGACCGGCATCTACACCATTCCGGAAATCAGCTCGATCGGCAAGAACGAGCAGGAGCTGACCCAGGCCAAGGTGCCTTACGAAGTGGGCAAGGCGTTCTTCAAGAGCATGGCGCGAGCACAGATCGCGGGCGAGCCTCAGGGCATGCTGAAGATCCTGTTCCACCGCGAAACCCTGGAAGTGCTGGGCGTTCACTGCTTCGGTTATCAGGCGTCGGAGATCGTGCACATCGGTCAGGCGATCATGAGCCAGCCGGGCGAACTGAACACCCTGAAGTATTTCGTCAACACGACGTTCAACTACCCGACCATGGCTGAAGCCTATCGGGTAGCGGCATACGATGGCCTCAACCGGCTTTTTTGAGCGGCTCCGGCCGGTGGCCTGAGCCGGCCGGGGAGACCGATTTCAGCAATTCTCGAGCGTGGCGCTGGCCAAACCGGGAAAGTCTGTAATCAGGCTGTCAACGCCGAAGTCGGCGAGTCTGCGCATCAGCGCGGGCTCGTTGACTGTCCACACCGACACATGCAGCCCTTGACGCTGCGCCTTCTGCAGGCGTTCCGGCGTACACAGCGTCCAGTTCAACGCCAGAATGTCACAGCCATAGCTTTGCGCGACCTTCAGCGGGTCGAGCCAGGCGTATTCGGCGACTAATCCGCGAGACACATCCGGCACCAGGTCCAGCGCAGCCTTGAGCACTTCGCGTGAACTCGAGGTGATCGTGACCTTGTCGAGCAGGCCGAAACGCTGGGCCATTTCACGAATCGCCAGCACCGTTGTCGCGGCGCGGGTGCGTGAAGCGCTTTTGACTTCCAGCTGCCAGTGATCGAAATCGCACTTTTCGAACAATTCTTCCAGCGTCGGAATCGGGCAGGGTTTGATCCAGCCCGGGCCACCCTTGCGTGCGTCGTAAGTCACCAGCTCGGCCGCCGTATGTTCGACGACTTTGCCGCGACGGTCAGTGGTGCGCTTGAGTGTCGGGTCATGGATGACCATCAACTCGTTGTCCATGGACAGGTGCAGGTCCAGTTCGCAACGGCGCACGCCGTGTTTGAGGCATTCCTGAAAGCTGGTCAGGGTGTTTTCCGGTGCTTCGCCCTTGGCGCCGCGATGGCCGTAGATGAGGGTCACGGTTCTTCCTTAAATTAAATGCCTGATTCGTTTTCGCGGGCCAGTCGACGTTCCTGGGCCTGCTTCTGCAAAATGTAGCGGGCCAGCAACTGCCGCTGGGCGTCGGTTGGGCGTTCGAACTCGGTGCCGACGTCAAAGGCACCCG
This sequence comes from Pseudomonas sp. GW821-FHT10C09, assembly GCF_059415465.1. Classification (NCBI taxonomy): domain Bacteria; kingdom Pseudomonadati; phylum Pseudomonadota; class Gammaproteobacteria; order Pseudomonadales; family Pseudomonadaceae; genus Pseudomonas; species Pseudomonas sp. GW821-FHT10C09. Next base: position 221,066 of record NZ_JBWKNG010000003.1, read on the forward strand.
CCTTGCGGTCGCAATGGGTGACGCGGGCTCGCAGCAACAGGCCAAGGGCTTGCGGCATCAACACCAGCTTGACCGACAGGTGCGCGCCCACGGCGATCGGCGTCGGGTACTGAAAGTCGATACCGCCTTCGGAAATGATCACCGGCTGCGGCTCGCCAATCTGCCCGAGCACGGTGATTGCGATCACCTGGCTGAGTAAATCGATGCGTTTGTTCTGGGATTTCAGGAACGCTGCGAGGTTGCGGTCACGTTCACTGATCTGGCGTAGCAGGTGTTGCGACTCGAATTCGCTCAGGTGCAGCTCGCTGAGCAAGTTGAACAGTGGAGAAGCATCCTGCAACACTTCCAGGCCGGCGGCCTCGGGAGCGGACAGGGTCCGAATTTCCAGTGCGATCGTGTCCTCGATACGGTAGTATTCGCGGCGATCTTCTTCATCTAATGTCGACATGGCGAACCCATGGTAGCGGCGGTGGTCTGAGTGTAAAGCTGGTTCTCGACCCCCGCCACAAGGACGTTCCTTTTCCCTCCGAACAAGCCCCGACATGTTCAGACCTCTCTTCGTATTTATTGGCACGCGTTATACCCGTGCAAAGCGTCGCAATCATTTTGTGTCGTTCATTTCCCTGACTTCAATGATCGGTCTCGCCCTCGGCGTGGTGGTGATGATTGTGGTGCTGTCGGTCATGAACGGCTTCGATCATGAGATGCGCACCCGCGTGCTGGGCATGGTGCCTCACGCGACCATCGAGTCCGGTGAGCCGATCAGCGACTGGCAAAGCCTGGCCGCCAAGGTCAAGCAGAACCCGCAGGTGACGGCCGTGGCGCCGTTTACCCAGATGCAGGGTTTGCTGACCAACAACGGCAAAGTTTCCAAAGTCCTGCTCAATGCCATCGATCCTGCGCTGGAGCGCAACGTCTCGATCATTGATAACTTCATGCAGCAGGGCAAACTCGACGATCTCGTGCCGGGTGAATTCGGCATCGTCATCGGTGACAAGGCCGCGGCCAAGCTCGGTGCCGCCCTCGGCGACAAGCTGACGTTTGTCGCGCCGGAAGTCACCGTGACCCCGGCCGGCATGTTCCCGCGCATGAAACGCTTTACCGTGGTCGGCATCTTCCATGTCGGTGCCGGTGAGCTGGACGGTTATCTGGGCATCACCAACTTGCAGGACCTGGCCAGGCTGCACCGCTGGAAGCCGGATCAGGTGCAGGGCATCCGCCTGAAGTTCGACGACCTGTTCCAGGCGCCGCGCACCGCGTGGAGCATCGCTCAACAGCTGGGCGAAGATCGTTATTACGCCCGTGACTGGACCCGCACCCACGGCAACCTGTACCAGGCGATCCGCATGGAAAAAGCCATGATCGGCCTGCTGTTGTTGCTGATCGTCGCCGTTGCCGCGTTCAACATCATTTCCACGCTGGTGATGGTGGTGAACGACAAGAAGGGCGATATTGCGATTCTGCGCACCCTGGGCGCCACTCCGCGCACGATCATGGCGATCTTCATGGTGCAGGGCACCGTCATCGGCGTGGTCGGTACGCTGATCGGCGCCGTGGTCGGGATCTTCGCCGCGCTGAACGTCAGTGCCGCGATCTCGGCCCTCGAAGGTGTGATCGGCCATAAATTCCTCAACGCCGACGTGTACTTCATCGATTACCTGCCGTCGCAAGTGCAGAGCCAGGACGTCTTGATGGTCTGCGGCGCCGCGTTGGTCCTGAGTTTCCTCGCCACCCTGTATCCAGCCTGGCGTGCCGCGCGCACCCAGCCTGCGGAGGCGCTACGTTATGAGTGAGTCGGGCATGAGTGATAAAGCAATCTTGAGCTGCCGCAACCTGGGCAAATCCTACGAGGAAGGCCCGGAGTCGGTGGAAGTGCTGGCCGGTCTGCAACTGGAGTTGCACCCGGGCGAGCGTGTGGCGATTGTCGGCACCTCGGGTTCGGGCAAAAGTACCTTGCTCAACCTGCTGGGTGGTCTGGATACGCCGACCAAGGGCAGCGTCTGGCTCGACGGTGAAGAACTGTCGGCACTGAGCGAGAAGAACCGCGGCCTGCTGCGTAACCGTTCCCTCGGCTTCGTGTACCAGTTCCACCACTTGCTGCCGGAATTCACCGCGCTGGAAAACGTCTGCATGCCGTTGCTGATCGGCAAGACCGCGATTCCGGAAGCCCGTCAGCGCGCCACGGCATTGCTGGAGCGGGTAGGTCTGGGCCATCGCCTGGAGCACAAACCGTCCGAATTGTCCGGCGGCGAACGTCAGCGCGTTGCCATCGCCCGTGCCCTGGTGAACAAGCCAGGCCTGGTGATGCTCGACGAGCCGACCGGCAACCTCGACTCCCACACCGCCCAGGGTATTCAGGATTTGATGCTGGAACTCAGCACCTCGATGCGCACCGCGTTCCTGGTGGTGACCCATGACATGAACCTGGCTCGCCAGATGGATCGCGTCCTGCATTTGCAGGAAGGTTGCCTGACACCCATCTGATTGACCGAAACCCGGCGTCTTGAAGGACGTCGGGTCTTTTATTTTTATACGGTGCCCAGCGAATGTTCAGACCGTTATCGATCTTCATCGGCGCGCGCTATACCCGCGCCAAGCGCCGCAATCGCTTTGTTTCCTTCATATCGATGACCTCGATGATCGGCCTCGCCCTCGGTGTGCTGGCGATGATCGTGGTGTTGTCGGTGATGAACGGCTTTCAGCGCGAAATGAGCTCGCGGATCCTCGGCATGGTGCCGCACGCGACCATCGTCGGCGTGAATCCGATTGACGATTGGCAGCCGGTTGCAGCGGCCGCAATGAAAAATCCGGAAGTCACGGCGGCCGTGCCGTTCACCGAGATGGAAGGCATGCTCTCTTACAAGGGCTCGATGCAGCCGATCCAGGTCAGCGGCGTCGATCCGGCATTGGAAGGCAAGGTGTCAATCGTTGCCAAGCACATCGTTCAGGGGCGTCTGGATGCCTTGAAACCGGGTGAGTTCGGCGTAGTGATTGGCGAGATCACGGCGCGGCGTTTCCGTTTGAACGTCGGCGACAAGATCACCCTGATCGTGCCGGAAGTCAGCACCGCCCCGGGCGGGATTACTCCGCGCATGCAGCGCCTGAACGTGGTTGGCGTGTTCAAGGTCGGGGCTGAGCTGGACGGTTCGATGGCGTTGATCCACATGGCCGATGCCGCGCAGATGCAGCATTGGGAGCCGAATCAGGTGCAGAGCGTGCGCCTGGCGGTGAAGGATCTGTACGCCGCGCCGCAAGTGTCGAGCGACATTGCCAGCGGTCTGGGGGCTGCCTACAAGGCTGACGACTGGACCCACACCCAGGGCAGTCTGTTCAGCGCGATGAAAATGGAAAAAACCATGATCGGCCTGCTGTTGCTGATGATCGTCGCGGTGGCAGCGTTCAACATTATCGCGACCCTGATCATGGTGGTGAACGACAAGGGCGCGGACATCGCGATCCTGCGCACCATCGGCGCCACGCCGGGGCAGATCATGGCGATCTTCATGGTCCAGGGCACCGTGATCGGGATTGTCGGGACCTTGATTGGTGGCGTGTTGGGCGTGATTGCGGCGCTGAACGTCAGTGAACTGGTGGGCTGGATCGAGCGGGTGAGCGGTCAGCACATTTTCAGTTCTGATGTGTATTTCGTCAGCAACCTGCCTTCGGAATTGCAGGGCGGGGATGTCCTGTTGATTTGCTCGGCGGGGTTTATCTTGAGCTTCCTGGCGACGGTCTATCCGGCTTGGCGTGCGGCGAAGATTGAGCCGGCTCATGCGTTGCGGTATTCGTAAGCCGTAACATCCTTTCGCGAGCAGGCTCGCTCCCACCTTGATCGGCTTGGATCACACATTTGTGAATGACGCCGAACCTTGTGGGAGCGAGCTTGCTCGCGAAGAGGCCATTCCTGCTGTCCTCAATCCTTTTTAGGCAACTCAATCACAAACCGCGTCCACCCATTCCCCGATTCGCAACGGATCTGCCCGCCATGGGCACGCACGATCGACTGCGTAATCGCCAGCCCCAACCCCGCATGTTCGCTGCTACCTTCCTGGCGCGCCGGATCGGCCCGATAAAACCGGTCAAACAGTCGAGGCAGCAACGCCCCGTCAATCCCGTCGCCACTGTTCTCAACCGTCAGGTTCAATCCTTTGGCCTGCTCGACAATCCGCACCCGAACCTCACCCTCGGCCGGTGTGAACCGCAACGCGTTGTCCAGCAAATTGGAGAGCGCCCGGCGCAACATGCTGCGGTCACCCTCCAGGCGCGCGCTGCCTTCCCGCGTGAGCGTCACCCGAGCGTCTTCCGCCAGCAGCGCAAAATACTCCAGCAACAGATCCACTTCCTCCGCCAGTTCCAGCGCTTCGCGCTTGGGCGTCAGTAATCCGTGATCCGCTTTTGCCAGGTACAACATGTCGTTGACCAGTTGCGCCATCCATTGCAGTTCTTCGAGGTTGCTGTGCAGCGCCTCGCGGTAATCCTCGATGGGTCGGGGGCGGGTGAGGGTGACCTGCGTGTGGGTCAGCAGGTTCGACAGTGGCGTGCGCAGTTCGTGGGCAATGTCGGCGGAGAACGCCGAGAGCCGTTGAAAAGAGTCGTCAAGGCGTCCGAGCATGGCGTTGAAACTGTGGGCCAATTCCGCGAGTTCTGGCGGCATGTTCTCTTCCGGCAGGCGCGCATTCAGTGATTGCGCCGACACGCCACGGGCAACCGCACTCATGCGCCGCAACGGACGCAAACCACTGCGCGCCGCCCAGGCGCCGAGCAGGGCGGTGGCCAGGGCTGACAACCCCACGGTCAGCCAGATCAGATGCTGCATGCGTTGCAGAAAGTGCTGGTGATGGGTGATGTCCAGCAACAAGGTCAGTTGTGGGGAATCAGGTTTGTCGACAAACAACGGCGCATTCAGCACGCGGTAGTCGGTGCCGCCGTTGTTGAGGGTCGATAAGCCGGGTGTTTGCGGCAGCTTGTCCGGCAGCTGCGTCGAACTGTCATACCAGCGCTGGCCATCGCTGCCGGTAATACGCAGCGACAGATCGGCCTGGCGGCTCAATTCATCCGCGAGTCTGGTTTCGCTCTCGCTGGATTGAATGTCGTGAAGCGCCCGGCGCAATCCAATCAACTTGCCGTCCAGCAATTGCTGATCAAGCTCGACGAAGTGTGCCTCGCTGGCGCGACTGAACAACACCCCGGCAAACAGCGAAACCACCGCCGTGCAGGCCGCAAACAGCAATGCCAGGCGGCTGCTCAACGAAAGACGCCGCATCAGGCGATACGCTCTTCAAGGACGTAACCCATGCCGCGCACGGTATGGATCAGCTTGTTGGGGAATTCATCGTCGATCTTAAGGCGCAAACGACGGATCGCGACTTCGATCACATTGGTGTCGCTGTCGAAATTCATGTCCCAGACCTGAGAGGCGATCAGCGATTTGGGCAGGACTTCGCCCTGACGGCGCAGGAGCATTTCCAGCAAGGCGAACTCTTTGGCCGTGAGGTCGATGCGCTGGCCGCTGCGCTCAACGCGACGTCGGATCAGGTCCAGGCGCAAATCGGCCAGTTGAAGGCTGGTTTCCTGTGGCGAGGCGCTGCCGCGACGCAACAGGCTGCGGACCCGGGCCAACAGTTCCGAGAAAGCGAACGGTTTGACCAGGTAATCGTCTGCACCCAGTTCGAGGCCATGGACCCGGTCTTCTACCGCGTCACGCGCCGTCAGAAAAAGTACGGGCGTATCGAGGCCGGCACTGCGCACCGCTTGCAGAATCTGCCAGCCATCGCGACCGGGCAGCATCACATCGAGAATCAACAATGCGTAGTCGCCGCTCAACGCCAGTTGTTGCCCGGTGCTGCCGTCGGCCACCAGTTCGGTGTTGAAACCGGCCTCGGTCAGGCCCTGGCGCAGGTAGTGGCCGGTTTTCGGTTGGTCTTCGACGATCAGCAATTTCATGGGCGACTCTGGGCAAATGGAACGAACGCTTTATACCGTGGGCAGCGTTATGACAGGTCAACCTGACAAAGTTGTAATCTGGCTGTCAGGTTGCGGGCAGTGGCCGCAGTTTAGAGTTTTCCACAGGCTGAACCTTATCTTGTTGGAGTACGACGATGTTTTTGCGCAAATCTTTGCTGCGGGTGGCGTGTCTGTTGGCGTTGAGTTCGCCGGTATGGGCTGCCCCGGCGCATACCTATGACTTCGGCCAGCCCGCTGCGGCGGCCAAGGCGACTCGCAGTATTGAAGTGGTGATGGGCGACATGTCGTTCACCCCCAAGGCGATCGATATCAAGGCCGGTGAGACCATTCGTTTTGTGCTGGTGAATAAAGGCCAGTTGCTGCATGAATTCAACCTGGGGGACGCGGCGATGCATGCCAAACACCAGCAGGAAATGTTGCAGATGCAACAGAGTGGCATGCTGACGCCTACAGGCATGAAGGAAATGGACCACGGTTCGATGGCGGGCATGGATCATGGAATGATGAAACACGACGACCCGAACAGCGTCCTCGTCGAGCCGGGTAAAACCGCCGAGCTGACCTGGACCTTCACCAAGGCCACCAGCCTGGAATTTGCCTGCAACATCCCCGGCCATTATCAGGCGGGCATGGTCGGCAAGTTGACTGTCAGTCAGTAAGCACTCAATGGCGGGCGCAAAGGCTGGTAGAATCCGCTGATTCTTCAGTCAGGTTTCCGCCATGCATCCCGCAGCCGAACACTCGCCGCTGGGCAAATCCAGCGAATACATCGCCACTTACACGCCGTCCCTGCTGTTCCCGATTCCGCGTACCGCGAAATGGGCCGAGCTGGGGCTGACGGCTGAGACCCTGCCGTATCAAGGCGTGGATTTCTGGAACTGCTTTGAACTGTCGTGGCTGTTGCCGTCCGGCAAGCCAGTGGTGGCGATTGGCGAGTTCAGCATCCCGGCGGATTCGCCGAACATCATCGAATCGAAGTCGTTCAAGCTGTATCTGAACTCGCTGAACCAGACACCGTTTGCCGATACGGCGAGCCTCGAAGCGACGCTGGCGAAAGACCTGTCGGCGGCTGCCGGCAAACCGGTTGGCGTGCGCATTCGCAGTCTCAAGGACGTTGAAGCCGAAGGCGTGGTTGCGTTGCCGGGTGTGTGTATCGACGACCTGGACATCAGCGTCAGCAACTACGAACATCCGCGTCCGGAACTGCTGCGTTGCGATGAATCGCGCATTGTGGAAGAGAGCGTGCACAGCCATTTGCTCAAATCCAACTGCCCGGTCACCAGTCAGCCGGACTGGGGCAGCGTGGCGGTGCAATACCGTGGCGCGGCACTGGATCACGCGAGTTTGCTGGAATACATCGTGAGCTTCCGTCAGCACTCGGACTTTCATGAGCAGTGCGTGGAGCGGATTTTCCTCGACTTGCAGCGCCTGCTGAAGCCGGAGAAGTTGACGGTGTATGCGCGTTATGTGCGCCGTGGTGGATTGGATATCAACCCGTACCGCAGTACCGAAACCGTTCAACTGCCGAACCACCGCCTGGTCCGCCAGTGAAGATCTAATGTGGGAGCGAGCCTGCTCGCGAAAGCGCCAGCACATTCAATATTTATGTGACTGATACTCCGCCTTCGCGAGCAGGCTCGCTCCCACAGGGGATTGCATTGCAACCCCCCCGGATATGAAAAGCCCCGCTATCGCTAGCGGGGCTTTTTTGTATCCGACGGGTTCAGATCCCGATGTTGACCAGGGTTTGCGCGATGTTGCGCAAGGTGCCGGCAATGACCGGGTGTTCGAGTTCAAAGCGATCGACGGCCAGGTTGACGCCGTCAGCCAGGCTCGAATCCTTGGTTTTGGTTTCCAGTTCAAGTTCCAGTTCGATCTGTTGCATCAGCGCGTGCAGGTCTTCGCGCTCGGCTTCGGACAGCGGTGGATTCTGTTCCAATTGCTCGCGCAGAGTATTGAGCTGGTCTTGCAGTTCGCGGGCAGGCATGGCGTTCTTCCTTTTATCGATAGGCACTGGCATAGACCGCAGCCTCGCGCCAAAGGTCTATGGCTGACCTTTAGATTAATCCACTTGCGCGCAACCTGCATGATCTCGGTCAGGGCTTTTCGCCCTTGAGCCGGCGCAGGCTGATATCGGCCAGGCAGGTGTCGAGGTCGCCGAGATGATCGATCACCGAATGCACGCCCAGCCCGAATAGCTGCATCGTCGCCTTTCCGCGCAAGTGCTCGCGTTCCTTTTGGGTCAATGCGTGCCATTCGCCGGGTGCGAGACCGCACAGCGATCCGCAGGACGCCAGGCCAATCGTCCACAATCCGGCGTTCAGCCCCGATTGCAGCAACCGTGGTTCGCCACTGACCAGCACGCAGCCATCCAGGCGTTCGACATTCAACGTCATCAGGGCTTGCCAGCAAGCATTCGGAGCAGGCCATGGGTTGATTGTTGCGGGATGTTGCGACGAAGTGATCCAGGAGGGCAGGGTGACGGCCAGGGAATGGCTGAGGGCGGGGGGTAATTCATCAAGCCAGGCGCAGGGAATTTGCTGGCGCTGCAAACTGCTCAGGCTGTCCAGCGCGCCAGGAGTAGCCTCGGCGTGCTCGGCAGAATAAGCCCCGTGTTGCCGCGTCCGGGCGCCGAAATCCACCAGGCAACCACTGAGGCCGAACAGGACGGCGGTCAAGCTGGGTGCTGCAACGGGCAAGGTTTCGGCGTGCGGCATAGGAGCGTCCCTGAAATAGTGACAAGGCTATGCGGCGTCAGTGACAGTTGAGTGACATTGATGTGAAGCGCTCTCAATCAGGATGATTCATCTTCAGGCAAATACGCGCGAGGCTGCCTAAACCGGCTTTTCCGTCTTATACTTGCCAGCTTAACGCCCGGGCCAAGTGCCCGCGCCAGTAAAAATCCAAGGAGTTTTTCTATGCGCTGGAGCAATCATCTCGCTCAGCTTTTTGTGTGTGCCAGCGTGTTGCTGGTTCCGTTTGTGGCTCAGGCTGCTTCGGAAGACGATCCTTGGGAAAGCGTTAACCGTCCGATCTTCAAGTTCAACGATGTGGTCGATACGTATGCGCTCAAGCCTGTGGCTCAGGGCTATGAGTTCATCACGCCGCAGTTTCTGGAAGACGGCATCCACAACATGTTCCGTAACGTCGGTGACGTCACCAACCTGGTGAACAACATTCTGCAGGCCAAACCGGCCGCGGCGGGCACCGACACTGCACGTATCATCTTCAACACCACGTTCGGCCTGCTGGGCTTCTTCGATGTGGGCACCAAGATGGGCCTGAATCGTAACGACGAAGACTTCGGTCAAACCCTCGGCTACTGGGGTGTCGGTAGCGGCCCCTACGTGATGCTGCCGCTGTTGGGCCCAAGCACCTTGCGTGATGCGCCTTCCAAGTACGTCGACGGCTATACCGGCCCGTATCCGTACATCAACGATGTACCGGTGCGTAACTCGGTCTTCGGCCTGAACATCGTCGACACGCGCGCCAGCTTGCTGTCGAGCGAGAAGCTGATCACCGGCGACAAGTACACCTTCATCCGCAATGCGTACTTGCAGAACCGCGAATTCAAAGTCAAAGACGGCAAGGTTGAAGACGATTTTTAATCTCGACCGATAAAATGAAGAAGGCGGCCCATGGCCGCCTTCTTTCGTTTGGATCCGGTTTATTTCATCTTCAAGATTGTAAGCCCGAGTTTCTGGCCTTCACCGTCCAAAGGCTTCACCCACACCACTTCGGTGTCGGCCTCAAGGCCTTTTAATGCGGCGTGATCGGAATCGATGCGCACGTTGAGCCGGTCACCCACCTTGAACACACGCTTCGCTTCAACCTGCATGCCACTGCTGGAAAGGTCGATGCAGACGGCTGGCACCTCATCACCTTCATGAATCAACGACACATCGGCATCGACTCGCATGCGGATGAAATCGCGCTTTTCGCTGTAGTCCCGACCGGTTTGACTCATGGGCTCGATCCTTCCATTGGGTTACGGATTTGTCTGTTCTTATAACTCCCGGTGATTTGACAAGTAAAGACGCCAAGCGACCATCGGCGTGAGCTTGAAACGCCTCTCGGATGGGAGTACCGTCTGCGCCTTAGAAGGGCACCTCTGGTGTACAGGTGAGTAGGGCAAACGCTCGAAAACGGTGCAATAGAGAGGCTAGAAAGCGAATCCAGTAGTGTGAGCCGGGCTAAAACCCGTGCCTGCTACGCCAACCTAATTCTGGCGCCGTTTGCCCACATGCCAAAAACCAGTGCCACGCTGCTGATAATCGATGATGACGAGGTAGTGCGCGCGAGTCTCGCGGCCTATTTGGAAGACAGTGGTTTCAGTGTCCTGCAGGCCAGCAATGGCCAACAGGGTCTTCAGGTATTCGAGCAAGACAAGCCCGACTTGGTCATCTGCGATCTGCGCATGCCGCAGATGGGCGGACTCGAACTCATTCGCCAGGTTACCGAACGGTCCCCGCAAACGCCGGTGATTGTAGTTTCGGGTGCCGGCGTGATGAACGACGCGGTCGAGGCACTGCGCCTGGGCGCGGCGGATTACCTGATCAAGCCTCTCGAAGATCTGGCCGTGCTCGAGCATTCCGTGCGCCGGGCCCTGGATCGTGCGCGCCTGCTGCTGGAAAACCAGCGCTACCGCGAGAAGCTGGAAAAGGCCAACCGTGAGCTCGCCGCCAGCCTGAACCTGCTCCAGGAAGACCAGAATGCCGGTCGCCAGGTGCAGATGAACATGCTGCCGGTCAGCCCCTGGACCATCGACGAGTTCCAGTTTGCGCACCAGATCATCCCGTCGCTGTACCTGTCGGGTGATTTCGTTGACTACTTTCGGGTCGATGAGCGTAGGGTAGCCTTCTACCTGGCAGACGTTTCCGGGCATGGCGCTTCTTCAGCGTTCGTTACCGTGCTGCTGAAGTTCATGACCACGCGCTTGCTGTTCGAATCCAAGCGCAGCGGTACATTGCCGGAATTCAAGCCTTCAGAGGTCCTTGGTCATATCAACCGAGGCCTGATCAGTTGTAAGCTGGGTAAACACGTCACAATGGTCGGTGGAGTCATCGACGAGGAGACAGGTTTGTTGACCTATAGCATCGGCGGTCATTTGCCGTTGCCAGTGTTGTACACGCCAGACAGTGTTCGTTATCTGGAAGGGCGCGGTCTGCCGGTGGGCCTCTTTAATGAAGCCACCTACGAAGATCACGTACTGGAGCTGCCGCCGACGTTCAGTCTGACGCTGATGTCTGATGGCATTCTGGACCTTTTGCCAGAACCTACACTCAAAGAAAAAGAAGCGGCGTTGCCCCAACGGGTCAAGGCTGCGGGCGGCACCCTGGATGGGCTGCGGCAGGTTTTTGGATTGGCCACGCTAGGGGAGATGCCGGATGATATCGCCCTGTTGGTGTTGAGCAGGAATCTTTAATGAGTACCGGTAGAATCCAGTTCGCCGAGCAGGACGGCACCTTCGTCCTGAAATTCGTCGGTGAAGTTCGCCTGACCCTGTGTTCGGCGTTGGATGCGACTATTGATCGGATCTTCACCGCGTTGAATTTCAACGCAATCGTGATCGACCTGACCGAAACCCGCAGCATCGACAGCACCACCCTTGGCCTGCTGGCCAAATTGTCGATCCTGTCGCGGCAGAAAGTCGGCCTGCTGCCGACTGTCGTCACCACCCACGAAGACATCACCCGGCTGCTCGAATCCATGGGCTTCGAGCAAGTGTTCAACATTGTTGACCAGCCTGTGCCTTGCCCGGAATGCCTGGACGACTTGCCAGACCAGGACCAGTCCGAGGAAGTGGTGAGGATCAAGGTTCTTGAAGCCCACAAAATCCTCATGGGCCTCAATGACCACAATCGCGAAGCGTTCCATGACCTGGTGAATGCGCTGGAGCGTCACTGATCGCTTGAAGTAACGGGCACAAAAAAGGGCGAACCCACCAGGGTTCGCCCTTTTTGCATTGCGCTAACTCAAATCACAGCTTGGCTTGCAGCAGTGCCTCAAGCTTCTCCTGGTCGCGAGCAAACTGACGAATGCCCTCAGCCAGTTTCTCGGTGGCCATTGCGTCTTCGTTGGACAACCAACGGAACTGCGCTTCATTCAAGCTCAAACGCGCCTCGCCGGCATGCCCAGGCGCCAACTTGCGCTCCAGCTTGCCAGTGTCCGCTGCCAGCTTCTCCAGCAGGTCCGGGCTGATGGTCAGGCGATCACAACCGGCCAATTGCTCAATCTGGCTCAGGTTGCGGAAGCTCGCGCCCATCACCACCGTCTTGTAGTCATTGGCTTTGTAGTAGTTGTAGATACGGGTCACCGACTGCACGCCCGGATCATCCGCGCCGGTGTAGTCGTTGCCGTTGGCTTTCTTGTACCAGTCGTAAATCCGGCCCACGAACGGCGAGATCAGGAACACACCTGCATCGGCGCACGCGGCTGCCTGAGCAAATGAGAACAACAGTGTCAGGTTGGTCTGAATACCTTCTTTTTCCAGTGTCTCTGCCGCACGAATGCCTTCCCAGGTGGAGGCAATCTTGATCAGCACGCGGTCACGGCCGATGCCGGCCTTGTCATACAGCTCGATCAGACGGTGCGCGCGCTTCAATACGGCGTCAGTGTCGAACGATAGGCGCGCATCCACTTCAGTGGAAATGCGGCCCGGTACAACCTTCAGAATCTCTTGCCCGACCGCAACGCCAAAACGGTCGCTGGCCAGGCCCACATCGCCTTTGCAATCGTGAACGCAGGCGTTCAGCAATTCGGCATAGGCAGGAATCGCCGCGGCTTTGAGCAGCAGGGAAGGGTTAGTGGTGGCGTCCACCGGTTTAACGCGAGCGATCGCTTCGAAGTCGCCGGTATCGGCAACCACGGTGGTCATTTGTTTCAGTTGTTCCAGCTTGGAAGTCATGGGCGTGCTCTGTCCTGTGGGTCTAATGACATTACCCGAGCGCTGACAGCCACTCAAGGGCGCATGTACGTATCAATGGCCCCAGCGGCAACAACCTGAAAACGGCTGTTTGAATGGCGGGGCACGGTGTCGGTTAATACGATGCCAAAACCGGGCACAGGTTCAAGGTAACTGACCGCTGACGCCTTATCTTGAGGAGGCGCGCTGTTAAAAAGGGTCGGGGTCCGCCGTTATAATATGTCAAATAGCGAGGCCCGGATGCCGTGTAACGTGCTGCTGATAAATGGATGTGTCGGACGGGAAGATGACTTCACAGGGGAAGCAGGTGTCTGGAAATGTGGAGGCCTTCGATGACTTAATCCTGGGTTATGTCCTGAAGAAACTCACCGAAGTATTTGAAGAGTTGATGGCAGTTTCAAAAGATAACCACCCGGATAATTTGCAGGGCGTGGTTGCAATGGGCAAGGTTAAAGCCGCAAAAAATATCCCCGGTTGGCTGCAGCGAGTGAAACACAGCACGCCTTCTCAGGTCACCCGCGTAATGATGGAGCAAATGAACGACGCGCAACAACGTCAGCAAGACCTGCGCATTGAAGCGCAAGTCGTATTGTTGGAAGTGCTGGTGGAAGCCTCACTGGCGGTCGACGCGACGAGTTATTCCGAATATAAGAACAAAAGCCTCCCTTAAACGCGGAGGCAGTTATCCGCTATTGTGCCTTTAATAGCGTCTTGACAGCCGCTTCCGCTGGTTTGGAGTTGCCATCAGAAGACTTCAATCCAAAACTTCGTTCACGATCATTGCTGCCTGAGTCGCTGTTTTTCCATTCGTAAAGAGAGGTCAGCGGTATGTTCAGTTGTTTGACGTCGGTAATGAATCTGGTGATGCGTGTGGCCTGTCCGGTTGTTCCGCCGATGGAATTGAGCGATGGCACTCCCCATTCGGTAATCACGCCGGGTACATGAAAGTTGTTGAGAATAAATGCTTGGGCAGTGTTGATCTCGGTACCCGACATGCCATAGGGATGATAGGAGACAGCACTCAGGCATTTCGGATGCTCAGCAATGATTTTAGTCAGTGCTGCGGTCGACTTGGAGCCTGTGGTGGGCGCACGTGCGAATCCAAACCCGATCAGCGGTGTTGAATGATCGCGCTTTTGTAACCCATTGCACACCGCGCTCATGAACGGCGCAAAGGTTACTTCAAAATCCTGTGTGGGCCAGTATTTTGGCAGGTCCGGTTCATTCCATATTTCAATGGCAACAAGCTGCGTGCTGTAGGTGTTTTCCAGCTCTATGACTGAGTTTGCGAATGCCACACCTGCGCTGGCGAGTTCATCGTCACCGCTTTTCGATTTGCCGGTTAACGCTTTGGTTGAGCGAACGGTCATCAATACCGGCAGGTTGGCGGATTTGGCGGCAGCGAACGCTTCATTGATCTGATTCTGGTACGCCGGGCTTTTCAAGCTGTTGGTCCATACGCCAAAACGCACGAATCCGAAGCCGGAATCCTTGATTTGCCGGGCATCGGTGGTAGAAAAATTTTGAATCTTTACCTGAACGCCTATGGTTTTGTTGCCCTCTGCCAGGGCTGGAAAAACCTGGCTGGCGTTAGCGTGATTGAATGCGCCGAATATCAATAGTGTTGAAGCTGTAATACATCGAAAACACGTTAAGGTCATGTCTAATTCCTGAGAGGCGAATACTACAGCCATATCATCAATTCGCTATTGTCGCTGCATCATTGTTATTTTTAGTCGAAAAAATATTGCACCGATTGCTGTCGTTATTTTTGGTCCGGCTATTCTGGTTGGGCGTTTTTTATGTGTCGTGGTATTTAATATCCTTGTATTTCCATGATCGATCCATCTCTGAATGCGGGACCGATCTTATCGGTTCACTCATATCCCCGCTACACATTGGCCGATTCGACACTACACGGGAAGAGTAGCCTTGTTCAGAAAGATCCTTATCGTATGCGTTGGCAATATTTGCCGAAGTCCAACAGCTGAAATGTTGCTGCGCAATGCGCTGGAGCCTTCGGATATCTCGGTAACCTCCGCGGGGCTGGACGCGCGGGTGGGCGAGTCTATGGAGCCCAACGCACTTTCTGTTCTCGAAGAACAGGGTCGCGCTGCCCAAAGGTTTAAAGCGCGGCAAATTACGCCTGCGATTGTTAATGAATCAGACCTGATTCTGGTCATGGAAAAAGAGCATGTAAAAGGCGTGCTGAATATTGCCTCGCACGCGAGGGGCAAAGTGTTTCTTCTGGGCAAGTGGCAGAGTGAGCGCGAAATAAAGGACCCGTATCGTCAAGGAAAAGCTGCTTTTGTCCATGCTCATGCATTGATTGAAGATGCTGTTTGCTCATGGGCACAGCGCCTCGGACGTTGATGGATGATTTTCAGATTAGTATTCAAGGTAAAAGAATAGACCTTATGCAGTTACCGTCAGTAGTCAGCACCCGGGATAAAGAGGGAGACGAGATTGATCTTCTCGGCTTACTGGGCACATTGATTGATCATAAATGGTTGATAGGTGCCATCACCGGTGCGTTTATGGTGACCGGCGCCGCCTATTCGATACTATCGCCACCCGTGTATCTGGCTAACGCGTTGGTACAGGTCGAACCGAAAAAGAACGACATGCTGGGGTTTTCGGATATCAGCAGCATGCTGGGCGGCCAATCCCCGGCGGCGACCGAAATCGGAATTATCAAGTCCCGCGCGGTCATCGGTAAAACCGTCGATGACCTGCGCCTGGATATCGTGATAACGCCCCACACCTTTCCTGTCGTGGGCGGTTTTATCGCGCGGCGATACAAGAGCACCCCGACGGAAAGTGTTTCGCCTGCGCGCTTGGGTATGAGCAGTTATGCCTGGGGTGGCGAGCGTCTCGATATCGAAAAGCTCAAGCTGCCTGATGAACTGCTGGGTAAAAAACTGACCCTGGTGGCTGAAGAGCAGAACCGCTTCAAGCTCTACGATGACAGTGGCGGTTTGTTGGTCGCCGGCACTACAGGCAACGCAGTAGTAGAAAATGGGGTCGAGGTGCTTGTCGCGCTCATGGCCGCGAATCCGGGCACTAAATTTGAAGTGGTTCGCAATCCACGGATTGTCACCATTCAGAATTACCAGGACGCTCTCGATGTCTCCGAGCAAGGTAAAGAGTCGGGCATTATAAACTTGGCCCTTGCCAGCACCGACTACACCTTGGCGGTGAAGATCCTCAACAAGATCTCAACTCTTTATGTACAGCAGAATGTGCAGCGCACCTCAGCCGAGGCGGCCCAGAGCCTGGACTTCCTGCAGGCGCAATTACCTCAAGTCAAAGAGGATCTGGTCAAAGCCAGCAACGCGCTGAACAGCTACCAAACCCGCGGCAATACCGTAAACATCTCACTCGAAACAAAGTCCGTTCTGGAACAGATGGTGGTGCTGGATACGCGCATCTCCGATTTGAAGCTCCAGCAAGCGGACCTGGATCGAAAGTTCACCCGAGAGCACCCTGCCTACCGCGCCTTGATGGCTCAACTTGGGGACTTGAGCAAACAGCGCCATGGTTTGGAGAAGAAGGTTCAGGACCTTCCCGCAACGCAGCAGGAACTGTTGAACCTCACTCGTGATGTGGAAGTGGCGACACAGATTTATACCCAGTTGCTGAATAAATCCCAGGAGCTGGACATCATCAGGGCAGGGGCGGTCGGCAATGCGCGGTTGATTGATACCGCCGACGTCGATACCACCAACCCGGTCAAACCACGCAAAGCGCTGATCGTTCTCATTGCAACTTTCCTCGGCGCCTTTGTCGGTGTTGCCTTGGTGTTGGTGCGTAAATCCCTGAGCCGAGGACTCGAGGGGCCAGAAGCCATAGAACAGCTGGGGCTGCCCGTTTATGCGTCCATTCCCTACAGCGATTTGCAGCGGGAAGAAGACAGCAAAAAACTTCGGCTGGGCGACGGCGTCAACAACCAGTCTTTTCTGTTGGCCCTGCGTAATCCCACGGACCTGTCGATCGAGTCGATACGCAGCCTGCGAACCTGTTTGCATTTTGCGGGGCTGGATGCGACCAACAACCGGATCATGATTTCCGGGCCGAGTCCGCAGGTGGGCAAAACTTTTGTGTCCTCGAACCTGGCTGCGGTCATTGCTCAAAGCGGGCAGCGGGTCGTGCTGATCGATGCCGATATGCGCAAAGGTCATCTGCACAAGACCCTGGCGACTCCGATCACCAATGGTTTATCCGATCTATTAACTAAGCGCTGCAGCATCGAACAGGCGATCAATAGAGTTGAAACGGATAACTTGCATTTCATTAGTCGCGGGCAGGTACCGCCTAATCCATCAGAGCTGTTGATGCATGCCAACTTCAGAGAGCTGCTGGCAGAACTGAGCGAGCTCTACGATGTGGTGATCATCGATACGCCACCGCTTCTGGCCGTGACAGATGCAGCCATCGTGGGACGTGAAGCCGCGATTAATCTGATTGTGACGCGCTTTGGTGTGAATCCTGCCAAAGAGATCGAATTGACAATACGTCGATTTGCGCAAAACGGTATCGAGTTGAAGGGCGCCATTTTTAACGGCGTCGAGAAACGCGCGTCCAGCTATTACGGTAATGGCAGTTATGGCTATTACAACTATGAGTACGCCTCTGACAAGTCCTGATGTGCGTTCTATCTACCGGGCAATCGAGTTGAGAGTGGTTTAACGATCGTTAACCACTTTTTAACGCTGCTTGCCTGCGACTAAGTTCATGGAGATAGGTGGATTATGAAAAAAATACTGCACGTGGCGGAAACAATCAAAGGTGGTGTTGCGACGGTCATCCGTACGATATCGACTCCCCCGCAAGACCACGCACTGAAGTATGAACTGGTATATCTGGTTCCGTTCGATCAGAAGAAAGAGCTGCACGGTATTGATGAGAAAAACATCAGGACCTTTTCCCGGAACAAGCGCGATGTCATGTCCCTGTTGCGGTTCGCCTGGAAACTGGCCGGTGTGATTTTCAAGGAAAAACCGGATGTCGTGCACTTGCACAGCACGTTCTCCGGGGTGATCGGCCGGTGTGTCTGTCTGGTCATGCGCCCTTGGCGGTCACCGAAAATTGTATATTGCCCGCACGCATTTTCCTTCTTGATGGAGAGTTCTCCCGTCAAACAGAAAGTGTATTCACTGATTGAGCGGGTTTTGCAGAAAGTGACCGATGTCATTATCTGTGTCAGTCAGTATGAGATGGATAAAGCCGCGTCGTTTGGTATTGATCGTCACCGTATGAAGCTGATCTACAACGGTATTCATTATAAAAGTGATGAGAGCAAGACCAGCGACAGTACGGACATTCATCTTCTGTTTGTCGGTCGACTGGACTACCAGAAAGGCTTCGATCTGTTGCTCAAGGCGTTCGCTGAAGTCGAGCGAACCGACTTGAGACTCACTGTCGTTGGCAGTGCGGTCAACGAAGACACCGTCGAGTGCCCCGATATTGACGCCGTGGAATACCTGCCTTGGGTGACGCCAGCTGAAGTTAATGAACTGTATAAAACCGCGGATGCCCTGATTGTGCCAAGTCGCTGGGAGGGCTTTGCCATGGTGCCTCTCGAAGGGATGGCCATGGGCGTGCCGGTGATCGCCAGTGACTGCACATCGCTGCCTGAACTGGTGACGGACAACATTACGGGTTACCTGTTTTCGACCGGCGACTATCAGGCGCTTGCGAGTATTTTGCTGAATATCAAAAAACAAAAGCTGCTGGAGCTCGGCACTGAAAGCCGCAAGAAAGTGCGCGAACAGTTCAGCGCAACGTTGATGATCCAGCAAACCTATGACGTGTATTCCGCTCAAACTTATTAAGTAGAAATCAAGATCATGAACGTAACTATTTTGCATGGCTACAGCGCGTCCAACTCCGGTGATGGGCTTCTCGTGGATTTGGCAATCGCCATGGTGCTGCGCAACTTTGGTGCAGACACTTTGATCAACGTAGTTGCGTCAGATCCGCAGTCGTTCAGTTATCTCCCGTATAAACGGTATGACGCACCGGTCATGGCGGCTAAAGGTTTCGGAAGGGTGAAAGAGGCGATTTTTCTTAACCAGTCCTACGCGCCCCTTGCCGATCTGTTGAAAACCACCGATCTGATCGTCGGGGTAGGCGGTGGGTACATGCGCTCAAAAAGCGCCTTCGAACATATCAAACTGAAACTGGGTCATGCCAAACAACTTGAAACGGCAATCCTGAGCAAGGTGCCGTCGGTTTATCTCCCGCAAAGTATCGGTCCGTTCCATGGCGAGAGCAGCAAAATTGTCGAGCACTACGCCAGTGCTGATGCGGTCTTTGTCAGGGACAACAGATCGTCAGCTATTTTTCAGTCCCACGAAAATGTCTACCGGGCACCAGACCTGGCGGTTCAGGCATTAGCGAAAAAGATCCTGGTGCAACCCAAGTTCACCCGCTGTGCGGCATCTCCAGCTGTGGTCTGCGTTGTTTTACGCAAGCCGCCGGAATGGAGCAAAGAGAAGAAAGTTGCTTACGTTGCCAACCTGAAGCTTCTGTTGCAGAGACTAAGGTCGAAAAGCAAAGTGGTCTGCGCTGTGCAAAGTGCTGTGCGCGGCAACGACGATGGCGCGTTCTACCGGGAGCTCGGCATTACCGAAGACCTGTTGCCCTTGAAGGCTACACTGGCGAAGTATCAGCCAGACCTGGTTATTTCCGTACGGTTGCACGGGGCGATTGAGTCACTCCTCTCCGGTGTGCCGGCTTTCCATATCAGTTATGAACGCAAAGGCTTCGGTGCGTATCAGGACATGGGCGTGGAAGACTGGGTGATCAACGGGGGCGACATTAATGTCGACACCATCATCGACACGGTTTATGCCCCCAACGCGCTCACCCGATTTGGCAAGAAACTCACGGACACCTGTAAAGAAATCGAAGCCAAAACGGTGCAGATGGACAATATCATCAAAGGGATTGTTCGATGATATTTCGCTTGTTGCTGCGGGGAGGTGCATTAGGCGCAAAGTTTCTGCTGGTGTTGGCCATCACTCATTATCTGGGTTATGACGCATTGGGCTTTTACGGCGTTGTAGTCGCAGCCTCCTTGATAGCCTCGAAGTTCTACAGTGTCGGGTTCAGTTCTGAAATCAACCGGCTGATCAGCGTCGGGGGTAGTTCGCGGCTCGTCGTCGATAGGGTACTGGTCCTGTACCTGGCCGTTGGTTTGTTGTTGTCGGTGGTCACGGTCGCCCTGTACTCGCTCTTCAGCGATGTGCAGGCGAGTGCCGCGTTGATCGCTTGCGTCACACTTTTGCTGCTCACCGAGCATCTCTCCTTCGAAATAAACTCGTTTGTTTTTTCAGCGCAAAAAGCCAACTGGGGCGCGGTACTGTTTTTCATAAAAACCGGGCTCTGGGCGTTGCTTGCTGTCGCAGGATTGATGACGGGCGTAGTGTCCAGCATCGCCAGTGTTCTTTGGCTTTGGGTGGTCACCAACCTGCTGGTCATCGTGGCGGGTTACTTGATTGTGGTGAACGTTCACAAGGGGCGGGAAGCCAGTGTCGTCACCACCGTTTCGGTCTGGCGAGCAGGGCTGCCCTTTTACCTGGGGGGCGGCCTGATCGCACTCAGTCAGTACGCCGAGCGTTTTCTTATTCTGGACATTGAACCGTACGCAAGTCTCGGCAAGTACGTGTATTCCTGGTCTGCGGCCAACACCTTGCAAGCGCTGTCCTATGCGGTTGTTGCCGTCGTCGGCATTCCGGTACTTGCCAAGCGCTACAAGAATAATCAACAGGCGCTGACAGTCCGGCAACTGTTCCTGAATCAATGGGTGTTGCGCTCCCTTATCGTTTCCGGCGCGGTGGCGGTGCTGATTTATGCCTTCTTCAATGTCCTGCTCGATTACGTGGACGTGGCAGTCCCACGACCGGATAACAGGATTTTATCCATTCTGATTTTTTCCTTTGCCCTTCGGGCTGTCGGCGACATCGTATGGGGCGGTCTTATTGCGTCGAAGAACAGTCGGGTGTCGCTGGCCAGTGCGGCGATATGCCTGATGGTTTCACTGCCTGTCAGCTATGTACTCATTAAACATCATTCAATTTATGGCGCGGCGTGGGGGAACGTCTTCTCGATTACGGTGCAACTGGTCGTTATCGCTGTGCTAACCAGATTTGCCCGGGCGAAGGGGGCGTTGTAATGGCTTTGTCTCTGCCTTCCATAGAGTTTCGTGGACGAAAACTCGACTCGTCGATCTCGTTCCTGATTTTGTTCTGTGGCCTGTTCCTGTCCATTGCGATGCCACTGTTGATGCACCGCGAACCAGGTCCGGATGCGATGACGTTGTGGTCGTCATACGTTCGTTCAGACAACTGCAACTTCTGGAATCCCTTCTCGCCAGACCGGTCTTCTTACGAGTGCTCGGCTTACTTGCTGCGTCCCACCGGGATAAACCTGACCAATGCCTGGGCCTACGGGATGCTGTGCAATCTGTTTCTGACGTCGATCCCGATCTTTATCTTCAGAAGAATACCGATAACGATTTTCCTGACCTTGTGTTTGTGGGGCGTGGTGCGGTCGTTCTTCCTCGATAACCTGACCAAGGAAATCATTGTCTCGGTGGCGGTAATTGCCATTCTGGTTTTTTCATTTTCGAAGCGATACCGAGCAGGCTTCTTTCTGTCCGCGCTGTTTTACGGCGTGCTGATTCGGCCTTACTGGATCTTGTTTTCGCTGGTCTGGGTCGGCGTGTGTGTGATGAAAAAGCATGTGTCGCGTTTCAGCTTCTTCCTGATGTTGTTCGCGTTCTATCTGGCGATCGCAACGGCGATTCAGGTGCTGGTCGGCTATTCGGTTTCGTCCATTCGGGCCAGTAACAATGAACAGCGCACGCTGGGCGAGGAGGGCTCGAAGTCATTGATCGTGTCATGGATCAACGGCGGTGATTTCGTATCGCAGGCCGTGGATTCGATGAGCATCTTTTTCAGGTTGTCGTTTCCGGTGGAGTTAATACTTTTATCGGGCCTGGGGCAGATCATCTTTGTCGTCCTGATGATGATGACCTCATTGCTGATGTTCAAAATGATGACGTCGAGTCACTACAAGGGATCGCTCATCGAACCGAAAGTCAAAGAGCTTATTGCTATCCCACTGTCCTTTTTATTGGTGCAGGGGCTGTTCGAGCCTGACTTTGGCTCGTTTGCCCGACATTTCTCCATGGTGGTGCCGGTCCTGTTTCTGGGGCTGGGGTTGCAGTTGCGCTCAAAAAAACCTGAGTCGGTTGATTCAAGCGTCTTGAACTGAGGTTTGTGGTTTATGCAAAGCAAGAAAAAGTCGTTGGAAATAGAAACGCTCAGAGGCCTGGCGTGCCTGCTGCTGGTGCTCTATCACGTGATAGGGCCGCTCGGAGGTGGACTGAAAATCGACCTGGGATCACCTTTCCGAATCCTGGCGGACTCGATGGTGTACGTCAGGATGCCGTTGTTCACCTTTATATCGGGCTATATCTATTCCATTTACAAAATCAGAGGCAATGACTTCTATGCATACTGTCTGGGCAAGGTCAGACGATTGATCGTGCCGTTGTTCTTTGTCGGTGTTCCATTTTCGGTGCTGCAGGCTGTGGCGCCGGGGGTAAACAAGGACGTCGGGTTGATGGACGCCTTGTTGTCGTTTTACCTGCCGGTTAACCACTTCTGGTTTTTGCAGGCGGTTTTTATCATCTTCATGTTTGTCGGGTTTCTTCAGTGGCGCGGTCTGCTACAGACGCCGACGCGCCTGTACCTGTTGTTTTTGTTTTCCGCAGCAGTGTTCCTGATGCCGCTTGTTCCGGTCGATGCGTTTGGCATCAACGGTGCTATTTATCTGCTGCCGTTTTTCGTGACGGGGATGATTTGCCACGAGAATGTCGACGCTTTAAAGCGATCGCTGAAAGTGATCGGGCCCGTGGTGTTCATCTTGATATCGGTCGCGCTGCTCTACATTGCCGCTGTGGATCGCGAACTCATTGTCGATCGCAGGAGCCTGGTCGGATTGCTCGTTGGCTGTATGTCCTGCGTCGCGTTACTGTCGACCGACATGCGCTCGAAAGTGCTGATCTGGCTCGGTGGATACTCCTACGCGATATTCCTCTTTCACGTACTGTTTGCCGCCAGTTCACGGTTTACGTTGGGTCGCTTGGGCGTCACGGACGAAAGCGTCCTGGTCTTTGGCGGTGTGCTGTGCGGGTTGTTGGGGCCGGTGCTGTTATCGAATGTTTTTAGCCGTTTCACCCTGACCTCTGTCCTGTTTTTGGGCGAGCGGGCGAGCCGCAAAAAAGGGGCTGAAGGTGTCTCACTCCTGACCGCCAAATAGAGGAATCAGGCCAATGGTTTATATCGATGATGCACGTCCCGTTTCGACGCCGGTTATCGAGGCAAGAAGTTCAAGCGAACGCCTTTCCGGCCTGGGCAAGGATAAATCGGGGGAGGTGCTGGACATCTCGGTGATTGGCGACAGTTACAGCGCCGGGCAGGACTTTTATCTGAATGACCTCACTCAGCGCCTGGCAAAAGACGTCGGTTTCGCCGGGCCTGGTTATGTCGGGTTTAACCACGGCACCGCGCTGGGTGGTACGAACTTCAAGTACACCCGTAGTAACCAGCAGTACTTCGGTGGTGACTGGGACGTTTCCAGTCTCGGGCAAGCGAGTCCGGACAGTCGCACGGTTACCGGGCAGGCGGGTGCTTACATTGAGATCGACGCTAAGCAGACGGCCGTGATCAATACGTCCATTGGCCAAGCCAAACTGCTCTACCTGGGCAACGGTAAAACCAGCGAGATGAGGTATCGGTGGACACCTTCTGACACGTGGCAGTCTTTGACGATGGCGGGTTCCGGGGTTCAGGAAGTGCAATTAAGTGTCCCCACCACTGATGATTGGGCGTTAAGGCTCGAAGTGGTGAAGGGTGCTCCGACATTGTTTGGCCTGTGGATGGCCAATGACCGTGGCGGTGTCCGGGTCTCAAAACTTGCTGCTTCGGGCGCCGCTTCCGCTGACTTCTATAAAAGCGACAGCCAATGGCAGGCCCAGTGGAAAGCCGTCGTTTCAAAGATACCGGCAGATGTTTACCTGATTATGTTGGGTGGCAATGACCAGGGGTTTGGCGTAAAGCCCAAGGACTATCTGGAAAACATGAAAGGCTTGGTGCGGATGGTTCGCGAGGTTCATCCAGCGGCGAGCGTCAATCTAATCTTGCGCGAGGACACAACACGTTCCAGTGCCTATCCGATGACGGAATATGCCCAGGTACTTGAACCGTGGGCGCGTTCGCAGAACATAGCCTATTGGAATTTGCAGTGTGCGTTCGGCTCTGACTTCAAACGCTACGCCAGCAACGGACCCACCCCCTTGATCGGCCCGGACAAGATTCACCCCATCCCGGGTTCGGGAGGTCGGCTTATCGCCGATTACTTCTATCGACTGCTTGTTGGTGAGCCACCCTGCGGTGCCGCTTCAAAGTAATCCCTCACCGTTCAAAGTGTTCCAGCTGACTCAGCAGCTCGGCGGTTTTCACAGGCATGAGTTCGGGATCACACCGCGTTTCAACATTGATGACGATTGCCGGGTCGCTGTAGCGGATGCGAACCCGGAATCGCCACTCGTTGAAAATCACTTTAAGCCCGTCGCGTTCATCGACATCCAGGGCTTGGTCGGCATACAGACATTTCAGGTGAGCCAAGAGGGAAATAGGGTCCCTGATCGGGCGATGGATATCGCCCGAAGAGGGGAATACCCCGATCCGCTCAACCAGCAGGGGTGTGCCCAGCCAGGCAGCCGTGTCGAAGGACAACGACGGCGCTTTTGACAGCCAGGCCATCATTCCGAAGTTGCTCGCTTTCAGTTCGGTGTCTACCGAGCGTTTTGCAGTGGTCATAGTGGCCTGCCTGGGTGAAGAGTGTGACGAGGGCTGCGCAAGGTGAGCAGTGATCGGGCTGGGTCGCCTGGTTAAAGGCCCTTGAGATACAGCTGGTCATAACAAAAGTTGGTGGCGTCGATGTAACCTTCTGCACCACCACAATCGAAGCGCAAGCCTTCGAACTTATAGGCCAGCACGCAGCCGTTTTGTGCCTGTTTCATGAGCGCATCGGTGATCTGGATTTCGCCGCCCTTGCCGGGTTGGGTATCGGCGATCAGATCAAAAATATCCGGAGTCAGAATGTACCGGCCAATGATTGCCAGATTGGACGGTGCGTCCTCAGGGGCTGGTTTTTCTACCATGCTGTTGACGCGGTAGATCCCATCGGAAATCAGCTCGCCGGCGATCACCCCGTATTTGTGAGTCTGATCCCGCGGGACTTCTTGAATGGCGACGATCGAGCAGCGGAATTTTTTGTAGAGCTTGATCATCTGCGCCAGTACGCCGTCGCCTTGCAGGTTCAGGCACAAGTCGTCCGCCAGTACCACGGCAAAAGGTTCGTCACCGATCAAGGGACGACCGCTGAGAATTGCGTGCCCCAGGCCTTTCATTTCGACCTGGCGGGTGTAGGCGAAGGTGCAGGTTTCGATCAGCTCGCGCGTGCCGGCCAGAAACTTTTCTTTCTCGGTACCGCGAATCTGGTGTTCCAGTTCGTAGCTGATGTCGAAATGGTCTTCCAACGCGCGTTTGCCCCGACCGGTGACGATGGCCATGTGCTGCAAACCAGCGTCCCGTGCTTCTTCAACGGCGTATTGGATTAAAGGCTTGTTGACGATCGGCAGCATTTCCTTCGGCATTGCTTTTGTAGCAGGCAAGAAGCGCGTGCCATAGCCGGCGGCGGGGAACAAGCATTTACGAATCATAGATATATCCTGGAAAGACATTGTTCACAGTCACACAAAAGACGGTGGCCGTGAGTTTGGATGTTTTACGGTGGTTGTACTTTAATACCTGAGACATGGTTTGATGGCAATTAATGGCATGCGCAGAATGGGGTAAATGTTATTAGTTGTCGGGCCTGCCTGTGTTTAGTTAGTTTTAGTCGGTGTCTATTAATAGTGTCGGTTGTTGTGAAGTGCTAATAAGTCATTGGCGTCAATTATTGCGTGCGCCAATAGTTTTAATCGTGGCGCGCAGTTGAATACTTCAATACCCCACTATGGACCGCTCTATGAAGATTCTGGTAACGGGTGGAACCGGTTATATCGGCTCTCACACCACACTTGCGCTGCTTGAAGCGGGCTTCGAAGTGGTTGTGCTGGACAACCTGAGCAATAGCTCTGATGCAGCCCTGCATGCGGTTGAAGCCATCTGCGGAAAGTCCGCATTGATGATTCATGGGGACGTGTGCGACAGAGCCTTGCTGGACCGGATTTTCCAGGCGCATTCCATTGATGCGGTCCTGCATTTTGCCGGCCTCAAAGCCGTGGGCGAGAGCGTGCGCAAGCCGCTGGAGTATTACGAATCCAACGTGTGCGGGAGTATTACACTCTGTCAGGCCATGGCGGCGGCCGGGGTTTTCCGGCTGGTGTTCAGTTCATCGGCCACGGTGTACGGCGCGCCTGAGCAGATGCCGATTCGTGAAGACTTTCCGACGGGCACGCCCACCAACCCCTACGGGCAATCCAAGCTGATCATCGAAAACGTACTGCATGACCTGTGTGCGGCGGAGCCACGCTGGAGCATCGCACTGTTGCGGTATTTCAATCCGATCGGCGCTCACGCCAGTGGGCAAATGGGAGAAGACCCCAACGGGATTCCCAATAACCTGGTGCCTTACATCAGTCAGGTTGCCGTCGGCAGTCTGCAGGAGTTGTCGATATTTGGTGACGATTACCCCACCGTCGATGGCACCGGCGTGCGCGACTACATCCACGTCGTGGACCTGGCGGACGGGCATCTCAAGGCGTTGCAGACGATCTCGACGCGCACCGGGATCAATATCTGGAACTTGGGTACCGGTGACGGTTACAGCGTTCTGCAAGTACTGCGGGCATTCGAACAGGCTTCGGGCCGGGCGGTGCCTTATCGCGTGATGCCGCGCCGTTCGGGCGACGTTGCCGAGTGTTGGGCCGATCCCTCCAAAGCGGCGAAAGAACTGGGTTGGAAGGCCACTCGGAATTTGCAGGAGATGATGACGGATACCTGGCGTTGGCAATCGAATCATCCTCGCGGATACGCCGATCAAGGCTGATAGACGGGCCTTCAACGGCTTGTATTTCTGCTGAACTGTTATATCAGGATGTGATGTTAATTATGGTCGGGAAAATTGACTGGCAACCCATCCGGCAAGTCCGTAGATATAAAGAACTCGCAGGAAGGAGTTTGATATGAAAAAGATGATGGTAATAGCCCTGTTGTCCATGATGAGCAGCTGGGTACTCGCGGTCGAAGAAGAAGCCCTCACGCTGGATACCAAAGTTGTCGGTGACGTGACGGCTGGACAAGCTGTATTGGCCAGCACCGCGCTGGTTGCCGGTGCAGTGGCAGCGTCCAACAGCGGTGGAAGTTCCAATGGCGGGACCACCGGCACCACGGGTACTACCGGGACAACCGGCACCAGTAACTAAGAAAATTTCGCACGTGTAATACAAGATTGCCCGGCTAACACTGGGCGATCTTGTTTTGGGTTTGCCCTTGAATAGCGTAGTGCCATTATGATTCGTAGTGTTCCTTTTTTAATGCTGGCAAGTATTGCTTTGCAAGGTTGTATGTTTTCACCGGGGCAACATCTGAGCACCAGTGATATCACTCGCGAAGGGGCCAGCGAAAGCAGTCGGGTCGAGCTGATTCCGATCACCCCCAAGCTCATCGCCATGGACAGGGCAACACAGGTCCATGAGGCACTGCCCCCCGAGTTGTTGACCACTCCCGCCGAATACCGCATTGGTAACAATGATGTCTTGTACATCACGGTATGGGATCACCCCGAGCTGACAGCACCGTCAGGGGCACAACAGCAGATCGATGCGAACGGCCGTCTTGTTCGCTCCGATGGCACGCTCTACTACCCCTACATCAAAGAAGTCCAGGCCGCCGGCAAGACCATCCAGCAACTGCGATCCGACATCGCCGAGAAGTTGTCGACCTTCATCTCGGACCCGCAAGTGGATGTCGCGGTGTTGCGTTTTGCCAGTCAGAAAGTGGTGGTCTCGGGTGCCGTGTTGAAAGCCGGTCCGCAAGCGATCTCCACCAATCCGCTCAACGTTGTTGAAGCCTTGGGTTCCGCCGGCATTGACCCGCTTAATGCTGACTTGTCCGGGTTGCTGTTGACGCGAAACGGCCGGGTGTATCCGCTGAATCTTGATGCGCTCAATCAACAGAACGCGGAGTTGCAAAGGGTCTACCTCAGGGGCGGCGATCAGTTGTACCTGCCGTACAACGACAGCAAGAAAATTTACGTCATGGGCGAGGTCAATCAGCCACGCGCGTTGACGTTCAAGACCCGCACGATGAATCTTTCCGACGTGATTGGCTCGGTAGGCGGGTTGAACCAGACCACCTCTAACGGTAACGCCGTGTACGTCATCCGGGGTGTAGAAAACCTCGACGTAGAACCGGCTAAAATCTATCAGCTGCAAGCCGAGTCGCCTTCCGCCATGGCACTCGCCACTCACTTCGATGTTCGCCCCCAGGACATTGTTTATGTGGGCCCTGCCAACGTCACTCGCTGGAACCGCTTCATCAGTCAGTTGGTGCCATCGGCCTCGATTCTGGGCATGGGCGCTGCCGCACAAAACAACTTAAGCGAAGCTAACTCCCGATAAGGTCTGGTCCAACTGTGAGAACGTTGAAAGTTAGCGTCTGCTTGATGGCGGCCTTGCTGTTGTGTGGATGTAACCCGCTGATGAAGGCCACGCTGGCGAACTTCAAAGCCGTGGCCGGCGGGCCTGATGACCTGGAATTGACCCCGGCGCAAGTCGCCGAAGTTCGCTACCCCCAACTCAAACTGACCACCCCTTCCGGCGTAGGGGTGTTGGCGATGGTGCGTGAACGCGGTGACTTGCAGTACTGGGTCGCGTCCGGCAAGCAGGTGCTGTTGTTGCGCGATGGCCTGGCCGTTCGCAGTGTCGGACTGGGCTTCGACGGGGATCTGGACGGGACCCGTTTTGCAGCAGTCTCGCCGTTCAAGCAAGGGCTGCATTCACTGCCCGATGGCTACACCAGCCAGCGCTGGATCGATCTCTATCACGGCTATGAAGTGGGGGTTGCCGTGAACAGTCGCTTCACGCGACACCCCATGGAAACCATCAGGATTCTGGACAAGGAATACGCTGTGATGCGTGTCGATGAACGTATTGATGCACCGGCTATTGGTCTGCACGCAACTAATCATTACTGGGTCAATCCGCAGAACGGTTTCATCCTGCAGAGCGAGCAGCAACTGACTGCGCAACTCAGGGTAACGATCGTTCAGCTGACCTCTGAACGCAGGACTGTCCGTTGAAGTTTCCCAAGGTGTTATGGACGTGCCTGTGGTTGATCTCCAGCGGTGTGAGCGCAGCAGTTTCCGTCAGTGGCGATGTGCGAAATCCGGGGTTGGTGGAACTGCAACCCGGTGCTCGTGTGCTGGATGTGATGCGCGTCGCGCAACCCAATCCTGAAGGCTATTGGCTGGCGGCGGCCTGGCTGCGAAGGCCCTTGCTCGAAGAGCAGACGCGGCTTAAAGCCGGCGTCTTGTTCGATTTGAAAGTGCTGCAGCGTACCGCGTTGCTCCTGGATCGACCGAGCCGGGCGGCGCTGGCGTTGCGGTTGTACGAGCAAGTCAGCCATTGGCCTGTCACGGGGCGCCAGGTGGCCGTGCTGGACCCGGTTTCGGTCGAGGTCGGGTTCGCGCTTAATTTCCGCGTAGCTGACGGCGACAGCCTGATCTACCCGATGCGCTCCGATGTGGTTGAAGTGCTGGGCGCTGTGGCGGAACCGTGCCGGCTCGCGTATCGCGCGATGCAGGAGGCGCGTGATTACCTGCAAGGGTGTTCGCCGCTGGCCGATGCTGAAGCCGATTACCTGTGGATCATTCAGCCCGATGGCGTCACTCGCCGGGTTGGTATTGCGCCGTGGAATCGCGAGAGCGGGCAGGTGCCTGCGGCTGGCAGCAAAATCCTGGTCCCTGTCAAAAACGATGATCTTAGTCCGCCTATACCTGAACTGAATCAGCAGTTGGCCGAATTTCTTGCCACACAACTGGCTGGGGTGGTTCCTTGAATTTACGTTTTGCTGCAGTACTGTTGTTGCCTTGTGGTCTGGCTCATGGAGAGCCGCGATTTACCCAGAATGATTTCGGCGGCGTGGGCTTGATGCAGACGCCGACGGCCCGAATGGCGCCGGCCGGTGAGCTGAGCGTAAATGCCAGCCGAACCAGCCCCTATAGCCGCTACAGCGTGTCCTTGCAGCCCTTTGAGTGGCTGGAAGGCTCGTTTCGCTATACCGCGATCACCAACCGCAAATATGGCCCCGAGTCCCTGAGTGGCGACCAGAGCTATAAAGACAAGGCCGTGGACCTCAAGCTGCGCCTGTGGCAAGAAAGCCACTGGGCGCCCGAGTTGGCCGTGGGGTTTCGCGACATCGGTGGTACCGGTCTGTTCTCCAGCGAGTTCGTAGTCGCCAACAAGCGCTATGACGACTTCGATTTCAGCGCAGGGGTTGCCTGGGGTTACCTGGGTAATCGCGGCGATTTCGATAACCCGTTGGGCTGGGTGGATGATCGCTTCAAGACCCGGCCAGCCAGCGAGGGCACCGGCGACGTCAATACCAACGCCTACTTCCGTGGACGACCTTCGTTGTTCGGCGGCGTGACCTACCAGACACCCTGGGAGCCGCTCAGCCTGAAACTCGAGTACGAAGGCAACGACTACAAGAATGAGCCGAAGGACAACCAGATCAAGCAGGACTCGCCGGTGAACATCGGCGCGGTGTTCAAGTTGACCGATTCGGTTGATCTCAGCGCTGGCTGGGAACGCGGCAATACCGCCATGTTCGGCATCACCCTGCACACCAACTTCGTCAGCCGCAAGGCACCCGCCAAGACCTACGATCCACCCTCGGAGCGTCTGCCGGCGCATGCACCGGCCACCGCGCCGGATCAGGTCAACTGGGCCAATGTCTCCCAACGACTGCAGCAAAACGCAGGCTACAACGTTGAGCGTATTGCCCAGCGCGGCTCAGAATTATTGGTGTACGGCGAGCAGTCGACTTATTTCTATTCGGCAAAAGCGGTCGGCCGCGCCAGCCGGATTCTGGACAACAGCGTCAATGACGATATCGACTGGTTTACTTTGGTAAACAAGCGCTACGACATGCCGCTGGATGAAACCAGTGTGCCTCGCGAAACCTTTCGCGAAGTGGTCAACAATGAAGAGCCGCTTCGAAGCCTGCACCGTACAACCGAGGTCAATGCGCCGGTGCCGCACCGGGAGACCACGCTCTATACCGGGACGCTCAAACCTTTCAACTATGGGCTTGGGCTGGGTTACAAACAGAACGTCGGTGGCCCTGATGGTTTGCTCTATCAATTGACTGCCGATGCAGACGCCGAGTACCGCTTCACGCGCAATACCTGGTGGAGCGGCCTACTCAGTGCCAATCTGGTGAACAATTACGACAATTTCACCTACGACGCGCCGAGTGGCTTGCCCCGGGTGCGGACGGACCTACGCAAGTACCTGACGACCTCGGATGTGACGATGCCGATGTTCCAGCTCAGTCATGCCGAGCAGTTGGATAAAGACCTGTATGGCATGGTCTACGGTGGCTACCTGGAATCGATGTTTGCCGGTGTTGGCGGTGAGGTGCTGTTCCGTCCAATGGGAGAGGGCTGGTCTGTCGGCGCGGACTTGAACTACGTGCGTCAGCGCGAGTTTGACCAAGGTTTTGGCCTGCGGGATTACTCGACCGTTACCGGCCATATCACCGGTTATACCGACCTGCCTTTCGAAGCTCAGGCGGCTGTCAGCGTCGGCCGTTATCTGGCGCGGGATTGGGGCGCCACACTCGACTTATCACGGCAGTTCAACAATGGTGTGAAATTCGGGGCCTGGGCCACGATGACTACCGCAACCAGCGCGGAATATGGCGAAGGCAGTTTCGACAAGGGTATTTACATTTCCATTCCGTTCGACGAAATGATGAGTATGTCGACGATGCGTCGCGCCAATATCGTCTGGTCACCGCTGACCCGGGACGGTGGTGCACGGCTCAATCGCAGCTACTCGCTGCACGCCATGACCGAGAGCCGTGACACCGACCTGTTCTATCGCAACTTCGACAAGATCACCGAGTGAAAGGTGGGCGATCTACTGCGCAACTGACGCTGTAGATCGCACCGTATCAACTGCAAGACCTGGCGCGGAGTTCTCTGCGCTATCCCGCTCTTGAATCAGCATTGCTACCTGAAAGAGGCCCATGAAAAAGGGGACTTGCGTCCCCTTGTCGTGTTGCTTGTGTCCGACTTTCAAGCCATCAGTAAATGTCTTTGGACAGCAAGGTGAAGGGAGTCTTCACCAGGATCTTCAGGTCCAGCCACAACGACCAGTTATTGATGTACTTAAGGTCGATCTCTACGCGTTTCTGCATCTTGTCGAGGGTGTCCGTTTCGCCGCGGCAACCGTTGATTTGAGCCAGCCCGGTAATCCCCGGTTTGATTCGGTGACGGGCCATGTAGGCGAGGATCTTCCCGGAGTAGTAGTTGTTGTGTGCAACGGCGTGCGGACGGGGTCCGACCAACGCCATGTGGCCTTGCAGCACATTGATCAGTTGCGGCAGTTCATCGAGCGAAGTGCGACGGATAAAACGCCCAACCGGGGTAATCCGCGAATCGTTACGACTGGCCTGCTTGACCTCATGATCATCGTGCACGCGCATCGAGCGAAACTTCCAGACCTGGATCACCTTGCCATTCCAGCCGTGCCGGTCCTGCTTGAAGAACACCGGGCCTGGCGAATTGAGTTTCACCGCCAAGGCAATGATCAACAACAGTGGGCTTAGAAGGACAATGGCCAACAACGCCACGCTCTTTTCCAGCAGGCTTTTACTCAGTGCAGCGGTGGGCTGACTGGTCAACGGGCTTTCATTCAGGTAGATCGCCGGCAAGCCGTCCACGACTCTTACTGAGTGATTGAGCAGCGTCAGACTGTTCAAGTCCGGCACCCAGACCACGTCTACGTTGGCACCCAACAAATCGATATACATGGCCTCGATTTTTGCCGCTTCACTCAGGGGCAGCGTTATGTACAAGCGTCGGATGTCATGGGCTTCGATCAACTCCAGCAGTTGCTCCTGCGGGCCCACGATACGCGGTGAACCCGGCGCGGGCGGAAGCGTGGTGTCCGTGCTGACCAGGCCCACCAGCGGGAAATGCTCCAGGCTGCGCAGTTTGCGGGCCAATCCCAATGCCAACTCGCCAGTACCTACGATCAGGGTCTTGTGCTCGCTTTGAAGCGACCGCTGATAGTATTGCGAGAACCCGTGCAGCGGAATGTACAACAGCGCTTGCCCGATGTAGCCGCAGGCGGCCCATACCAGGATAAGTTGACGAGAAAACAGTTCGTCAGCCTTACAGATAAACGCCACACAGGCTAACGCGGCCAATGTCATTGACCAACCCATGAACAAACGTCCCAAGCCCGTCAGATAGTTATCTTTCTTTGCATAGACACCGCACCATGTATAGGCGGGAACCGAGGCAAGCACAGTAAGAATTGCGCAGACTCGATAATAGAACTCTACCGTTCCGGTGTGGTAATAAACCAATGAAAACAACAGGGCAACTACAAAGCCCTGACCCAATGCCCACTGTCCCCAGAAGGTCAATCCTTTGAGGTGGGTATTTCGATTGATACGAAGATTGTTAACCATGCGATATCCCCAAAATACGTCCATTCGCGCGTCGACAGACAACAGCCAAAGTTTATGAAGCAAACGTTATTATTTTTATAAGAAGGCAAAGCATTGGTGAGCGAAATGCCACTATGCGGTGCGCTCGCCAGTGAATAGATTAATTTATTGAGCTGTGGGCTGTCTGACGACTTCTAACGGGGGGTTAGTGCCATTGGTTGTTAATGTTGATGGGCGTGGTGTTAGAAATAGTCGATAAATGTAAGTTGGGTGGTGAGGTGTTTCTGGGAGGGGGTGTTTGAGCGGCGAGGGAGCAGGGGGAAGTGTGAAATAGTGTGCTTTCTTATTTTTGTAATGCACTACCGCAGGATCATTGCGTTTGTTCAGGTGAGGCTTTTTCCTCGAATGATGTTTTGTATCAGGCAATAACCTCGATTCCTGACCGCTCGGAACAGGCGTTCGCCATTACTGGCATTTTTAAACTTTTCCTGTAGTCGGCTAAGGCACATCTCGAGACCGCGATAATGTTCGGGCTCTCTGCCGATGCTCCGAATAAGATCATCTTTGCTGACGACACGATCCTCATGGTTGAGCATTTTTTTGACCAGCGTGGCCTCAAGTCCAGTCAAGACAACCTCGATGTCATCTTTGATCAATGCACCGTTGCTGTTGCTCAGCCGCCAGGCCTCTGTATGGGAGTTGAGTGGTTTGGCCGCCCTATACATGGCGTCCGAGGCTTCATCTATACGAGAGTTGCTGTTACTGAACCGCGTGTCGGGCTGGGCTGTTCGCCACTCGGATTCGAAAGACGACAGCATACGCTGTGTATCACGTTTGATAACAGACGGAACAATGCTGTCCAGGTGAGGGGAGAAAAACTCCATGAGTTTAGGGGCTGAAGAGGGTGGGGAAACACCTTCGACAAACATTTTTGCCTGTGCGGTGCCAAATGAGTTGTATCGCTCGTTCGACAGCAACTCTTCAAGCTCAAGTTGTAATGCCGAGCTGTGAGTAACGACGACAAAATATTTTCTGGGGAGGGTTGTGCTGCTTTCCATGTCTTCTCTCCTGAAGTGTACTTTCGGTTTAATTCAAAAGGATGTCGGCAGGGGAGTAATGGCTCCCTTGGAAGTAATCAAAGGGCAACGCGCGTGCCAGTATATGACTGGCAGCTTGCTCGACTCTGTCGGCTATAAAGGCGACTTTGGTGGTGTGAGTCAGCATGGTCATGCGTTCATGGAGTCGATTGAATAACTCAGGATTGCCAGTTTTTTTAAGGTCAAAGTCTAGGGTTGAAAGGGGGATTTTTATATAGTCGAATAGATTCAGGGTGGTAAAGATCTCGATACTTTCGTCGTGGATGTCATAACCGTCGAAAGCGATTTCTATCCCATGATCTTTCAATAAATAGATGTTGTTGAGGATTTTCTTCTTGTCGATGAAACTCACCGCCGAAAGAGGCAGTTCATTAAGAGCGACAGCCAGTGTCTGGCCAAAATTGCTCAGCGAATCGTTGCACTGGATCAACTCTTCGGTGAGTGCAGGACTGGCGAGATCTGATTGCCCTACGCAAACAAATCGTCGGCTCAGGTATTTATTTTCGCTGGAGACGTTGCGGTCTTTTAGCGAAAGGGCAATCAGTCGGGTCTGCATCAGTACTTCACTGTAGATGCCACTCATCTGCTGCATCGGTGGCGCACAGGAGGCACGAGCGGGCGGAACCTGATTGTCGTCAAACTGTATTCTGATCTCGCTGCCAAATGGGCAGTCATCGCGAGTGAGGATCAATTGTCGAGACAAATAATGACTCGCACGATAGATGTGAGACGCGCTCCCCGTTGCGTTCATACTGCAATAACTCCCTTGCATACTAATCATCAGGCGGTCGAGATCAGACCCCTGATTAAACGATATCCATGACCACGAATACTTTGAATGGCATTCGTGCCATACAGCCCTTTTATCTTTCCGCGAAGGCGGCTGATAGACTTTTCCAATGCCCTTGGGTCATAAAAATTAATATTAAGCCCCATGATTCTGGCGATTTCATCGTGGCTCAATATTTGGTTTTTTGTGCCGGAAAATGCTTCTAGAATCTTCATTTCCGGAAACGATACATCCAGTCTTTTATAGTCTCCAATCAGGCACATGCGAGTGGGGTCCAGGAGCAAATTGTGCTGCTTCTGCCATTCCGCGCTATTAAAAAACTCGGAAAGCACGTCCGAGTTTTCGTCAGCCAAAGTACCAAACTTAATACAATAGTCGGCCCCGGCAAGATAATATTTCATCTTGTTATAGGTGCCTCTACCGGTGATCGCTACAAAAATAATGAGTGCATGGTTGTCAGCACGCATATTTTCAACGAGGGCAAGGCTTTCAACAAACGCCTGAGGGCTGTCAATGACAATGAAGACTGCTCGGTACGAATGAGAGTCTTGATTTTTTCTGAAAGAGTTGCTGTAGCACATTGTATCAACAGGTATATCATTCGGGACGTGGCTTGCTACTAAAGTCTTAAAGCCCTCCACTAATGTTTGGGTCCGCCCAATGGTGAGAATACCGGTCACCTCCTTCGCGTGACTGTGGCTGGTAGTCGTTATTTTCCCTGTAAGCATCATGCTTTGACTCGGCTGGGTGCTGACATTTGGATGTTAAAGCACTGATTCTCATCCGTGACTGACAATTGGTAACATTTCATGGGATTTTCTCACTGGCATCACATTTTTTTTAACATTGCTGGTTAATTTGTTAGGAATCATTGCGCTCCTGTGTGATTGATGGTGGCTGGCAAAAGAGTGTCATTGTGCCATCGCTTGGTTTGTTGTCCCGCCTTTCCAGCTCGATACGCTGTGCTGCCGGTTAACGCAGTCGCTGAGTGACTTTGTGGGTGAGTGTTATGAATGATCAGCACTGGGTTACTTGACATGTCAGTTTGAGCTTTCTTTGGTGCTGAACTAACTAGCATTGATCTCTGTATAACATCAGGGTTGTTAGTTGTAGTGGTGGACAATAATTAACATAGGGTTTTAATGCGCAGCTGAATGCGTTTTAATTTCTCTTTAGCGATGCATTAAAAGCACGTCAGTGGATGTGTTTTTGTCGATGGGGAGGATTGATGGATTTTTGGACTACTGTGTCGGTATTGATTTTAGGTGTGGTCGAAGGGCTGACAGAGTTTTTGCCAATATCAAGTACAGGGCATCAGATTATTGTTGCGGACTTGCTCGACTTCGGCGGTCAGCGGGCGATGGCCTTTAATATCATCATTCAACTGGGTGCAATCCTGGCGGTTGTCTGGGAGTTTCGTCGGAAAATCCTCGAGATCGTCACGGGCCTGCCAACTCAACGTAATGCACAACGTTTTACTTTGAACTTGCTCATCGGTTTTATGCCGGCCGTTGTCTTGGGCGTTTTGTTCGCCGATAAGATCCATGAGTATCTGTTTAATCCCATCACCGTGGCAGTGGCATTGGTCGTGGGTGGCTTTATCATGTTGTGGGCAGAGCGGCGTGAACATGTGGTGTATGTCGACAATGTTGATGATATGCGCTGGACCGACGCCCTGAAGGTCGGCTTCGCACAGTGCCTGGCAATGATTCCGGGCACCTCACGCTCTGGATCGACCATTATCGGTGGGCTGCTGTTTGGTCTGTCGCGCAAGGCCGCTACCGAGTTTTCGTTCTTCCTGGCCATGCCGACCATGGTCGGTGCCGCGGTCTACTCAGGCTACAAGTATCGAGACCTGTTCCAGGCCGACGACCTGCCAGTGTTTGCCCTGGGTTTTATCACGGCGTTCTTGTTCGCCATGATCGCTGTGCGCGGCTTGCTCAAGTTCATCGCCAACCACAGTTACGCCGTATTCGCCTGGTACCGGATCGTATTTGGTTTGTTGATCCTGGCAACCTGGGCATTTGGCTGGGTCAACTGGACTGAGGCAGCAGCGCTCTGACACATACACCAGGCTGCGGGAAATCCAGCCTGGTTGCTTCACTCGCCAATCGCTAACCGTTAGCGCCCCTCAAGTAACTCCGCTGCCTGATCCAGCAACGCCAAAGGCTCTTTAGCCTTGTGAATGTCCACCGACAACAACTGCCGAAACTTGCGCGCCCCCGGAAACCCAGTGCCCAATCCGAGAACATGCCGGGTGATATGGTGCATCGAGCCACCCGCATCAATGTGCGCGGCAATGTAAGGCCGTAACTGTGCCAGCGCCTCGGCGCGGCTGATCACCGGCGCCGTACTGCCGAACAGTTGCTGATCCACCTCAGCCATCACATAAGGATTGTGATAGGCCTCGCGGCCCAACATCACGCCGTCGAACGTCTGCAGATGTTCGTGGCAGGCCTCCAGCGTCTTGATTCCGCCGTTGAGAATAATCTCCAGCTCCGGAAAATCCGTCTTCAACTGCGCCGCTACGTCATAACGCAGGGGCGGAATGTCGCGGTTCTCCTTCGGCGACAGCCCCTCCAGAATCGCAATCCGCGCATGTACCGTAAAACTCGTGCACCCGGCATCCCGAACCGTGCCGACGAAATCGCAGAGCTCCTCGTAACTGTCCCGTCCGTTGATCCCGATGCGGTGCTTCACCGTCACCGGAATCGACACCGCATCGCGCATCGCCTTCACACAATCGGCCACCAACTGCGGATGCCCCATCAGGCACGCGCCGATCATGTTGTTCTGCACCCGGTCACTCGGGCAGCCGACATTGAGATTCACCTCGTCGTAGCCGTGTTCCTGGGCCATGCGGGCGCAGGCGGCGAGGTCCAGCGGGACACTGCCACCGAGTTGCAGGGCGAGCGGGTGTTCGGCTTCGTTGTGACGGAGGAAGCGATCGTGATCGCCGTTGAGCAGCGCGCCGGTCGTGACCATTTCGGTGTAGAGGAGGGCGTTCTTCGACAATAGACGTAGGAAAAAACGGCAGTGTCTGTCAGTCCAGTCCATCATCGGGGCGACGGAGAAGCGGCGGGAGAGCGGGGCGGGTGCGGCAGTGATTGGGGGCATTGGGGGTCTGGAATCGGTGGGGCGAAAGACCGGAGTTTATCAGGAATGGGCTGGTTGGGTTGAGGCGAGTCGTGCGAGGTTAATCCTCCGGATGCCGGAAAAGGTATTGAGCGAGACAGTTATTAGGCGGACTGATAGCATCTGGCTACTAATTACAAAGCTGTTCGAGGAAGGGATCCCATGCTCAAGAAAATTGCATCACTGGCTTTTGTTACCGCCAGCATTTTTGTATTTGCGCAAAGCGCCGCCGCCGAAGAAAAGCTCTTCAAGAACTACGTCTATCAATCCCCCCTCGTGAACTACACCGAAGCCTCGGGTTACTACGACTGCTCTGAAGATGTCGGCGGGACGGCAAGGTGCATCGACGACGTCGACTTCCTCGAAGAGAAATTCACCGTGGCGTTGGTGTTCTCGGGTAACAAGTTGATCATGGTGTCGTTGATCAGCCCGTTCGATCAGGATTTGTATGGCAAGGCCATCGCAGGTCTTTCCAAGACCTTCACATTGGTTTCCATGACCGATGATAAGTCGATGCTGGATGTGGTCGAAGTCGCGAAGAAAGTGAGCAGCAAAGACGAGTTGACCGCGAAGTTAGCCAACTTTGAACAGGTCGGCCTGACCTCTGGGAATTTGACCTATACGTTCCTGGAGGGTGTGAATGCCAAAGGGCAGTCGAATGCGATTGGCGCGTTGAATGCTTCGCCTGATAACACGAGGTCTGCTGAGTTGGTGCTTGCGGGGGAAGGGGCTGATGCGGGGTTGTTGATTCGGTTTTCGTTTCCGCGGTTAGAGGCTAACAAGATTATTCAGGCGGCGAAGAAGCCGGTTGAGGCATTCTGATTGAGTGCTAAAAGGGGCAGACGAATTAAATAGGTCTGCCCCTTTTCTCGTACACACTCGTCAAGTGCCCAATTCAAAAAAACCAACTACGATCATCTTCCAGCGCCTGACGACAAAGC
This sequence comes from Pseudomonas sp. GW821-FHT10C09, assembly GCF_059415465.1. Taxonomy (NCBI): domain Bacteria; kingdom Pseudomonadati; phylum Pseudomonadota; class Gammaproteobacteria; order Pseudomonadales; family Pseudomonadaceae; genus Pseudomonas; species Pseudomonas sp. GW821-FHT10C09. The sequence goes on from NZ_JBWKNG010000003.1 coordinate 260,686, forward strand.
TTGAGCTGCGAATTATAACTCTGTGATTGTTGTTCTACTTTGCGCGCAACCTGCATGAGCCAAGGCTTGCCGAGGTAGGTGCCGTTACGATAGCCCCCACGGCCCTCGTGGTACGCCAGGTATTGGTTGTAAGCGTCCCATTTGGAGATTCCGAGTTGGCGCTGGGTGCCGGTTGTGTACCAGCCTATGAACATGATCGCGTCATCAAAGTTGTCACGCGAGCCGCCATTTCCGGTGCCGTTTTTGTACTCGCCCCACACCGGGTCTTGCGCTTGCGCATAACCGTAGGCGGAACTGACTCGGCCCCAAGGGATAACCCACAACAGGTAGTCGCGAGGTGGCAAGGCATCGGAAATAAAACTGCTTTCTTGCTTCATGATTGCCATCGCCACATGTTGAGGCGTGCCCCACTTTTCCTGCATCTTCAGCGAGTCTTCATACCAGTCAGGGTATTCACGATAAATATTGCAGAGGTTGTTCTGGTCTTTGGGTGGTGGCGTTGCGCAGCCCGTCAAGGTCAGCAGCATCAATATGGGTAGCCATGTTCGCCATTGCTTCATTCATCGTGTCTCGAAAAAGAGTAAGGGCGAGGTCTGCCCATCTTCGTTGCTCATGGCTCACATGGAGCAAAGCACCGCTAGCAACGTCTGATGTCATTTGGCTGGATGGGGTCACCCGTCAGGCGATTGGCTTTGTAACGTTCTGCGACCGTTGAACCGGCCAAAACATCCAACCTGAACCAACGCTGTCGACCTGCGAAGTTTCATAATCCCCACCGAAATTGCAGCCTAGGATGACAACTCAACCTCGCATCACCGCGCCCTCCATCCCACAGGGAACTGAAAAATGATCTCGAATCTCTTCAAAGTCGTGCTAATCGGTGGTGCAGTGCTGTTGAGTGCCTGTTCGGGCGCAAGCACCCATAGCGAATATTCGGAAGCCACGCTGCCGTCTGCCGGCTTTGGCCCGGGGCCGACCAACAACGCCACCAAGATGAATTTCCATGGCAGTGCGCTCGGCAACAGCTTCGGCGAGTACAGTTCGGGGTTGTTGCACGACGATTAACTAACGGCGGAAGTGATTCCGCCGTTTTGCGTTTTGCCTGATATGGGGGGGCGGTAACTAGCGGCTTATTTAGTCTCGGGCGTTGCTATCCACTGGCTTAGAACCTTCTGGTAACTGCCCGTCACCTTGGCCAAGTGCAGCCACTGATCGACATACACCTTCCAGGTGATGTCGTCGCGCGGCAGTAGGTAAGCTTTTTCCCCGTACTGCATGAACTGACTCGGGTTCACTGCGCACAAACCGGGTTTGAGTTTCTGCTGGTACAACGCTTCCGAAGCATCGGTGATCATCACGTCAGCCTTCTTATCCAGCAGTTCCTGGAAGATGGTCACGTTGTCGTGAAGGCTCAGTTGCGCCTTGGGCAGGAAGGCGTGAACAAACGCTTCGTTCGTCCCACCGGCCGGTTCAACAAGTCGCACTTTAGGCTGGTTGATTTGCTCGATGGTTTGGTACAGCGCCTGATCTTCGCAACGCACTAGCGGGATCTTGCCGTCGACGTCCAGCGTGGTGCTGAAGAAGGCTTTTTTCTGCCGTTCCAGGGTCACCGAGATACCGCCCATGCCGATATCGCATTTACCCGCCAGCATGTCCGGCATCAGGGTTTTCCAGGTCGTTGGCACCCATTCAACTTTGGCACCGAGGCTGTCCGCCAGTGAGCGGGCCATGGCGATGTCGATGCCTGAGTATTCGCCGTCCTCGGCTTTGGAGGTATAGGGTTTGTAGTCACCCGTGGTGCATACGCGAAGTTGGCCTTGCTGGATGACGCTGTCCAGATGCGAGGGTTCTGCCTGAACGCCAAACGATAGAGCGAACAAACCACCGAGCATCATTGTGCTTTTTATGTTCTTCATTGTTCTCGGACTTTTTTGATGGATTCTCATCAGCCCCGCGTTAACGCAGAGCCGTCCCCGAACGGATAATAAACACTAAATACAATCCAGAGGTTTGAATCGTGGATGCATGCCGCTGAGCCCGGCCCGTCAACGTGGAGTTGACGGCGAGGCTAACGAGGGCTGCCTTTCAAAAGACTGAGGGGGAGGGGCGCGCGGTATTTACTTGCGGACAGTGGATTTGGACGCCGACGCGACCGTGCCACTGCCGCAGTTGATATACGAAGAGGTTTTCAACCAGCGCTGATCCGGATAGTAAGAGAACAACAGCTGCCCATCTTTCATCGAATCAATCAGCCGATGCGCAATCGCCGGCCTGACTGCCGGGCAGCCGAGACTTCTACCGATACGGCCATTGACCCGAGCCAGCATTGGATTCACATAGGGCGCGCCGTGAATCACGATCGCCCGGTCAAAGGCGTTATCGTTGAAACCCGGTTCCAGGCCTTCCATGCGCAGCGAGTAACCGTTTTGCCCGACATAACTTGACTGTGTCCGGTACAAGCCGAGACTGGTGGCGAAGCTTTCGTTTTGATTGGAGAAGTTGACGGCCATGTTCTCGCCGCTGTTTCGACCGTGGGCAACCAGTTCATGGAACAGCAACTTGCGTTTTTTAAGGTCGAACACCCACAACCGTTGTTCGGTCGAAGGAAGGGAATAGTCGATGATCGCAAGCCTTTGGACAGGGGCTGCGCCTTGAGCGATGCTGCATTGTGAAGCGCGGACGGCCAGGTTAATGACTTTAGCGTCGGCACCGGGTGCTGCTTTGACGAGGGCGGCGGCCAGCGAATCGGCGTAGGCTGACGGTACGGACATTGCAGTCAGTAGCAGGGCCGCCAATGGAAGGCCAAAACGTAGTAGCGCCATATAGATGTCTCATCATGTTAAGTTCGAGTCTAGCAGTGCGTGGGAAGCTAGCGAGTGAATGCGGGAGATTAAGGATTATCCATGGTGCAATTAACAAGGTTATTCGTCATAAGCCGCATGTTTTTTATGGGCTTTCTGATCAGCGGTGCAGCAGTCGCCGAAACTTCGCCGATTGAGCCGGTAACTGCGCCGAGCACCGTGATGGATGCCGCAGCGGACGACAACGTCGCTCAAACGATTCAGGCGACGCTTGCGCCATTGAAAACCGCATTCCCTCCCTTGCTCACTTCAAAACGCTATCGGCGGGTGGATGTCAGTCGTCTGGTCATGGATTTTTATACCCATCGCGCCTATCGCGCGGCGTGGACCAACGACAGCGATGTCGCACAGTTGATCAAAAGCCTGAACAACCTCCAGGCCGACGGTTTGAACCCGGCGGATTTTCGTATAGATGAAATTGTCCGGACTCAACCTTCGGTGCAAACCCTGACCGCCTCGACTGAGCAGCGTGCAGCGTTTGATATCGCCACCACTCACACCTTTATTACCGCGCTGCTGCAATTGCGGCGCGGCAAGGTCGACCCGGCACGGCTGGACAATCACTGGAATTTTGATTCGAACGGCGTCGATCCCCGTGACGACATCAACGCCTTCTTCGCTGCGCTCGACAATCACGACGTGGCGAGTGCTTTCGCCCAGGCGCCCCCGCAAGAGGCGGTGTACGTCAGTTTGCGTCAGGCCCTGGCTCAACTGCGCGGCATTCGGGATCGGGGTGGCTGGCCGAAAGTGGTTGTTGATCATTCCCTCAAGCCCGGCATGGACGAGCCCGCTGTCGCACAGTTGCGCGCGAGGATGGTCGCGGCAGGCTTTCTCGATCCGCGGTTGATCCGCGGTACGAAATACGATGGCGCCGTCACCGCAGCGGTGAAGAAGTATCAGACCGAGCAGTACCTTGGCGCGGATGGTATGGCGGGGGCGACGACCCTGGCGGCTCTGAATGTGCCCGTCGAGGCGCGCATCGACCAGGTGCGGGTGAACATGGAGCGGGCGCGCTGGCTGCTTTATAAACTGCAGGGCACGTTCGTTATCGTCGATATCGCCGGCTACAAGGTGGCGATGTACCGCGATGGCCAACCGATCTGGCGCTCCCGGGTGCAAGTCGGTAAAACGGCGCGCAATACCCCGATTTTTCAGGCGCAGATTACCTACATCACCTTTAACCCGACCTGGACGGTGCCGCCGACGATCCTCAAGGAAGACGTGATACCAAAAGTCCAGGCCAATCCAGGCTACCTGGCCTCCAACCGGATACGCGTACTGGATCGAGAAGGCAACGTGCTCGATCCGTCGACCGTTGACTGGAACAATGCACGCGGGCTGACCCTGCGTCAGGATGCGGGGCCTGACAGCTCGCTGGGCCAGGTGGTGATCCGCTTCCCCAACGACTATGCGATCTACCTCCACGACACGCCGCACCGCGAGTTGTTTGCCAAAACTGTCCGGGCGACCAGTTCGGGCTGCATTCGGGTCGAGAACCCGCTGCAACTGGTGGAGCTGCTGTTCAACGATCCGGTGAAATGGAACAGCGCCGGCATTCAGAAACAATTGGCCAATGGCAAGACCGAGAACATCCGGCTTCCCGTGAAAGTGCCGGTGTTGTTGGCGTATTGGACGGTGGACCTGGAGAGTGACGGGCGAGTGGCGTTCAAGCCTGATGTGTATGGTTATGACGCCCCGGTGTTGCAGGCGCTGAATCGGCCCGCACCCGTGCCGGCGATGGATTGGCGTGCGGCGACGGGTTCGGTGGTAGCGTCGGGGCCGGGTGTGCAATAGGGGACACAGCACGTTCCCCTTAAGTCGCGGTGGTCTAGAGTTCTAATCCCTCTTGCACCGCCGTCAGCAAGAGGTGCTCGGTCAATGCCACCGCATCCGTTTGCTCATTGGACTGCTCAATCGTTTGCAGCCACCAATGCGTCTCACCGTGCTCGTCCACGGTGCGCAACAGGGCGAGTTCTTTACCCTTGGAGTGAACCTCGACGCGTCCCGCACCATCCATGGTGAAGCGTGCTACCGGATCGAACGTCAGGGTGTGGCGATTACCTTCGATCAGCAGTTGGTCGATGGCATAGTCGAACGTTTCCCCGTCCTGACTGCTCTCGAACACATGAGTGGGATTACGCCGCAGGACCAATCCCACCTCGGTCAACGGATGCAGCCAACCCTCGATCTGGTGATACAGCTCGTAAACCTGACTCGGCCAGCTGTCGATCGCCTGATCGGCGTGGGTGGATCCGGTGTGTTTCAACTTCGTGGCGAGCTCGTCTGCCTTACTCATTTCGATTCCTTGTCATGATGTAAGTGTAAGCGTAGCGCCTCCAACGCCATCCGGGTCTTGCCTTGGGTCATGCCTGCCCTACAAGCGTGACAAATCTTTTCAGGCCGGCAGGACCGTCAATTCTCCCCGCAAAAACTCCACAAGTCCGCGCTGCAACCCGGTCAGTGCGCCCTCACGACTGATCAACGCCAATTCCGTCGGCGGCAACGCAGGCAAATCGGTACACACCTGGTGCTCCGGCAACACCGCCGAGGCCGGCAACACGGAAATCCCCAACCCCGACGCCACTGCCGCCTGAATCCCGGTCAAGCTGTGGCTGCCAAACGCAACCCGCCACGGCCGCTGCGCCACATCCAGCAATCGAATGGCGCGCTGGCGATAAATGCACCCCTGCGGGAACAGTGCCAAAGGCAACACGCCATGGGCCGAATCCACGTCCATGCCTTTCACCCAGACCAACGCCTCGGGCCATGCCGCCCAGCACGGGCCGCTGTCGGGTTCGCGTTTGATCAGGGCGATGTCGATTTCACCGGAGGCGAGTTTCTGTTTCAGATCAGTGCTCATGCCGCTGACCGTTTCCAGTCGGGCTTCTGGCCGCGCGCGGTTGAAGCCGGCGAGGATCAACGCCATGCGCCGCGCATCGAAGTCTTCCGGTACGCCGATCCGCAGGATCTCCAGATCCAGCTCGCTGGACAGCGCTTCAACGGCCTCCGACGACAAGGCCAGCAAGCGCCGGGCATAGTGAATCAGCAGTTCGCCGTGTTCGGTGACGTTGACGTTTTGCCCGGTCCGGTCGCGAAGCAGCAGCGAATGCCCGACCAGCTCTTCCAGTTTGCGCACCTGCTGGCTGACGGTGGACTGCGTGCGGTGTACGCGTTCGGCGGCGCGGGTGAAGCTGCCTTCATCGACCACGCAGACGAAGGTCTTGAGCAATTCAAGATCGAGCATGGCGCACCTCTTCATATTTGTTTTTCAACTGAGTAGTCGATACTAATTTAATTTCACACTATCGCCTACGGCTCGTAGTCTGAGGATCACCTTTCAGAGGAGACGAACATGACACTCAACAACACCCCGCGCCCCGAATGGCTGACCTTCGATTGCTACGGCACGCTGATTCAGTGGGACGAAGGCCTCAACGCCGTGGTCGGCGAGATTTTGCGTGACAAGGGCGATCACCGCGTCGATGCCCAGCGCCTGATCGAGGTGTACGACCGGCATGAACATCGTCTTGAGCAAATTCCGCCGCATCGCTCGTTTCGCCAGTTGAGTACGCAGGGGTTGCAACTCGCGCTGGAAGAATTGGGGCTGGCGTCTCGTCCAGAGGACAGCCAAAGACTGGCCGCGGCCATCCCGCAGATGCCGCCGTTCCCCGAAGTGATCGAGACGCTCGCCCGACTCAAGGCGATGGGCTTCAAGCTGTGCATTGTGTCGAACACCGACGACGACATCATCGCCGGCAACGTCGCGCAACTTGGCGGGCATATCGACCGGGTCATTACGGCCCAGCAGGCGGGCGCCTACAAGCCGGATCCGCGGCTGTTTGACTACGCTCATCAACAGCTTGGCGTGCGTCGTGACCAAGTGGTGCACATTTGCGCGAGCCCGACGCTGGATCACACCGCCGCCCGCGACATGCACTTCCGGTGCGTCTGGATCGATCGCGGCACCGGGCGGCAGTTACTGCCGGACTATCAGCCTGACGCGATATTGAACACGCTGGATCAGGTCGTGCCCTTGTTCACCTCCCTCGGCTGGTAAAAATACGGAGTCATTGTCATGGCACACACCCTTGCAGGCTCCACTCGTGCGGCGCGTTATGCCGACCTCAATCTGGACAGCGAAGCCGTCATCACCGCCCGGTCGGAGCTGGCGGCGTGTTTTCAACTCGCGGCGCTTCACGGATTGGAGGAGGGCATCTGCAATCATTTTTCGGCGATGGTGCCAGGCCGTGATGATGTGTTTTTCGTGAACCCTTACGGCTATGCATTTGCCGAGGTGACGGCGGCGAATCTGCTGGTCTGCGACTTTCACGGCAATGTCGTGGATGGGGAAGGGCAGCCTGAAGCGACCGCGTTTTACATTCACGCGCGGCTGCATCAACAGTTGCCGAGGGTGAAAGTCGCGTTTCACACGCACATGCCGCATGCGACAGCGTTGTGTTTGCTTGAGGGGGCGCCGCTGTTGTGGCTGGGCCAGACTGCCTTGAAGTTCTACGGTCGCACGGCGGTGGACGAGCACTACAACGGCCTGGCCCTCGACGAATCCGAAGGCGACCGGATTGCCGGCGTCTTGGGCAACGCTGACATTTTGTTTCTCAAGAACCACGGAGTGATTGTCGCCGGGCCGACCATCGCCGAGGCCTGGGACGACCTGTATTACCTGGAACGGGCCGCGCAGGTGCAGTTGCTGGCGATGGCCACTCAGCGTGAACTGAAACCGGTGCCCCACGAAATTGCGCAACGGGCGTATGAGCAAATGCGCTTGGGCGATGCCGAGAGTGCTCGTGCACATTTGGAAAGTGCGATGCGGCGTCTGTCCAAAGCACAATTGCCCCACACCACGGCGTAGACTAAGCTCACAAAAAATAAGGGTTTTGGGCCTTCGCCCACGCCTTACCCTTACAGGACGAGCTTTTGCCTATCCCTCTTCACGACCCGCATCACGCCCCCGGCGGCGCGTTGAAACGGTTGCCGCTGCTGACAGCATCGGTGCTGTTTATCGCGACGGTGTGCCTGTGCCTTTGTGCTTTGTTGTACCTGCAACTGGAGCAGTCGCGCAGCCACGATCTGGACGAGGCGCAAGTGGCGTCGTCGAACCTGACCCGGGCCATGGCGCAGCAGGCTGAAGACACCTTCATGAAAGCCGACCTGGTGCTGACCAGCCTGGTGGACTGGATTCAAGCCGACGGTTATGGCACTGCACAACGGCCGCGCTTGCAGAAAACCTTTGCCCGCAGGGTGCTGTCGCTGGACCAGTTGCACGGGATTTTCCTGTTCGACAAACAGGGGCAGTGGGTGGTGACGTCGTTTGAGGACTTGCCCCGGGGCGCGGGGGTGGCCGATCGTGACTACTTCAAGTTTCACCAGCAAAACGTGTCGTCGGTCGCGCACATCGGGCCGGCCATTCGCAGTCGGCAGAATGGCGAGTGGATCATTCCAGTGTCCAAACGCATCAACGACAAGAACGGCAAGTTTCAGGGCGTGCTGCTGGCCGGCATCAAGATGGCGTACTTCGATCAATTCTTCAAAAGCTTCAACATCGATGACAAGGGCGCGATGTTTTTGGCCCTGAGCGATGGAACACTGTTGGCGCGACGGCCTTTTGTGGAGTCGCTGATCAACACGTCATTGGCCAAGGGCGATATCTTCCAGAACCTGCTGCCAAACGCACCGGCCGGCAACGCGATGATCGGTTCGGTCGTGGACGGCATCGTCCGCTTGTACGGCTATCGTCAACTGGAAGGTTATCCACTGGTGGTTTCCGCAGCGTCCTCGCGGGACGCGGTGCTCAAGGGCTGGTACGACACGGCGTTTCAATCCAGTGTCATTGTGGCGCTGGTGATCCTGGGCGTGGGGTTGTTCGGCTGGGTGTTCATTCATCAAGTGCGCGACGGTGAGCGGATCGAGGCTGATTTGCGCAAGGCGCAAGAAGCGCTGGAGCTGATTGCCACTCACGATAGCCTGACCGGCCTGGCCAACCGTCGGTTGTTCGAAAGGGCACTGGACATCGAGTTCGCGCGCGGTGCCCGGCAGTTGAGTTCGTTGAGCCTGGTCATGCTCGATATCGATTTCTTCAAACGCTACAACGACACCTACGGCCATGTCGCCGGTGACCATTGCCTGGCCGAGGTGGCGCGAGCGCTGAAGAGTTGCTGCCATCGCAAGGCCGATCTGGCGGTGCGTTATGGCGGTGAAGAGTTCGCCGTGTTGCTGCCCAACACCGACATTCATGGCGCGTTGGCGATTGCCGAGCAAATCCGCCGTAGCGTCATGGACAAGAACATCACCCACAGCGGTTCGCCCACGGGTTATGTGACGGTCAGTCTGGGCTGTTACGCGTTCATACCGACCGGGCGCGACAGCCTTGAAGTGTTCATCGAACGCGCCGATGCGGCGTTGTATCAGGCCAAGCATTCGGGGCGTAACCGGGCCTGCGTGTTGTCGATGGAAGGGGGCGTGGAGGCGCTGTTGCGCTCTGATCGTTGAGTCGCCCGCCATGTTGTTTCAGTCTTGCAACACCCCGGCAACCGGCCGTCCGCCTGTCAGTTCTGGCTGAATCGATCGTCTAGAGTTCCGTTAGCCCTGCCGAGCCCGGCAGCGCTCCCCAACGCACGGACGATCGCCTAAATGTTGATCACTCAAGCATTGACAGCCGTTGCTCTAACCCTCGCCGCTGCCGCCGTTTTTCCACTGGCCAGCCAGGCTCAATCGAAAGTCACGCCCGAAGAGGCACACGCCATTGGCGTCGACGCCTACCTGTATTTTTATCCGCTGCTGACCATGGACATCACCCGCAAACAGTTCACCAATATCGAACCCGGCAAGGAGTTTGGTAAAGGCCCGATGAACACGTTTGTGAGCGTGCCGCAGTACCCGCCGGCAAATTTCAAAGGGGTCGTGCGCGCGAACTTCGACACGTTGTATTCCATCGCCTGGCTCGACTTGACCAAGGAACCATTGGTGATTTCCGCACCGGACACCGCGGGGCGTTTTTATCTGTTGCCGATGCTCGACATGTGGAGCGACGTATTTGCCTCGCCCGGTTGGCGCACGACCGGTACGCAGGCCAGTCAGTTTCTGGTCACCCCGCCGGGCTGGACCGGAACAGTCCCGGCCGGATTGAACCATTTGCCGGCGCCGACGCCTTTCGTCTGGATCATCGGTCGTACCAAGACCGATGGCGAAGCTGACTACGCAGCCGTGCACAGCATTCAGGCGGGCTACACGGTGACGCCGTTGTCGCAGCTGGGTAAAAAAGCCGAACCGGTTACCGTGAAAATCGACCCGACGGTGGACATGAAAACGCCGCCGAAGATTCTGGTCGATACGATGTCGGCAGCCAATTACTTTGCCTACGCTGCCGAGCTGCTCAAAGTGCATCCGCCACACCTCACCGACCAGCCGATCCTGGCGCAGATGCAGCGCATTGGTATTGAAGTAGGCAAATCGTTCAATGTTGAGGCGCTGGACCCGGCCGTGAAAGCCGCACTGCAGACCGTGCCTGATGAAGCGCAGACGCTGATGAAGTGGAAGGTGGCAACCCTCGCTCGCGTGGTCAATGGCTGGTCGATGAACACCGACACCATGGGCGTCTATGGCAACTACTACCTTAAACGCGCAATCGTGGCCCAGGTCGGGCTGGGGGCTAACTTGCCCGAGGATGCGATTTATCCTCTGAACATGGGCGATGACCAGGGCAAGCCGCTCGACGGGGCCAACAAGTACGTGCTGCATTTCGATAAAGGCGAAGCGCCGCCGGTGAACGCTTTCTGGTCGATCACCTTGTACGATCCGGAAGGGTTTCAGGTGGGCAATTCACTCAACCGTTTTGCGGTCAGTAGCTGGATGCCGTTCAAGACCAATGCCGATGGCTCTCTGGATATCTACTTCCAGAACGAAAGCCCCGGCAAGGACCTGGAGGCCAATTGGCTGCCCGCTCCCAAAGGCGAGTTCAACCTGACCATGCGCTTGTATGGCCCGAAACCCGAAGCGCTGAACGGCAAGTGGAACCCGCCAGCAGTCAAGCGCACGTAATGGGCGGGTAACGAAAGCAGGCCACTTCATGGCCTGCTTTTATTCGTTCAGCTGCCTGTTCCACCCCCCGCACCTCCGGTTCCGCCACCCGCCGCCCCGGTGCCACCGCCTGCGCCCGAACCCGAACCACTGGCGCCGCCGTTTGTCCCGGTTCCAGAGCCGCCACCCGAATCCGTGTTACTCCCGGCTGGAGGCGTGCCGGGGGTGTGGTCGGTAGACATGCCCGAGCCGCTGTTGGTCCCGGACTGAGAGCCGGTCGAACCGGTACCGTCGTTGGACGCTGCAAACGTGGCTGCCGAGGCGGTGCATAACAAGCCTGCGAGTATCAGCGACGTGAATTTTTTGGTCATCATGGTCCGTCTCCAAAAGATGAGTCGTTACCTGATATTGGTGCGAAGGACGGGGTGGTTGGTGCCAGTTGGATGACGAGTGGTCACCCCGGCTCAAGGTGTGAGGGAGCCAGCCAACTCAGCTTCAACAGACCTGACGCCATCGCAAGCAGGCTCACTCCTACAGAGTTTTGAGGTGTTAGCGAGGGCTGTATCCGGCCAGTTTCTGCTCGAGATTACTCCGCACCGCCGGCCATTCGTCATCAATAATGCTGAACCGCACCGAGTTGCGCTTGCGGCCGTCGGGCATGATCCGTTCGTGGCGCACGATGCCTTCCTGTTGCGCACCCAGCCGTAAAATTGCCTGACGGGATGCCTGGTTGTTCTCGTCGGTGGTGAATTGCACCCGCACACAGTCCAGCACCTCGAAGGCATGGCGCAGCATCAGGTACTTGGCTTCGGTGTTGACGAAGGTTTTCTGCCAGCTCGCGCTGATCCAGCTGCTGCCGATTTCCAGCTTGCGGTTGAGTCGGTCGATTTTCCAGAAGCGTGTTGAACCGATTACCTCGCCGCTGTCGTTGAGCACGATGACGAACGGCAGGACCGTGCCGGCATCGCGGCCATCCAGGGCTTTTTTCAGGTAACTGTCGACGGTCGTCGGGGAGGGCACGACAGTGACCGTCAGGTTCCACAGCTCACCGTCCTGCGCGGCATCGAGCAGCGCGGCGGCATCACTGAATTGCAGGGGCCGCAGGCTGATTCGTTGACCGTCCAGGGTGTCCATGTTCAAGGCCTTCTCGGGAAAAAAAAACGCGGGGGCGCGCGCCATTACAAGGGAGCCGTCGTCGATTGGCAAGTGCGGCACTGACACCTTTAATCGCCTGCTGTGCTGATCACGGCAACTGTCGCCACGCAATCGGGTCACAACCGGATACCGCCAATCCGTTGCGAGCCTCGGACCATGAAAAACCTGAAAATCGCCACTTTCAACGTCAACGGCCTGCGCGCACGCCTGCCCAACTTGTTGGCGTGGCTGGAACGGGAAAAACCGGACATCGCGTGTTTGCAGGAGCTCAAGTCGGTCGACTCGGCATTTCCGGCTGCCGAACTTGAAGCGGCCGGTTACGGTGCAATCTGGCAGGGCCAGTCGTCGTGGAACGGTGTGGCGATTCTGGCGCGAGATGCGCAACCGCTGGAGAGCCGGCGCGGTTTGCCGGGTGACGACACGGACACCCACAGTCGCTATCTGGAAGCGGCGGTGCACGGCGTGCTGGTGGGGTGCCTGTATCTGCCCAATGGCAACCCGCAGCCGGGGCCGAAGTTCGATTACAAACTGGCGTGGTTCGAACGGCTGATCGCCTATGCCAAGGATCTGCAGAGCAGCGAGCACCCTGTGGTGCTGGCGGGAGACTACAACGTGGTGCCCACCGATCTGGACATCTACAACACGCGCTCCTGGCTCAAGGATGCGTTGCTGCAACCGCAAAGTCGCGCGTGTTATCAACGCTTGCTGGATCAGGGCTGGACTGACTCCCTGCGTCATTTGTATCCCGAGGATCGGCTTTACACCTTCTGGGATTATTTCCGCCAACACTGGCAGAGCAATTCCGGGCTGCGCATCGATCACCTGTTGCTGAACCCGGCGCTGAGTCCTTATCTGCAAGAGGCGGGGGTCGATGCCTGGGTGCGCAATGAGCCGCATGCCAGCGATCACGCGCCGACGTGGATTCGTGTGAGTTCGCGTAAGCGACATTGATATTGGCCAGTGGGTTGATTGGCTAAATCAATTGTCAGTTGAAGCACCTTATCCCTTATACCTGTCGGCCATCGGCGGAGAGATCCGCGGCCCATGCATAAGGACTGAGCAATGAGCGAGCCACGCCTGACCCACCTTGCGTTGTATCTACAGCGTCTGGGCTTCGATGCACCCCCGGCGCCGACCCTGGCAACCCTGCGTCAGCTGCAACTGCGCCATACCGGTGTCTTCGCGTTCGAAAACCTCACCACGTTGTCGGGTGAGCCGGTGCTGATAGACCTGCCATCCATCGAGCAGAAAGTCCTGTTCGACGGTCGCGGTGGCTACTGCTATGAACTCAACAACCTGTTCCTGGCGTTGCTCCAGGAACTGGGCTTCGATGCTCGCGGCATCAGCGGCCGTGTCGTGATGGGCCAACCCGAAGGCGCGTGGACTGCGCGTACGCACCGCTTGAGCCTGGTTACGCTGGACGGCGTGCGCTACATCACCGATGTGGGCTTCGGCGGCATGGTCCCCACCGCACCCCTGATACTCGATACCGACGCTGAACAACTCACACTGCATGAACCGTATCGCATAGAACACCATGAAGATGGCTACACCTTGCGGGCCAACGTCAGTGGCGAGTGGCGCCCGATGTACATTTTTGACCTGCAGCGTCAGGAAGACATCGACTACACCGTCGGTAACTGGTACGTCTCGACCCATCCCGAATCGTCATTTGCGCGGCAGCTGATGGTTGCCCGGACCGGAGACGGCTGGCGCCGTACGCTGAACAACGGCAGCTTTGCGATACACCGGGTCGGTCGCGAAAGCGAACGGCGGCAGGTGGTGGATGTGGACGAGCTGGTCGGGGTACTGCAGGACGAGTTCGGGATTCGGGTGCCGGAAAATGCACAGTTGAAACGGCGGCTTGAGCAATTGGTTCGCCCAAGCTGAGCCAGTGTTTTTTGAGGCTTCACAGCGGCGCGTTCAAGGCGCCATCACCCGATGAATTTCACTGAGGACCTCGGTCAGTTTTTTCTCGAGGTTCTTCAGCTCGCCAGGGGTTATCCCTTCCTTGAAATGCCGGGCATTCCCCACAGCCGTGCGCTGATCGAGCTCGACGGGTGTTTCCCGGTGATTGAGCAACGCCTGACGCAAGGTGTTGTTGATCACCGTCTGATAGCCAAAACCCTCGCTCTCGGCGAGGGAGCGAGCCGCCTCTATGACGGCATCATCCAGCATGATGGTGATTCGGGTTTTGCCTTTGCTGGTGGCTATGGCACCACGCTTGGCATTGCTGAAGTCGTATTCATCTTTCATCGGTCAATCCTCCATGTACCGGCGACACTCGTTTTTGGTAGCGATGCGCGCGGAAATGATTCGGACGAAATTCGGATCTCGATAGGTATACGCAACGACCAACAGGCGACCTTTGGCATCCATTCCCATGATGACCCACCTTTCTTCATCATGGTGGAGGTCTTGAAACGCAAGCGCTCGCTCGTCATAGAAAACCGGCTCCGTTTCTGAAAGGCTGATGCCTTGGTGCTTTAATTTGTTGGCTGCGTTTTTTGCCTTGTGAAACTGAATTTCGAATGACTTCATTATGCATACTTTATATGTATAAGCGAGGGGCGTCCGTGCCGGCGGTCGCTTGGAATGCAGAAGCCTAGTGGGGAATGGGTAAACCGGTGATAACGATGTATTTCAAAAATTTTGAGGAGCCAGCAAGCCGCACAGATAACGCCTGAATGGACACCTGTCCATAATCTGACCGATGGGTTGTATACAACTCTATAGACATTTGTCCTGAGTATTGCATACAGTGTGCGCATAACAAAAACCAGGGAACCCCCTAACTATGAAAACGCCCCATGTTTCACACCAACGGCCCGAGGATGAAAACCTTGGGATCGGCGCGAATATGGCTTACGGCCTGCAACATGTTCTGACCATGTACGGCGGCATCGTTGCGGTGCCTTTGATCATTGGTCAGGCGGCCGGGCTCTCGCCGGCGGACATCGGATTGTTGATTGCTGCTTCATTGTTTGCAGGGGGGCTGGCGACGTTACTGCAGACCCTTGGTTTACCGTTTTTCGGTTGTCAGTTGCCGCTGGTACAGGGCGTGTCGTTCTCTGGCGTCGCGACCATGGTGGCGATTGTCAGCAGTGGCGGGGAGGGCGGGTTTCAGTCGATTCTCGGTGCGGTGATTGCCGCGTCGTTGATTGGCTTGTTGATCACGCCGGTGTTCTCGCGCATCACCAAGTTTTTCCCGCCGCTGGTCACGGGCATTGTGATCACCACCATCGGCCTGACGTTGATGCCGGTGGCGGCACGCTGGGCCATGGGCGGCAACAGCCATGCGCCGGACTTCGGCAGCATGGCGAACATCGGTCTGGCGGCGGTGACGCTGGTGCTGGTCCTGCTGCTGAGCAAGATCGGCAGCGCGACCATCTCCCGGTTGTCGATTCTGTTGGCGATGGTCATCGGCACAGTCATCGCGGTGTTCCTCGGCATGGCGGACTTCTCGTCTGTCACTCAGGGCCCGATGTTCGGCTTCCCGACGCCGTTCCATTTCGGCATGCCGACCTTCCACTTCGCCGCCATCCTGTCGATGTGCATCGTGGTCATGGTGACGTTGGTGGAAACCTCGGCGGACATCCTCGCCGTCGGTGAAATCATCGGCACCAAAGTCGACTCCAAGCGCCTGGGCAACGGCCTGCGCGCCGACATGCTGTCGAGCATGATCGCGCCGATCTTCGGTTCGTTCACCCAAAGCGCTTTCGCCCAGAACGTCGGGCTGGTGGCGGTGACCGGGATCAAGAGCCGCTTCGTGGTTGCCACGGGCGGTTTGTTTTTGGTGATCCTCGGCTTGCTGCCCTTCATGGGCCGGGTCATCGCTGCAGTGCCGACGTCGGTCCTCGGCGGCGCCGGTATTGTGCTGTTCGGCACCGTGGCGGCCAGCGGTATTCGTACCCTGTCCAAGGTTGATTACCGCAACAACGTCAACCTGATCATCGTCGCCACCTCCATCGGTTTCGGCATGATCCCGATTGCTGCACCGAACTTCTACGATCACTTCCCAAGCTGGTTCGCGACCATTTTCCACTCGGGCATCAGCTCGTCAGCGATCATGGCCATTGTGCTGAACCTGACCTTCAACCACCTCACGGCCGGTAACTCGGATCAGCAGTCGGTGTTCGCGGCCGGTACTGAACGCGTGCTGCGTTACCAGGATCTGGCAGCATTGCGTGAAGGGGATTACTTCAGCGAAGGCAAGCTGCATGATTGCGACGGGAAAGAAATCCCGGTGGTGGAGGCGGACCATGGACATGGCGAACCGCGTGCAACGCAGGCGAAAAGCAGTGAGCATGTCTGACAACACTCAAGGCATGGAAATATGAAAAAGGCGTCCTTCGGGACGCTTTTTTTATTGCCTGGACTACGCTCTGGCGACGGTGCGGGCCGAGAGGACTTGTCGTCAAATGTGAAGTCACTGACGTCAAATGAAAAGCAGTCGGCGTGCTCGTGACGATACTGGTTTCCCTGCGAAACCCCGTTTTCACATCAAGCCTGGTGGGGGAGAGCGGTCAGTTGCATCTCAGTAAAACAATTATAGAGAGCGCAGAATGAAGTTCAGTTTTATAGACAACAGCAAGCCGAGCCGCCGGCGTGTTCTACGCGATGCCTTCGTCCTGGCTTTTGCGGCATCTCCGTTGGCAAGCCTTGCCAAGGCAGCCGACAAAACCAAGGTCGCCGACGAAACCGCCGAAGAAGTCACCTTTGCTGCCGGCCCAAGACCGTTGGTGCAATACCCGCAAAAGCGCCCGTTGACCCTGGTGACCACCCGCCCGCCGCACCTTGAGACGCCGTTCCCTGTTTTCAATGAAGGGCCAATCACACCCAATGACGCCTTTTTCGTGCGTTATCACTTGGCCAATTTCCCTACCAGCATCGATCCGGACACCTACCGTCTGACGATCAAGGGCTCGGTCAACACGCCGCTGTCCCTCTCCCTGTCGGAGTTGAAAGCCCTCGCCGAGCCGGTTGAAGTGGTGGCCGTCAATCAATGTTCGGGTAACAGCCGCGGCTTCTCGATGCCGCGCGTGTTCGGCGCGCAATTGGGCAACGGTTCAATGGGCAATGCGCGCTGGGTGGGCGTTCCGCTCAAGGTAGTACTGGAAAAGGCCGGGGTGAAAGACGACGCCAAACAAGTGACCTTCCGTGGGCTCGATAAGCCCGTGTTGCCAAGCACGCCGGAGTTCATCAAGGCGCTGGACATCAGTCATGCCATGGACGGTGAGCCGATGATCGCCTGGTCGATGAACGGCACAGATCTGCCATTCCTCAATGGGTACCCGATACGTCTGGTGGTGCCTGGGTATTTCGGTACGTACTGGGTCAAGCACCTGAGCGAGATCGAAGTCGTCGACCACACCTACGACGGTTTTTTCATGGCCAAAGGTTACCGGGTGCCGGACAACGATTGTTTCTGCATCGCCCCCGGCACCACGGCGGCGCAAACCAAGCCGATTTCCAAACTGCCGGTGCGCAGCTTCATCACCAGCGTTAAACATGGCGATGTATTGCCGCTGAAAAAAAGCGTGGTGCTCAAGGGCATCGCGTTCGACGGCGGCGCAGGCGTGAACAAGGTGGAAATTTCCATCGACGGCGGGAAGAGCTGGCGCGAAGCCAAGCTAGGTCAGGACCTTGGCCGCTTCTCCTTCCGGGAGTGGACGCTGCCGATCACCTTTACCAGCAAGGGCGCCACGCAGTTGATGGTGCGAGCCAGTAACAGTGCGGGCGAGACGCAGCCGCTGCAAGCCGACTGGAACCCGGCCGGCTACCGCCGCCACGTCGTAGAAACCAGCCACGTGACTGTCGCCTGAGGGGCCCGCATGAAACTCATGAAACGCATGACCACTTTGCTGTGCGCGGCTCAGGTTGGCTGGATTGGCCTGGTTGGCGCAGCGCCGCTCTCGATCACGCTGCCGCCTGAAACGGCGGTGTTCAAACCCAGTGCGCTGCCTGGCTATCAACTGGCCCAGCAGAAATGCTCCACCTGCCATTCCGCCGATTACATCAGCTTCCAGCCTCCCGGCATGAGCCTGGCGCAATGGACGGGTGAAGCGGGCAAGATGCAGCACGTGTACGGGGCGCCGATCAGCGATCAGGATGTGAGCATTATCGGCGCTTACCTGGCGGTCACTTACGGCAGTGCCCATGCGAACGATGCCGAGGTGCAGGCAGCCTCGAACCCGTCGGCAAGCCAGCCTCCGGCAGCGCCCGTGGCCAAAGTCGATGCAATGGGTTTGCTACAGGGTAACGCTTGTCTGTCCTGCCACGCCCTCGATCACAAGATCGTAGGCCCGGCCTATCACGAGGTGGCGGCCAAGTACGCCAACGACCCGCAGGCACTGGCCAAGGTCACGTCGAGCATTCAACACGGCGGCGCCGGCAAATGGGGGGACATTCCGATGCCGCCTTTCGCGCAGCTAAGCCCGGATGATTTGCACACGCTGAGCACGTTCATCCTGCAGCAGTAAGTTCCCTGTCAACAACGCGCGTTACCTGCCATTGGTGATCGCTCTGGGGATGTCGTCCAGAGCGATCACCCGATCCACTCCACCCAATTTGATCGCCTCTTTGGGCATGCCAAACACCACGCAACTGGCTTCATCCTGAGCGTAGGTGCGTGCGCCGGTCTCATGTAATTCCTTCAAGCCACGGGCACCGTCATCACCCATGCCGGTCATGATGATGCCGGTGGCGTTTTTCCCGGCGAACTTGGCCACCGAACGAAACAGCACGTCCACGGAAGGGCGATGACGGTTGACCAGTGGGCCATCGACAACCTCGACATGGTAGTAGGCGCCGCTGCGCTTGAGCAGCATGTGCTTGCCGCCGGGGGCGATCAAGGCCAGGCCGGGAATCACCCGGTCATTGTTCTTCGCTTCGCGCACTTCTATCTGCGACAGCGTGTTCAAGCGCGCAGCAAACGAGGCGGTAAATTTTTCCGGCATGTGCTGCACGATGACGATGCCCGGGGAAACCCGTGGCAGCGCTGTCAGCACTAATTCCAGTGCCTGGGTGCCACCGGTGGAAGTGCCGATGGCGACAATCCGCTCCGTGGTTTGCGCCATGGCCTGGCCGCTGGAAGGCGGCAGAATGGCGTCGGCATTCAATTTGGCGCCCACCGGCGTAATCGCTGCGGCGTTCCTGACCAGTTGCTTGACGTTGGCCTGCGCGGCGGCCCTGACTGCCGCCACCAGCTCGGCGGAGGATTGTTCGAGGAAACCTTTCAGGCCGACCTTGGGCTTGGTAATGATGTCCACAGCCCCGGCGGCAAGGGCCTGGAGCGTGGTTTCCGCGCCTCGTTCCGTGAGCGTTGAGCAGATCACCACCGGAGTGGGGCGCTCGGCCATGATTTTCTTCAGGAAGGTGATGCCGTCCATGCGCGGCATTTCCACGTCCAGCACAATCACGTCGGGCCACTCCTTGGCCATTTTGTCCATGGCGAAGAGAGGGTCGGAGGCGGCGCCAATCACCTGGATATCCGGCTCGCGCTCCAGCAGCGCCAGCACTACCTGGCGTACCACGGCAGAGTCGTCGACCAGCAGAACCCTGATTTTTTTCATAGGCGCTTTTCGCTCTTGTTCAAGTCTTGATGGCGGACCCAGACATGGCCGCTACTGATGTCGAAGATCACGTCGCGGTGCCCGTTGCGTCCTAAATCCTCGGCGCTCAGGCGCAAATGATGGCGCGTGACCAACTGGCGTGCGGCGTTGATATTGCTGTGGGCGACGCTGTTTTCCTCGCTGTAGCCGGGGAACATCGTACCGCCGCCGAACAGCTTGACCTGGTAATCCTCGGGCCGCGTGTGGTGGCGGGCCACCTCCAGCAGAAACAGCGCCATGGCCTCGTCGGCATATTTGCCGTCGAGTGGCCCGCCGGGCTTCTGCCGGTTCGGCAGCATGTAGTGGCACATGCCGCCGATCATGCGCGCCGGGTGCCACAGGGTAATGGCGACGCAGGAACCCAACAGGGTGCGGATACGTGTGGCCGCACCGCCGAAATAGAACTCGCCGGGCTGCAGGAAAATCTCATTGCTGCCGAGGGGGCTGCTCATGGTTTGCGGTAAATCGAGGGTGAGATCAGTTTCAGGGCATCGGTAATGCCGTTCAGGCTTTCCGAATGACTGACGATGAAATAGCCACCGGGTTTGAGCCGTGGCAGCATGCGCGCGACCACCTTGCGCTTGGTCTCCTGATCGAAATAGATCATCACGTTGCGCAGGAAGATCACCTCGAACTCGCCGATATCGGGCAGTGTTTCGTTGAGATTGATCGGCATGAAATGCACCCGGCTGCGCAGGCTTCGCTCGATGAGGAACGTGCCTTCCTGACTGCCGGTTCCCTTCAGGCAATGCTTGGCCAATAAGGGATGCGCAATGTGGCTGGCGCGCTCGATCGGGTAGTGCCCTGTGCGGGCTTTGGCCAGCACCTGACTGCTGATGTCGGAACCGATGATTTCCCAAGGGGTACTGCCCAGGCCATCGGCCAGGGTCATGGCCAGGCTGTAGGGTTCCTCGCCGGAAGAGCTGGCGGCGCTCCACAAACGGAAGGTTTTGCCCGGAGCGACCTTGGGTAAAACCTGCTGGCGCAGGAAGTCGAAATGCTTGGGTTCGCGGAAAAAATAGGTTTCGTTGGTGGTGAGCAAGTCCAGGGCAATCTGCAATTCCGCAGTAGCGGCATGGCCCATGATCATCTGGAAATAGTCGCCGTAGCTGTTCAGTTGATGGTGCTTCAAACGTTTGGACAAGCGCCCGGCAACCAGTGCTTTTTTCGCGGGGCTCAGGTTGATGCCGGCGGCACGATACAGCCAGCTCTGGAACTGCTTGAACTCGCTATCCTTGAGCGTTTCTGCATTCACGATCAAACATCCTTGCCGGGTAGGGGAGCTGTACTGCAATGCAAAGTCGATCCTGTTCGAGGCGCACCAGGCGTCTCGACCAGGGTCGATAATCAGCCGGCCGGGCCGCTAGCCCGACGCGGTGTCCGCCAGTGCGCCGACCTCGGACAACTTCGCCATCTCGTCGACCGACAACACGCGGTCGGCGTTGAGGACGACGACGAACTTGCCCGCCACCTTGGCCATGCCGCTGATGAAGTCGGACCGTATCCGCGCGCCGAAGCTGGGCGCCGGTTCGATCTCACCGGCGGGGATTTCCAGTACCGCCGAGACCGCATCCACCATCAGCCCCACATCCTGAGTGCCGGCGTCCGAGTCGGCCTCGATAATGACGATGCACGAACGCCGGGTAACATCGGATTTTTGCCGGCCGAACCGCGCCGACAAGTCCACCACCGGCACCACCGCACCGCGCAGGTTGATCACCCCACGGACGAAGGCGGGCATCATCGGCACGCTGGTGATGTTGCCGTACTCGAGGATCTCCTTGATCCCGAGAATGCCGATGGCAAACATCTCGCCGCCCAGGAGGAAGGTCAGGTACTGCGCTTCCTCCTGGTGGATGGCCTCGGGTCGATTTGTATTCATCAGTGCACCCATGCTGACCTCCCGTTAAAACCGAGTGAATTCGGCTTCTGCGACGTTGCTGAGCGCGTAGTGAGTGGCCGCCCGGTGGGGCAGGTGCTTGGGAGGTAATGGCGGTTTTTTGCCCGGCGCCTGCGTCCTGTGCGCGACCGCCTTGTGCGGGCTGTCGCTGACATCGGATTCGCGGGCGAAGAAGCTCATCGCCTGTTGCAGTTGCTCGGCCTGGCTGCTCATCTCCTCGGCGGTGGCCGCCAGTTCTTCACTGCTGGAAGCATTTTGCTGGGTGATCTGGTTCAGCTGGTTCATGGCCGTGTTGATCTGTGCCACCCCGGAAGATTGCTCTTCCGACGCTGCGCTGATCTCCTGAACCAGGTCCGAGGTCTTGTTGATCGAGGGCAGCATTTCGTTGAGCAGTTTGCCGGCCTTCTCAGCCATTTCCACGCTGCTGGAGGACAACTGACCGATCTCCTGCGCTGCCACCTGGCTGCGTTCGGCGAGCTTGCGTACCTCGGCGGCGACGACGGCAAAGCCTTTGCCATGCTCGCCCGCCCGCGCCGCTTCGATGGCGGCGTTAAGCGCCAACAGGTTGGTCTGGTAGGCAATGTCGTCGATGATGCCGATGCGCTGGGCGATCTGTTTCATCGCGGCGACCGTCTGTTGTACCGAATCACCGCCCTCGGTGGCTTCCTTGGAGGCCTTGCTGGCCATGCCGTCGGTGACCTTGGCGTTTTCGGTGTTCTGATTGATGCTCGCGCTCATCTGCTCGATCGACGCGCTGGTTTCCTCGACGCTGGCCGCCTGTTCGCTGGTGGCCTGACTCATGGACTGGGCGGTAGCGCTGACCTGTTCGGAGGCGGTGACCAACGCGTCAGCCGCGGCACTGACATCCTCGATAATCGTGGTCAGCTTCTCTGCCGTGGAATTCGCGTCGTCTTTGACCTGAGCAAAGATACCGGTCGATTCTCGCGTGATGCGCTGTCCAAGGTCACCATTGGCCAGCCCGCTGAAAACACGACTGACGTCCTCGATGACGTTCGAGAGTGCGTCACAGCTGGCATTCGCATCGTCTTTGACCTGGCCAAAGACACCCGAATATTCGCGGGTGATACGTTGTTCAAGGTCGCCCTGCGACATGGCACCAAACAGTCGTCCCACGTCAGAGAAAATGACCCCGGTGGTTTCCATCAGCGAGTTGACGCCGGCGCACAGCACCTGAATCGGGCCGCTCTTGCCTTCCAGGGGGATGCGTTGGCTCAGATCGCCATCCTTCGCCGCCGAAGTGACATGCTGGGCTTGCTCTACCGCCTGTACCAGCATGTTGTTGGCATTGACCTGCGCCGTCACGTCGGTGGCATATTTAACGACTTTGAAGGGCTGGCCGTTCATGTCCATGATCGGGTTGTAGGAGGCTTGTATCCAGATTTCCTTGCCACCTTTGCCGATGCGTTTGTATTCGCCGGCATCGAATTCACCGCGCCCGAGCTTGTCCCAGAACACGCGGTATTCCGCAGAGGCGCGGTAGACCGGGTCGGCAAACATACTGTGATGTTGGCCCTTGATCTCGGCCAGGGTGTAGCCGAGCGTGTTCAGGAAGTTGTCGTTGGCGTGCAAAATCTTGCCATCGAGCGAGAACTCGATCACCGCTTGTGCCTTGCTGATGGCGCTGAGTTGGCCGGCGAAATCGGCGGCTTGCAACTTGCTCTGGGTGATGTCAGTCGCATACTTGACGACTTTGAAGGGCTTGCCGTTCATGTCCATGATCGGGTTGTAAGAGGCTTGTATCCAGATTTCCCTGCCACCTTTACCGATGCGTTTGTACTCGCCGGCATCGAACTCACCGCGCCCAAGCTTTTCCCAGAACAGACGATATTCAGTAGAGGCGCGGTAGGCGGGTTCGGCAAACATACTGTGATGTTGCCCTTTGATCTCGGCGAGGGTGTAGCCCAGCGTGTTCAGGAAGTTGTCGTTGGCGTGCAGAATCTTGCCGTCGAGCGAGAATTCGATCACCGCTTGCGCCTTGCCAATGGCGCCAAGTTGGCCCGCGAAGTCGGCGGCCTGCAACTTGCTCTGGGTAATGTCGGTCGCGTATTTGACGACTTTGAAGGGCTTGCCGTCCGTGTCCATGATCGGGTTGTAGGAGGCTTGTATCCAGATTTCCTTGCCACCCTTGCCGATGCGTTTGTACTCGCCGGCATCGAATTCACCACGCCCGAGTTTGTCCCAGAACAGGCGATATTCAGGTGAAGCGCTGTAGGCCGGATCGGCAAACATGCTGTGGTGTTGGCCCTTGATCTCGGCCAGGGTGTAGCCCAGCGTGTTCAAGAAGTTGTCGTTGGCGTGCAAGATTCTGCCATCGAGCGAGAACTCAATGACGGCCTGTGCCTTGTTGATCGCGTCAATTTGCCCTTTTAAATCCGATAACAGCGCTTGCTCTTTAAGCCGTTCTTCCTGGTTATAGCTGAATCGATTCATAAAACGGGTGACCATTGATTGATTAGCCTGATTCATGACAACTCCCAATGAAGTTCAATTTTTTATTCTGTGGCCTGTTGCATCGCTTCAGATGTTATTGAGCAGGTCAGTCATGCGCCCCTTGTTCGACACGCGTCAGTTCCCCTTGAATCAGCGCTTTGCACGTTCATCAACGGTGTTTTTCAAGTCGGTAGTCAGGCTTCAGCCAACGCCGGTTGCAGGTGGGTGTGTGCCTGTTGTTGGGTGACCTGTTGCAGCAAATTCGGTACATCGAGAATCAGTGCCACCTCACCGCTGCCCAGAATGGTCGAGCCGCCGATGCCGCGCAGGACGCTGAACAGCTTGCCCAGCGGTTTGATCACGGTCTGAAATTCACCTTGCAATTCGTCCACCACCAAACCGGCTTTCTGCTCGCCGCAACGCACCACCACTACGTTCTCGCGCCGGCCCGGGCTGCCCTCCGCGTTGAACTGTTCACGCAGGTACACCAGCGGCAACACTTCGCCACGCAAGTTCAGATAGCTGCGCTCGCGGGTGGCTTGGCGATCTTCGTCGGTCAACTCCAGGCACTCTTGCACCATGTCCAGAGGCACCACGTAAGTGGCCTGACCGACGCCAACCAGAAAGCCATCGATGATCGCCAGGGTCAGTGGCAGGCGGATTCGCACCCGGGTGCCCCGGCCAGCCTGGCTGTCGAGGTCGACACTGCCGCGCAGGGCGGTGATGTTGCGCTTGACCACGTCCATGCCGACGCCACGGCCGGAGAGGTTGGTGACGGTCGCCGCGGTAGAGAAACCCGGCTCGAAAATCAGGTTGTAGATGTCCTGATCGGACGGTGTGGCGGTGGCGGTGAGCAGGCCGCGCTCGCGGGCCTTGTGGAGGATGCGCTCGCGGTCGAGTCCGGCGCCGTCGTCGACGATTTCGATGACGATGCTGCCGGAGTCGTGGTAGGCGTTGAGGCTCAGCGTGCCTGTCAGCGGTTTGCCTGCTGCCTGGCGAACCTCGGGCGATTCAATGCCGTGATCCATGGCGTTGCGCAGTAAGTGCATCAAGGGATCGCCGATCTTTTCCACCACGGTCTTGTCCAGCTCGGTGTCGGCGCCGCTGATCTGCAGATCGATATCCTTGCCCAATTCGAGGCTGACATCGCGCACCACCCGCTGGAAGCGGTTGAAGGTGTCGCCGATCGGCACCATGCGCAGGCGCAGGGCGCTGTCGCGGATTTCCTCGACCAGGCCTGAGACCCGGGAACCGGCTTCCTGCAAGGCGTCGTTGTGGCTGCGCTGAGCCAGCAGGTTGGCGCCGGCTCCCGCGATCACCAGCTCGCCGACCAGGTTGATCAGCTCGTCCAGCTTGTCCGCATCCACGCGAACGTAGCGGTTCTCTTTGTTCTTGCTCTCCTGAATCTGGCTTTGCTTGTTCAGGGCAGCCTGCACCAGTGCGGGCGTCACCGAACGCTGCTCGACGAGGATCTCGCCCAGGGGGGCAGCCGGGGTGTTTGCTTCGATAGGGGCGCTTTGTTCGTGCAGGGCCTTTTCCAGTTCTTGCGGGGTCAGGGCGCCGCTGCTGACCAGCAGCTCTCCCAGACGGGCCGCATCTTCTGGCAGTCGATCAATCAGCTCGATGTATTCGGCGATCTTGCTGTGCGGCGGGAGGATGTGGATCAGGCAATCGTCGCGCACGAAGTCGAAGGCTTCGGCGATGGCTGCTTTGTCCGCGGTGGACTGGTAGTCAATCTCGAAGCCCAGGTAGCAGGCTTCGGCGTCCATGGCATCGGCCTGCGGCATGCCATCGGCCAGGGTGGTGATGCGAACGATCTCGCCCTGGCTGTTGAGGTAGCGCAGGAACGACAGCGGGTCCATGCCGTTGCGCAGCACTTCCTGGCCGAAGCGCAGGGAGATGTGCCAGAGGTCGGAGGCCACGCTGTCATCCGCGCAAACCTCGGTCAGATAATCGGTATTGAACGGCGCAACGGCAGTGGCGGATGGCTCCAGCGAAAGCGTGATGACCTGGTAGGTGTTCAGGCGTTGGCGCAGGCCGCTTTCCCGAGTCTGTGCCGGGGTATCCAGTTGACCACCTTGGGCGGCAACCACGTTGACCAGCTCCAGCATGTGGTCGCCGCATTCCAACAGCAGGGCGACCAATTCGCTATTGATGCCGACCGCGCCGTCACGCACACGATCGAGCACGTCTTCGACAATATGAGTGAAGCCAACAACCGGCTCCAGGCCGAACAGCCCGGCCGACCCCTTGATGGTGTGCGCGGCACGAAAGATGGCGCCCAGGGTGTCGCTGTCGCCCGGTTCGCTCTCCAGTCGCAGCAACGACTCTTCCATATCCTGTAGCAGTTCGCGGGCTTCGGCGATGAAGGTTTGCAGGGCTTGATCGAGATTTATACTCACGCTGAATTCCTTTTGCGCTGAGGTCAGCTAGCGGCCGAGTAGGAAATAACCAGAGGATCGCCAAAGAAAGCGGCGAGGTTGCACAGGTCGAAGATTTCCAACACCGCGCGGCTGTGCCCAGCCAGGCGCAAGGTCGTGCCGACGCGCGTGGCTTCGCGTTTGGCCAGCAACAGCTGCTGCATGCCGGCGCCGTCCATCTCGCTGACCTGGGACAGGTCGATTTCCAGCTCGCCAGGCCCGGCCAGGTGGGGCAATAGCTGTGCCTTGAACTCGGCCGCGGTATAGATGTTCATCTCGCCTTCGATATGCAGCTGGCACAGGCCATTCAGTGTGGCTACGCGGATGTTCATGCTCGCCTCCGGATTCGGTCGATCAAGGCAGGATCAGTTTGGCGACGGCGGCCAGCATCTGTGCCGGCTGGAAAGGCTTGACCACCCAGGCCCTGGCCCCGGCAGCCTGGCCTTCCTGTTTCTTCGCTTCCTGGGATTCGGTGGTCAGCATGATGATCGGGGTGAACTTGTAGTTGGCCAGCTTCTTCACCTCCTTGACCAACGTGATGCCATCCATGTTGGGCATGTTCACATCGCTGATCATCAGGTGGATTTTCTGTCCGTTCAGCTTGGTCAGCGCATCTTTGCCATCGCTGGCCTCGATCACGTCGTAGCCAGCCCCTTTCAAGGCAATGCTGACCACCTGGCGTACGCTGCTGGAATCGTCGACGACCATTACGGTTTTAGCCATGCTGCTCTCCTGCTAGAAGAAAGTGATTTCCTGTTCCTTGGCGGCGCTGGAACTGTGTCCGTGATGGATTTGTCGCTGCTCATCGGTGGCGTAGGTCAGCTCCATGCTCGCCAACCAGGCACGGGCATCGATCTGTTCCAATTGATCCGGATTGCGCTGGCCGTTCTGCAAGTGCTGGTGCAAGGCCTGCATGTTGTCGCGAACATGGGAGAGGATCTGGCTGACGCGATCCTGGAACTGCAGGCCGATCAGGACCTCGCTGATTTCGTCACGGATGCCGACGCTCTCTTGCTGCAGCAACTCGGTAGAGCCCGACAGGCGCTGGGTAATGCTGTGAAAACGATCCAGTACATGTTGAATGCTGGCTTCGGAGGCGGAGACCGAGTGCTGGTCATTCGCCGAAGTGTTGTCGGCGACTTCGACCAGTCGGGTGATGGCGCTGTTGATGATGCCGACGGTGGCCGACATCTTTTTCCCGGTGTCGCTGGAGAGACTCGACAAGCTACGCACTGCATCGGCCACCACGGCGAAACCACGGCCGGCTTCGCCTGCTCGAGCGGCTTCAATCGCGGCATTCAGCGCCAAGAGATTGGTTTGCGCAGCAATCGCCGCAACTTCTTTAGACATGCTCAGCAGTTCGCCGGTGTAGTCGGTGAGGCTGCGCACTTGTTCCAGCATCTCGTCGCGGCTCAGTTGCGTGGCCTTGAGGGAATTGACCACCTGCGTCAGTTCCGTTTCGCTCTGCGCGAGCACCACCACCGCGCCGCTCTGGGCATCGCCGGCCAGGCCTTCAGCCGCTTGCTGCGAAGTCTGCACGGCTTCTTCCAGCTTGCTGTAGATGCCTGAGAAGCGCTGGCTCAGCGTGACGATGGCCTGCTCGGTCTGGCTGCGGGAGTTCTCGATCTGCTTGGTCCAGATCGGCACCGCTTCCAGGCACACGGCCTCCAGACCGTTGGCTGCGGACGCGGCACTGGCGGCCTGATGTTGGCTCAGGCTGCTGGCATGGGCGTGGCTCAGTGCCTGGTCGAATAGCTTGCGCTGAATGCGGACAATCCAGGCACTGGCACCGCCGCCGCAGGCGAGCAGAATCAGGGCGGCCGTCACTTGCGGTGCTGCCATCCCGGCAAAGGCCAGTAGCGACACAGCACCGCCCGAGGCAATGGCCAGGACGGGCCAAATCAAGGGGGTGAAATCAGGTCGAACGGAGGAATAATTGCGGTCAAAGTCATAGGAAGACAAGGGCTGGTCCTTATTCAAATCGCTCCATTCGAGCGGCAAAATGTGTCACCGATAGCGAAGTGCCTGCCCCTGTGCTTGCAGCTGAATCGTTGCAAATTCAACGGCTTGGCCATCGCTGGCGACAGGTCATATTGCTTTGGAACTAATACAAATTGTTGCTGTCTTGGACGATAGCAGTAGGCCACCCTTTTGCAAGGAAGCAACCGCGTCAGCCAATGTTTTATTTAGTGCTGGTTGCTAATTTTCAGCGTGACTGCGAGGGGTTGTTAATTGCATTGCGGGGAAGGGCGGAGAGCAGGGGTGAGTTGGATAACTCAATAAACAGGCACAAAAAAAGGCCAGCTAAGCGCTGACCTTTTTTGTGTATCTAGATGGCTCCACGACCTGGACTCGAACCAGGGACCCAGTGATTAACAGTCACTTGCTCTACCAACTGAGCTATCGCGGAATGGCGCCTATGTTACTGATTCAAAAAGAGAAGTCAAGCGCCTGATAGCAACTTGAGCGATTCGTCGGGACAGACGGTGGTTTATCGACCGTGGGCGGTTACCAGAATCGTCCCAGAGGTCTACCATGGCTGCCCGGAAGTGGTCACACGCGCTACCGGCCATTCGCCGAAACAGGTACGCGCCATGAACCATTCAATCCTTGCACCTCACACCAACGGGGTGTTCGCATGAGCATCGCTCAGATCAGCTTGCCCAAAGGTGTCGGCCCTCACGCCGAAAAACTGCTCGACGCAATCACGCAGGCCGGCACGGCCGAGGATCTGAACCGTGCCGGTGGCAAGGCTGAAGGGTTTGTTCTGGGCCTGGAGAGTGCCAAGGCGATCAAGAGTCAGATTGCCGAGTCGCTCTATGTCGCCTATGACGACGCCGCCAGCCAGCGTGCTACTGAACTGGCTTAACCGCCGAACGTAAAAGTGCCAAGCATCATTTTGGCGTAGAGCGTTGTGGCGGCCAGTTGCACCAGCCACAAGGCCAGGCCGCCGAGAAACACACCCGCAGCGACTTGCAGTACCAGGTTATTCCCGCGTTTGGCCGGGGTGCGAGGGACGAAGTCGTCCAGCTCATCGCGGTCGGCGCGTAGGTCATCGTTTTTCATGTGGGTTCTCGTCAGAATTCTCGGGTGTACACAAAACTTGTGGGAGCGAGCCTGCTCGCGAAGGGGCATTGCATTCAACATTGATGTTGTCTGACACGACGACTTCGCGAGCAGGCTCGCTCCCACATTTGATCTGCGTGCAGTCTAGAGCGCTCGTTCGCTGTGCTGGGAATTATCTGAAGCAAACAAAACGGGAAGCCCAAGGGCTTCCCGTTTTTTTTTACTGCTCGATGACTCAGATCACCGCAACGATGGCCTTGGTCACTGCGTCAATGTTGCTCTGGTTCAACGCCGCCACGCAGATGCGGCCGGTGTCCAGGGCGTAGATGCCGAACTCGGTGCGCAGGCGGGTGACTTGCTCAACCGTCAGGCCGGAGTAAGAGAACATGCCACGCTGACGGCCGACGAAGCTGAAGTCACGCTGCGGGGCGTTTTTTGCCAGGGTGTCGACCATCTGGATGCGCATGCCGCGAATCCGCAGGCGCATTTCAGCCAGTTCTTCTTCCCACTGGGCGCGCAATACCGGGCTGTTCAATACAGCGGCGACGATGCTTGCACCGTGGGTTGGCGGGTTGGAGTAGTTGGTGCGGATCACGCGTTTGACTTGCGACAGCACGCGCGCGCTTTCTTCTTTCGATTCGCTGACGATCGACAGGGCGCCAACGCGCTCGCCGTACAGCGAGAACGATTTGGAGAACGAGCTCGATACGAAGAAGGTCAGGCCCGATTCAGCGAACAGGCGCACTGCGGCGGCGTCTTCGTCGATGCCGTCGCCAAA
Organism: Pseudomonas sp. GW821-FHT10C09; assembly: GCF_059415465.1. Classification (NCBI taxonomy): domain Bacteria; kingdom Pseudomonadati; phylum Pseudomonadota; class Gammaproteobacteria; order Pseudomonadales; family Pseudomonadaceae; genus Pseudomonas; species Pseudomonas sp. GW821-FHT10C09. Next base: position 290,961 of record NZ_JBWKNG010000003.1, read on the forward strand.
GCCTTGATACGCCATGTCGAGGAACGGCACGTGGCCTTTGGCTTTAACCACTTCCAGCACGTTGTTCCAGTCCGCCGGGCTCAGGTCCACGCCGGTCGGGTTGTGGCAGCAGGCGTGCAGCACAACGATCGAGCCTGCGGGCAGGGCGTTCAGGTCTTCGAGCAGGCCGACGCGGTTTACGTCGTGGGTCGCGGCGTCGTAGTAGCGGTAGTTCTGCACCGGGAAACCAGCGGTTTCGAACAGTGCGCGGTGGTTTTCCCAGCTCGGGTCGCTGATTGCCACGACGGCGTTCGGCAGCAGTTGCTTGAGGAAGTCGGCGCCGATTTTCAGCGCACCGGTACCGCCCACAGCCTGGGTGGTGATGACGCGGCCAGCGGCGATCAGTGGCGAGTCATTGCCGAACAGCAGTTTCTGCACAGCCTGGTCGTAGGCGGCGATACCGTCGATTGGCAAGTAGCCACGGGAAGCGTGTTGAGCGACGCGAATCGTCTCGGCTTCGACAACGGCGCGCAGGAGTGGAATTTTCCCCTCCTCGTTGCAGTAAACACCGACTCCCAGGTTGACCTTGTTGGTACGGGTATCGGCGTTGAATGCTTCGTTGAGGCCCAGGATTGGATCGCGTGGTGCCATTTCGACAGCGGAGAACAGGCTCATTTTTGCGGCGGCTCTGAATGGAGAGTGGAGGGACGTGTGGCGCTCCAGCCGAATGCACTAGAGCGGTGCACAAACGGGGAGCTAGTATAGAGGCCATCGGCGACCGATGGCGACAGCCGTTTCGGCTTTTCAGCTAAGTTTTTCCGATTATTTTTCGACCGTTAGTCGATTGCCGTCGTCAAAGGATTCACGGGATGTAGGACGTTTGCCTTGAAAGAGCAGGCAATCGACTCCACATTGAGCACAATCCAGTTTTTTCCTCGGGCGACGTCGGTCGTTTGCGGTCTTTCTCGTTGCTGTCCGGTTTGGCCGGACAGGCGCGACCCCAGGGGTATCGAATGTCTGAATTCCAGCTAGTCACCCGCTTCGAGCCCGCCGGCGATCAGCCGGAAGCCATCCGCCTGATGGTCGAGGGCATCGAAGCCGGGCTGGCGCACCAGACGTTGCTCGGTGTGACCGGTTCCGGCAAGACCTTCAGCATCGCCAACGTGATCGCGCAAGTGCAGCGTCCGACCCTGGTGCTGGCGCCAAACAAGACCCTGGCCGCGCAGTTGTATGGCGAGTTCAAGGCGTTCTTCCCGAACAACGCCGTCGAATACTTCGTTTCCTACTACGACTACTACCAGCCCGAAGCCTACGTGCCGTCGTCGGACACCTTCATCGAGAAGGATGCATCGATCAACGACCACATCGAGCAGATGCGTCTGTCCGCGACCAAGGCGTTGCTGGAGCGCAAAGACGCGATCATCGTCACCACCGTCTCATGCATCTACGGTCTGGGCAGCCCGGAAACCTATTTGAAGATGGTGTTGCACGTGGATCGCGGCGACAAACTCGATCAGCGCGCCTTGCTGCGTCGCCTGGCGGACCTGCAATACACCCGCAATGACATGGACTTCGCCCGTGCGACCTTCCGCGTGCGTGGCGATGTGATTGACATCCACCCGGCCGAATCCGACTTCGAAGCGATCCGCATCGAGCTGTTCGATGACGAGGTCGAGAGCCTGTCAGCCTTCGATCCACTGACCGGCGAAGTGATCCGCAAGCTGCCGCGCTTCACGTTCTATCCGAAAAGCCACTACGTAACGCCACGAGAAACCCTGCTCGGTGCCGTCGAAGGGATCAAGGTCGAGTTGCAGGAGCGTCTGGATTATCTGCGCACCAACAACAAGCTTGTTGAGGCCCAGCGTCTGGAGCAACGCACGCGCTTCGACCTGGAAATGATCCTCGAGTTGGGCTATTGCAACGGTATCGAAAACTACTCGCGCTACCTGTCCGGCCGTGAATCGGGCCAGGCGCCACCGACGTTGTTCGACTACCTGCCGGCCGACGCCTTGCTGGTCATCGACGAATCCCACGTCAGCGTGCCGCAGGTTGGCGCCATGTATAAGGGCGACCGTTCGCGTAAAGAAACGCTGGTGGAATACGGTTTCCGCCTGCCGTCGGCGCTGGATAACCGGCCGATGCGTTTCGACGAGTTCGAAAGCATCAGCCCGCAGACGATTTTCGTCTCGGCGACGCCCGGCAATTACGAGGCGGAACATGCGGGGCGTGTCGTTGAGCAGCTTGTGCGTCCGACGGGGCTGGTCGATCCTCAGATCGAAATCCGCCCGGCGTTGACCCAGGTCGACGACTTGCTCTCGGAAATCGGCAAGCGTGTCGCGCTCGAAGAGCGGGTGCTGGTCACGACCTTGACCAAGCGCATGTCCGAAGACTTGACCGATTACCTGGCCGACCACGGCGTTCGCGTGCGTTACCTGCACTCGGACATCGACACCGTGGAGCGGGTCGAAATCATTCGTGATTTGCGCCTCGGTACGTTCGACGTGCTGGTGGGGATCAACCTGCTGCGCGAAGGCCTGGACATGCCGGAAGTGTCGCTGGTGGCGATTCTTGATGCGGACAAGGAGGGCTTCCTGCGTTCCGAGCGCTCACTGATCCAGACCATCGGCCGGGCGGCGCGAAACCTCAACGGTCGGGCAATTTTGTACGCTGATCGCATCACCGGTTCCATGGAGCGGGCGATCGGCGAAACCGAGCGTCGTCGCGACAAACAGATCGCTTTCAACCTGGCCAACGGCATCACGCCGAAGGGTGTGTTCAAGGACGTCGCCGACATCATGGAAGGTGCCACCGTGCCAGGCTCGCGCAGCAAGAAGCGCAAAGGCATGGCCAAGGCTGCCGAGGAGAGCGCCAAGTACGAAGCGGAATTGCGCTCGCCGGGTGAGATCGCCAAGCGTATCAAAGCCCTGGAAGAGAAGATGTACGCGTTGGCGCGTGATCTGGAGTTTGAAGCGGCGGCGCAGATGCGTGATGAGATTGGCAAGTTGCGGGAGCGGTTGATCACTGTCTGAATTTTGCAGTGCCTGGGATGGCCTCTTCGCGAGCGGGCTCGCTCCCACAGGGATTACACTGAACCTTGTGGGAGCGAGCCTGCTCGCGAAAACGGTCGCCTGAGCTCCGCAGGTCTTGACTAGTGTGCTTCCCCTGCCTTAATCCCCTCCGGCAATTTCTTGGTCAGCAAGATTGCGAGCATGCTCACCCCCAACGCAATCCCGACAAAGTGAAACGCATCGTTGTAAGCCATGATCGACGCCTGCTGATGCGCAATCTCACTGATTTTCCCCAGCGCCGCCGTCTCATTGCCCAACCGGTCCGCCATTGACGCCAGCCGCTCGGCCACCTGTGGATTGCTCGGCACGATGGCTTCGCGCAAGTAATCGAAGTAGGTCTTGGTTCGCGCATCCAGCAGCGTGGCGAGGAGGGCGATGCCAATCGCGCCGCCGAGGTTGCGCAGGATGTTGAACAGGCTCGACGCCGAGCCCGCGTCCTGCGGCAGGATGTACGCGGTGGCGATCAGCGAAATAGTGACCATGATCAGGGGTTGGCCGAGCGCGCGGATGATCTGGATCTGATTGAACTGCGGTCCGGCAAAGTCCGGGTTCAGCACCCCCGATGAAAAACTCGCCAGCCCGAACAAGCCGAATCCCAGCGTGCACAGCCACTTCGGCGAAATGTACTTCATCAGCTTGGGCACCAGCGGAATCAGAAACAGCTGCGGCACGCCCATCCACATGATCACTTCGCCGATCTGCAGGGCGTTGTAGTTCTGGATCTGCGCCAGATACAACGGCAACAGATAAATCGAGCCGTACAACCCGACCCCCATCCCCAGGCTGGAAATACTCGACAGGCCAAAGTTGCGGTTGCGCAGGATGCCGAGGTTGATCAGCGGGTTGGGCTTGGAAAACTGCACGATCACAAAGGTGATCAGGCTGATCAGCGCAATGCTGCCCAGGGCTACGATCAGGTTCGATTCCAGCCAGTCCTTGCGATGGCCTTCCTCCAGAAACACCTGCAAACAACCGAGTCCGACGCCAAGGGTGAGAATGCCCATGTAATCGGTGCTTTTGAGCAGCTCCCAGTGCGCTTCCTTCTTTTCGAGGCCATACATCAGGCCGGCGATCATGATCAGGCCCGGCGGCACGTTGATGTAGAAGATGTATTCCCAGCCCCAATTCTCGGTCAGCCAGCCGCCCAGCGTCGGGCCGATGGAAGGCGCGAAGGTGGCGGTCATGGCGAACATGGCCATGCCTTTGGCGCGGTGATGTTCCGGGAGTTTGATCAGCGTCAGGGTGAACGCCAGCGGGATCAGCGCGCCGCCGGTAAAGCCTTGCATGGCGCGGAAGACGATCATGCTTTCCAGGCTCCACGCCATGGAACACAGCAGCGAGGAGGCGAGGAATCCCAGTGAAACCCACACCGCCAGTCGCCGCGCCGAGAGCAATTGCACCAGCCAGGCGGTCAGCGGAATCATGATGATTTCCGCCACCAGGTACGAGGTGGAAATCCACGAACCTTCCTCCAGGGTGGCCGACAGGGCGCCCTGAATGTCTTTGAGCGAGGAGTTGGTGATCTGGATATCAAGCACGGCCATGAAGGCGCCGAGCATCACGCTCATGACTGCGATCCAGTCCCGCCGGGTCGGTTCGCCGACCGGGCGGATCAGTTGATCACCGGCCATCGCCAGGGGCGTCTTTGATGTTCACTTTGGCGGTGACTGACATGCCCGGCCGGATCCTGCCGCGCAGCGGATTGTCCGCGTCGAACGTCAGTTTTACCGGAATCCGTTGTACGACTTTGGTGAAGTTGCCGGTGGCATTGTCCGGTGGCAACAGGCTGAACTGCGCGCCCGACGCGGCGAACAGGCTGTCGACGCGTGCCTTGATCGGCGTGTCGCTGTAGGCGTCGAAGGTCAGCTCGGCGCTTTGGCCGGGCTGCATGTGGCCGATCTGGGTTTCCTTGAAGTTGGCCTGAATCCAGATGTCCTGGTCCGGGACGATCGACAGCAAATACGCGCCGGCCTGCACCACTTGGCCCTCACGGGCAGCACGCTGGCCGATCAGGCCGCTGATCGGCGCGTGGATTTCGCTGCGGGTCAGGTTCAGTTCGGCTTGCGCGAGGTCGGCCTTGGCGTTGGCGATCTGCGCGTCGAGGCGCTTGATCTCGGCATTCAGTGCGTTGACCTGCTGGCGTTGGCCCTGAGCGTCGGCCTGGGCCTTGGCCACTTGCGAGCGCGCGATGTGGTTGTCGGCGGACAGGGTGGTCACCCGTTCTTCCGAGATGTAGCCGGGTTTGCGCAAGGTCTGGGCGCGGGTCAAATCGATGAGCGAGCGGCCGAGGCTGGCCTGGCTGGACGCGACCTGCGCTTCGCTGGCGGCGATCAGGCTCGATTGCTGGGTCAGTTTGCTTTGAGCTTGCAGGCGTTCGGCCTGGCGGGTGGCGAGTGTCGCGTTGGCGCGGTCGACGGCGAGGTTGAAATCGGCGCCTTCGAGCTTGATCAGCAGCTGGCCTTTCTCGACGTGCTCGTTGTCGTGCACCAGTACTTGGTCGATGCGCGCGCCCAACTGACTCGAGACACGGGTGATCTCGCCCTGGACATAGGCGTTGTCGGTGCTTTCATAAAACCGTCCCTTGAAGAACCACTGGGCAAAGAAACCCCCGGCAATCAGCAGGACGAGCAACAGGAAAATAAACAGGCGACGCTTGAGTTGGGCAGGCATGGGGCAGACTGTAGTCGAGAAATTGTAAGGAAAGTTATCAGCTGGTGAATCTGTCATACAGCCGACAAGCGGTAAATGCCATCGGCTGATATTCGGCCATTCACCCGGGGATACGCGCGTTGTAGGCGCAAACTTGGCTTAAATGCCCTGCTCACTGGAGCCGGGCGGGTATCGCCTGTTACCATTCGCCCTTTGATTTATCTTCATTCGAGACTTGCCATGACCACCGTCCGCACGCGCATCGCGCCATCGCCTACCGGGGACCCCCACGTAGGTACCGCTTACATCGCTTTGTTCAACTACTGCTTTGCCAAGCAGCATGGCGGTGAGTTCATCCTGCGGATCGAAGACACCGACCAGTTGCGTTCGACCCGCGAGTCCGAACAGCAGATTTTCGACGCCCTGCGCTGGTTGGGTATCGACTGGAGCGAAGGCCCGGACGTCGGCGGCCCGCACGGTCCTTACCGTCAGAGCGAGCGCGGCGATATCTATCAGAAGTATTGCCAGCAACTGGTTGAAATGGGCCATGCCTTCCCGTGCTTCTGCACCGCCGAAGAACTGGACCAGATGCGCGCCGAGCAAATGGCTCGCGGCGAAACCCCGCGTTACGACGGCCGTGCGTTGTTGCTTTCCAAGGAAGAAGTCGCGCGCCGCCTGGCCGCAGGCGAACCTCACGTAATCCGCATGAAAGTGCCGAGCGAAGGCGTGTGCGTGGTGCCGGACATGCTGCGTGGCGACGTCGAGATCCCATGGGATCGCATGGACATGCAAGTGCTGATGAAGACCGACGGCCTGCCGACCTACTTCCTGGCTAACGTGGTCGACGACCACCTGATGGGCATCACCCACGTCCTGCGCGGCGAGGAGTGGCTGCCATCGGCACCGAAACTGATCCTGCTTTACGAGTACTTCGGCTGGGAACAACCGGAGCTGTGCTACATGCCGCTGCTGCGTAACCCGGACAAGAGCAAGCTGTCCAAGCGCAAGAACCCGACCTCGGTAACGTTCTACGAGCGTATGGGCTTCATGCCGGAAGCGATGCTCAACTACCTGGGGCGCATGGGCTGGTCGATGCCGGACGAGCGCGAGAAATTCTCGTTGCAGGAAATGGTCGACAATTTCGACCTGAGCCGTGTCTCGCTGGGCGGACCGATTTTCGACGTCGAGAAGCTGTCCTGGCTCAACGGCCAGTGGTTGCGTGACCTGCCAGTGGAAGAGTTCGCTTCGCGCCTGCAAACCTGGGCGCTGAACCCTGAGTACATGATGAAGATCGCGCCGCACGTTCAGGGCCGGGTTGAAACGTTCAGCCAAGTGGCTCCGCTGGCCGGGTTCTTCTTTGCCGGTGGCGTGAATCCGGATGCCAAGCTGTTCGAATCCAAGAAGCTGTCGGGCGATCAGGTTCGTCAGTTGATGCAGTTGATCCTGTGGAAGCTGGAAAGCCTGCGTCAGTGGGAAAAGGACAGCATCACCGCGACGATTCAGGCAGTGGTCGAATCGCTGGAACTGAAGCTGCGTGACGCCATGCCGCTGATGTTCGCGGCGATCACGGGGCAGGCCAGCTCGGTGTCGGTGCTGGATGCGATGGAAATCCTCGGTCCGGACCTGACTCGTTTCCGCCTGCGTCAGGCGATTGACCTGCTGGGCGGCGTGTCGAAGAAAGAAAACAAGGAATGGGAAAAACTCTTGGGCAACATCGCCTGAGGACGTTTGACCCAGCAGCAACCGCCGAAGGGCGCGATCATTTGATCGCGATCTTCGGCGCTCCCCCTGATTTTCCGGGGGGAGGGCGGTAAGTGATTGTTATGTCGGCAAAAAACTTTGAAATATTTTAAAAATAAGTTTGACAGCTTTTCGATCCGCCATTAAGATTCGCCCCGTCCTCAGCGATGAGGGGCTATAGCTCAGCTGGGAGAGCGCTTGCATGGCATGCAAGAGGTCGACGGTTCGATCCCGTCTAGCTCCACCAATTTACACTTCAAGGTCTGGCCACACCGGCCTTGAAGCGATCAGCACTCAGCGCTGATCTGTTGTATAGAAGGGTTTGCGTCCCCTTCGTCTAGTGGCCTAGGACACCGCCCTTTCACGGCGGTAACAGGGGTTCGAGTCCCCTAGGGGACGCCAGTTTTACAGAAGCAGTGTCGCAAGATGCTGCTCCGCCGCCAGGCGATAAATCGGGGCTATAGCTCAGCTGGGAGAGCGCTTGCATGGCATGCAAGAGGTCAACGGTTCGATCCCGTTTAGCTCCACCAATTTTACAGTTCAAGGTCTGGCCACACCGGCCTTGAATCGATCAGCTCTCAGCACTGATCAGTTGTATAGAAGGTTTTGCGTCCCCTTCGTCTAGTGGCCTAGGACACCGCCCTTTCACGGCGGTAACAGGGGTTCGAGTCCCCTAGGGGACG